>JBCLBO010000079.1:0-16634 GCA_038916785.1 Candidatus Hydrogenedentales bacterium | reverse complement strand
GTGATCGTGACGGATTGAGTAGAGTTGCGTTCCGGTCAGCCGATGCACGGCAACTTCCTCTCGCTTCTGAGAGCGTCGACCCGATGGATTTTGATATACTTGTCTCGGCGTTCACACTAAGTGGGGCGGAAGCCCCTTACTCGCCGCGGAAGCGGCAATCGCGCTCGAAAGGCGCGACGAGGGAGAAGATATATCATGAAGCAACTCAAGTCGACCAATACTGTACTGGATGAACTGCAAGAGCTAGGACCGAAGCTCGGTGAGCTAAGCTGCTCGATCAATCCCAAGATTGATCAGGTGGAGGAAGAGCTCCGGAGCTATCCAGTCGAATTTCCGTACGAGCACGAAAGCGATCTCCTTGTGACGCACGTCTCTCCTCAAGAGACGACGGGTTTTAAGATTGCGTGGAAAAAGCACGAAGGTCAGTGGCGCTTCGTTTTCGCGCCAGTGAAGCACCTGAAGGAAGTGTTCATAGAACACCCGGACGTGGAGTATGGGGTAATTCTATTGACGTATCAGCGGCACCCAAAGTACCATGAAATTTATCGAAAAGAACAAAGTTCGTGGGCTCCGTTGACAGACGCTCCACGCGTTCTTCGGATTGCTTTTCTGGAACATCGAGACGAAGTCCTCGGTGGAATGGTGAAAGCGATTAAGTCAGCGGTTGAGGTCATCGAGAGACCGTAAGTGCTTGGTTATCTGTGAGCGCCTAGCCCCGCCTCGTGGCGGGGCTAATTTTTTGAGGCCGTATTTCGAGATTGCGAATCATCCCGGAGGGGTCATGAGCCTTGCCGCCGTGCTTATCCACGTCGCAATTACGGTTGGTCAGAATGATGCTGATCTCACGAAGCTCCCCTACAGTAAAATAGGGACAGCCACCCATTGTTTACGGTGCGCAAGAACTCCTGCGTAAGTTGAAGTCGTCAAGAAACTCCATCTTACCGGCCGGGCCCTGCGGCGCCTTGCCTACACCCTCAAAGAAGCACCGCTTCCAATCACGGAGTTGTTGCACGTAGACTTTGAATCCACCTCTTAATGCTTCGTCCTTCGTGGCGAAACCTTCGGCCCTGCGGCGGGGGTCTGGCGCAACTTGGGACCCGTGCTACACTCGTCGTGCATCTTCCGGTTGAGATGCGGAGAATTAAATGTGGACACGACGGATTCATCGACGCTGTCCTGGGACGACTATATTCGTCCGGTCGTCTCGATGCGGACATGGTTCGCATCGCGCCGGGCGCATGTGGCGGCCTTCGACGCTCAGCGGCGGCTGATTCGGGACTTATTGGCCGCGCACCGCCCCCGGCGCGTGGTGTGTCTGGGCGCGGGCTATCTAAACGACCTGCCCGTGGACGCGCTCCTCGCGCCAGAGCGCGAGAATTTCTGGGTGGACTGGATTGCCGGCGCCTCCGTCGAGGGCGTCCGCGGCACGACGATCGGCGGCACCGCCGAGCGGCCGGCATGCCTTTTCTGCGCGTGCCCGAATCCGCGGCGTTATTGCGCCGGCTTCGTCGGCCCCGTGCTGGACTCCGCGCAGGTGTGTTCCGCTTTTGGGCCCGTGGCCGAGCCCAGCCTGCATTGCGCGCGCTATGCGCCCGGGGACGAGCCCGCCTTCCTGGTTCACGATGTGACGGCGGGGCGCGCGGCTCGTTTTGCGCGGCGCGCTGAAAGGATTGTGCGGGCCAGCGCGAAACCGGAGTAGGCATTTCACCGGGCGATCTGGGAATGCCGCCAGGGGACCGGGTATCGCGAGCCGATTCCCTTGCCGGACGGCTCCATAGATTTCGTCACGTCGTCCATGGTGGCCTCGCAGTTCGATGCGGAACCCTACACATACTTCTCGAAGTTGTTGGAGCTGAAGTTCGGGCGTAACGAAATCCTCCGCAAAGCAGACAGAATCGCACCGCGCATGGTGGAGTTGCGCGCGGCGCTGTTCCGCGTTCAGATGGAGGGGCACGCCGAGGAAATGCACCGGCTCGTGCGCAAGGACTGCGGCCGGGCTTACTTTTCGGTCGAAGTGTTCCGCAGTGCTCCCGCGGGCGACCGGTTTTTCCTGGTGCATGAAATCCCGTCGGCATTGGACATCCTGGGCCGGTACTTTGACTTCGATTTCGGGGCGATTCCGCACGGCCGCGCGCTGCACGCGGCCAATCTGGGCGGGGCGGACTCGATCATCCTCAGTGCCGTTCTCCTACCTCGATAAAGCGACTCATCCACGGAAGGCCGGCGATTTCCCGCACCGAGTATCGCTCGGGGCCACCGCGATTCCGTCGCGATCTTCGCGGCGAGCCTACTGCGTCCGCCGGGAGACCGCTCACGCCTCCGGATACGGGATCACCGCCTGCGATGCCGACGCCTTCGCCGCAAGCTTGCCGTCGTCACGCAGGAAGACGCACTCGGTCTGAATCAACGACCGCCCGCGGTGAATTACTTCGCCCTCGAGCCGCAGCACACCGTTCGATACCGGGCGGAAGAACGACACATTCAGGTCTGCCGTCGTGAAGGCCTCGTCGTTTTCAAGCACCGTCATCGTCACCAGACCCAGCGCGCGGTCGGCCAGCGCCGCGATGTATCCGCCGAACAACGCCCCGCGCGGATGAAAAAGGTCTTCCCGCACGGTCCACGTCTGCCAAATGCGCCCCGGCTCCCACTTGTCCAGTCCCGGAAGGTCAAGCGTCTCTACAAAGGGAATCGGAGGCGGGGAGCCCGCCGCTATGGAATCGAGCACTTTGGACCAGCGGCCCATTTCATATTCCTGCGATTTCTATTACGCGCGAGGCCGGAAGTGTGTCTGGCCTGTCACTCGCGCCCGCCAATCGCGCGATGATCTTACTTCCCCGTGAAGCTCGGCTTCCGTTTCTCCACGAACGCCATCACGCCTTCGCGGAAATCCTGCCGCGCGGCACACGCGGCGAAGGCCTCGCCCTCGGCCTGGAGCTGCGCTTCAAAATCCCGGTGCAGCGACTGATAGAGCAGTTTCTTGGCCTGCCCGTATACAAAAGTCGGCCCATTCGCCAGACGCGCCGCGATCTTCATGGTCTCGGCCTCGAGCTGCGCCGCCGGCACGACGAAATTCACCAGGCCCCACTCCAGCGCCTTCTTCGCATCGATACGATCGGCGAGCAGCGTCATCTCCATCGCGCGCTTGATGCCCAGCGTGCGCGGGAGTTGATACGTCGAAGAACCGTCCGGGCTGGTCCCGATGTTCGCGTAGGCCAGCGTGAAAAACGACGTGTCCGCCGCGACCACCAAGTCGCACGAGAGCGCCACGCTCACGCCCGCGCCCGCCGCCGCACCGGCCACTTGCGCGATGATCGGCTTGGGCATGCGCCGCATGGCGAACATGATCGGGTGCAGGTCGTGAATGCGCAAGACGTAGCCCTTGCGGATTTGCTCGGCGGACATCTTGAAGGTGTCCGCCATTCCCTTCACGTCGCCGCCGGCCATGAAATGATCGCCCGCGCCGCGCAACACAAGGCAGCGGACGGAATCGTCCTGCTCCAAATCGTGCAACACGTCGGTGAGCCGCGCGCGCATCTCGAGGCTGAGCGCGTTGCGCGCCTCCGGACGATTGGCGGTGAGAATCGCGATGCTGCCTTGACGCGTGACTTCGAGATCGGACATGGCGGCGGCCTCCTGCGGGGCTACGGTTGCGTGCTGAAAATTAGTTTATATATGAACCGCCTCGCGCGCAAGCCCACTCTTCCGCGTCGCCGGATTTACTCGCCGGAGGGCAGTTCGGGCACGTCCTTCATGGGGATCTCCTTGATCTTCAGACCCCGGCGCCGCCCAAACAGGCCGCGGTTGGTCAAGCTGATGCGCAGCGCCAGGTCGGCCTGGATCACGAAGACGAAATCCGTCTCCTCGGCAATGGCGGCTTGCGGAGGCACACAGAGAAACAGTCGATCGCCGACACGCCCATACAACCGGCCGGAGAACAGCAGCACCTCTTCGCCCTTGGAGACCGTATCGCGGACCAACATCTCGCTGTCGACGCGTTCGCACTGGTGCGCGTGTTTGATCTCCCAGCGATCGTTCGATCCCTCCGTCGTCAGGTACAACGCGAACTCGCCTTCAAAATCGGTACCGTTCTCCACAACGATGCGCACCGCGAAGATGTCGGAGTAGTCGCGCCGTTCCGGCAGGCGCGGCGGCGCAAAGCGGAACGCCGGAGGAATCCTGAACGGCGTCTCCGATCGCGGGCCTAGCGCGGGCGGCGCGGGTGGCGCGATCTGCTTGCCGATGCGCTCGAGATCGCCGCGAAGCGCCGCGGGAGTGATCCGCCATTCAATGCCCAGGCGGAATCCAGAGAGGCGGCCCGACTCGAAAAGATTGACGGTGTCGGCGGTTTTCAAGCCGAGATGCGCGGCGGCCTCTTCCGGCGTGAGCACCAAGTCCATGCCGCCAAGTATATCGCAGTCGCCGCGGGCCGGCAATGAACTACGTCGAATCCGGCCCGGTTCCCGCGTATGATGGGGCCGCGTTCGACCGGGAGGACACCTGATGCGCGCATGGATAGCGGGACTAGCGGCGATGGCGCTGTGCGCAGGGGCCTTCGCACAGGGCGACACAGGCGCGGCGGAGGTCACCAAGGCCGCCCAGGCATGGCTGACGTCGCTCGATGCCGCAGAGCTGACCACCGCCAAATTGCCGATGGACGCCGCCGAGCGCTTCACCTGGACCTATCTCCCCCAGGCGCGTCCGGGGCTGCCCCTCAAAAGTCAGACCGAGGCGCAACAATCTCTGGCGATGGCTCTGGTGAAATCGGCCCTAAGCGCGGCCGGCCTCGACGCCGTTTCGACGATCCGCCGACTCGAGGTGGTGCTGCGCGACGAACTCAAGCACAACCCCGCCATGCGCGACCCGGACTTGTACTACCTGCTAGTCTTCGGCGAACCCTCCGAAAAAGGCGCCTGGGGCCTGCGCTACGAAGGCCATCATGTTTCGTTGAATTTCACGATCGCCGATGGGCAGATCGTTTCATCCACGCCGCAGTTCTTCGGCTCGAATCCCCACCAGGTGATGGAGGGTTCGATGAAAGGCACGCGCTTCCTGGGCGCATTCGAGGACGGCGCGAAGGAAATCGTCGCCGCGTTGGACGACGCACAGCGCGCGAAAGCAGTCGTGCCCGGAGAAGTTCCGGCCGATATTCTTACGCGCTTCGATTCCGTCGCCACCCCGCCCGACGCCTCGCAGGGCATTCTCTTCTCCGAATTGAAAACCGCGCAACAGGCGGCGCTGGTGAAATTGCTCGAGGAGGCGGCCAGCGTTCAACGGCCCGGCGTGGCCGCGGCGCGGATGAAAAAAGTGCGCGATGCCGGCCTCGACAATATCCGCTTCGTATGGATCGGCGGCACGGGTCCGGGCGAAAAGCAGTACTTCCGAATCCAAGGCCCAACGTTTGTCTTCGAATATGACAACACGCAGAACAACGCGAACCACTCGCACACGGCCTGGCGCGATTTCGCCGGCGACTTTGGGCGCGACGTGCTCCAGGAGCACTACAAGGCCGCCCACAACGGCCTCCCGGGCGTAGGCGGCACGGCGCGCTAACGGGCTGGGAAAGCGATCGTGCCCGCGCCAGCGCACACGCCGGACGCGGTCCGCGGCCATCTCCCCGCGCTCGACGGCCTGCGCGGCGTCGCGATCCTGCTCGTCATCGCCTCGCACTACCTCGGCGACTACTGGCGCACCGCGACCGTCGGATGGACAGGGGTCAACCTCTTCTTCGTCCTCTCCGGATTTCTGATCACCGGCATCCTGCTCGACGCAAAAAGCGCGCCGCATTACTTCCGGAATTTCTACGCGCGGCGCACGCTACGCATTTTCCCGCTTTACTACCTCGTGCTCTTCCTCGCGTTCGTCGTCGCGCCGCTCGTCCCCGCGCTGAATACGGAAGGCTTCCGCGGCGTCGCCAGCCGACAGGGCTGGCTCTGGACCTACACGATGAACGTGTACGTGAGTTTTCGCGGGGATGTCGGCGGAGCAAATCCCTTCGCCGGCGACTGGGTCGAGATGCTCCACTTCTGGTCGCTCTCGGTCGAGGAGCAGTTCTACCTCGCCTGGCCGGTAATCGTGCTCCTGGCTTCGCGCAAACAATTACGCCTGATCTGCGGCGCGATGTTTGTCGGCGCGTGGGCCCTGCGCATCCACTTTTCCGGCCAGGGCAATCTCGCCGCGCCGTACTTCTTCACGCTCTGCCGAGTGGACGACCTCGCCGTGGGTGCGTTCATCGCCGCGGCGGCACGCGATCGCGGCGGTCTGGAAAAACTGCGCGCCTGCGCACCATGGGTCTCGATACTCGCGCTCTGGATACTGCTCGGCACCGGAGCGCGGCTCCGCCACTTCTTCCAGCTCGACGCCGACGTGCAGCGCTATGCCTACTCGGCGTTTAGCGCGCTATACGGATGCCTACTCGTGTTCGCGCTCACCGCGACACCCAGAAATGGCTATCGCCGCCTCATGGAAAACGCCATCCTCCGGTCCTACGGGAAATACAGCTACGCCATCTACCTGTTTCATTGGGGCCTCTCCGATTTACTCTTCGCCCGGCTCGCCCCGCTCGAATCGCTCTCCGCGCGCCTCGGCTCGCCCGACGCCGCGCTCGCCGCGCGCGTCGTCATCGTGGCGATCCTCTCATGGAGCATCGGCTGGCTCAGTTGGAACGCCTACGAAAAACACTTCCTGAAACTAAAGCGGCACTTCTACGGGAGCGCGCGAGAAGTGTCCGCCGATCGCGCGGATGGACGCGGATAAGGGCTTTCTCGGGAATCGACTCGCTGTCCCCCCCGATAATCCTTCTGTCATATATCGCTGAAGGACCCGCCGCGGCCTTTGCCCGCTGCGAAGCGTGACGCGCCCGACACGGACTCCTGCTGAAGCGCGTTCATGCCTCGACGAAATTCGTTGGCGATGGCCGCGTCGAGCGGCATACCGAATTGTTCGTAGGCCGAGAGCCGGTCGGAATTCATGCAGACCTGCGGAAACTTCGAGAGTTGATGCGCGAGTTCAACGGCCGCGCGGCGCGCCTGGCCCTTGGGTACGACGCGGTTCACGAGTCCCATCGCGAGCGCTTCGCCCGCCGGGACGCCGCGGCCGGTGAGGATCAGGTCCATCGCGTGGCCCAGGCCGATCAGCCGCGGCAGACGCACCGTTCCGCCGTCGATCAGCGGCACGCCCCAGCGCCGGCAATACACGCCGAGAATCGCGTCCTCCTCCGCGACCCGCATGTCGCACCACAGGGCCAGCTCGAGGCCGCCCGCGACCGCGTGACCCGTGATCGCGCCAACGACCGGCTTGCTCAACAGCATCCGCGAGGGGCCCATCGGCCCGTCGCCGTCGGGCGCGGTGCGGTTGCCCTCGCCCCGCGCGACGCCCTTGAGGTCAGCGCCCGCGCAGAACCCGGTCTCTTCGCCGCAAAATACGCCGACCCGCGCGTTCGCGTCCGCGTCGAAGGCGCGCCACGCGTCGGCGAGCTCGAAGGCCGTCACGCGGTCGACGCAATTGCGGACCTCCGGGCGGTTGATGGTGATCACGGTGATCGGGCCGTCGCGTTCGATTTTGATCGGCATGGCTGGTCTCCTGTGTGCACGCGCAGTTTACAGGATAGAGGCGGCGCGCGGGATCGATCGCCGGGATGATCGACGGACACGTTGGCAGATACGGGAGGGTCGCGCTCCCGCGCGACCGCGGAGATCGGTGGACCTTCGGCCGCGCAGGAGCGCGACCCTCCCCGCACCGGCACGCGCACTCAGCCGCGCAGGAGCGCGCCCCCCCCGCAGGCGTTCTGACGGCCGGTGCGCGGGCCTTGGAACGGCGCGCGTGTCGGGCGTAGACTACCTCGCATGGGGCGGACTATACGGATGGAAAACGTGTGGCGCGGTGTCATGGGCGCGATCGCCGCGAGTGTGTGCGCCGGTTGCGCAACGATGACGGGCCAGCCGTCCATGGGCGCGGCGGCGATCATGCCGACGGACCTCAAGCCCGGCGACACCGCGGTCATCACGGTGAAGATCGAGGACAAATTCCACGTAGTGAGTCGCGTCGAAGGCGTAGTGAAGGAAGACCGCACCCTCACCTTTCATTTCGAAGACAACGGCGTGGCGCCCGACGACAAGGCCGGCGACGGTATCTGGACGATCCAGGTCGACGTCCCCTTTAACGCGCCGCCGGGAGATTTCCAGTTCGAGGTGGCCGCCTACGATTCGAGCGGTAAAGCGCTGTCCGTGGACGACAAGAAGGGCGAGGCCGTGCCGCTGTCGACCTCGTTTCCACTCGTGATCCAGTATCCGGCTGAAACCGCCGCGCCTCCCGCGCCGGAAGCCGCCGCGCCGGACAGCCCATAATCGGGCGGGCCGATCATGCTTGCCTTAATCGTCGCCGCAACGCTCTGCGCGCCGAATGTCGTGCTCATTTCCGTGGACACGCTTCGCGCGGATCATCTCGGTTTCTACGGCCACTCCGCGCCGACCTCGCCCAACCTCGATCGGCTCGCGGCGCAATCGCTGGTATTCGACGACATGATCTGCGAAATTCCGCTCACGGCCCCGTCATTTTGCGCGATGATGACTTCCCGGTATCCGCGATCGACCGGCGTCACCCGAAACGGAATCCGCCTCCCCGAGGACGTGCCGACCGCCGCGGAGATTTTTTCGGCCGCCGGCTACCAGACGATGTGCGTGACCAGCAATTGGACGCTGAAATCGCGCCTGCTCGGGCTCGATCGCGGCTTCGACGATTACGAAGACGGGTTTCGCAAGAAGCGCTGGGTAATCCTGAAGGCGGAGCGCGACGCGCCCGAAGTGACCGGCCTCGCCCTGGCGCAGTTGGCCGCGCGCGATCCGCAGCGTCCGTTCTTTGCATGGTTCCACTACTCCGATCCGCATGCGCCGTACCGGCTGCACGAAGGTTTCACCGTCTCCAACGAGGCAGACTACGCCGGCGACCCCGGCGCCAATGAAAAAGTCCGCTACGATTCGGAGATTGCCTTTGTCGACTCGGAAATCTCGCGCTTGGTTCGCGCGTTGCCGGCCGAGAACACCGTCATCGTATTCATCGGAGATCACGGGGAGAGCCTGCGCGAACATGGATATCTCGGACACGGCCGCCGCGTCTATCAGAACAGCCTGCGCATCCCCTTTTTCATCCACGGCGCGGGCGTGGCCCCCGGGCGAAACAACGCACCCGTGCGCGGCATCGATCTCGCCCCCACGCTCCTGGGTTTGGCCGGCCTCGATCCCGCTCCGGGCATGCAAGGCATCGCGCTCACGCGCGCACTGCCCCCGGCGGACCGCGTGCGCATCGTGGAGGCCTACGGCGGCGCCGTGCTCAACCTGCCCGGCGCGAAAGCACTGATGACGCGATCGGGACCAAATCTTCAGACGGCGATCTTCGAGGGCTGGAAATTGATCTCCGAAACCGGGACGCCGGAACTCTACTATCTGCCGGACGATCCCGGCGAAAGGCGTAACCTGGCCGCGTCCGACCCGGCGCGGCTGGCGTCGCTCGAAGCGACCATTGCGACGTGGACGAAATCCGTCGCGTCAGCGCCCTCGACGGACGCCAGCCTCTCCACCGAGGACGTCGAAGCGCTCAAGAGCCTAGGCTACGTCGACTGAGCCCTCCCTGCTCAATAGACCGGAGTTCAAACCGCACACAAGCCGTAATGAGCGCACAAGCTGCGGAGAGTGCGCAGGCTGAGGTGGTGCGCAGGCTGCGGTGAATGCGCGGACTCCGGTGAGTGCGCGCACTGCGGGGAGCGCGCAGGCTGCAATGAGTGCGCAGGCTGCGGAGAGCCCGCGGACTGCGGCAAGTCCCGGAGGGACGGCTGACGTCTGCGGTAAACTCGTGTCGGCCGTCCCTACAGGACTTGATCTAACTCGAGATCCCAATCCCGGCACCGAAGTGCCAGGCGACAATCAGGTGCCCCTCCGGGGCACACCGCTCAGCCAAATATCAACACGAGCCCGCCGTTCTCGTCGCTGGAGACCCGGCGAGGACCGACCTGCGCGACCTGAATCCCGTCGTCGCCGCGCGATATACTGCTGGCGCGAGACTCCTGCCGCGGCGCCTGCCCGCGGACGGCGGCCCGCCACAGTTGCGATTTTTCAGGGAGCGCGCGGAGCGTGTCCTCGACCACAGTAAAACCCACGGCGGCCGAGTCGTGGCGCATGTTCGACCGGATTGCGCCGCGCTACGACGTGCTCAACCGGCTGCTCAGTTTTCGGCGCGATGTCGCGTGGCGCCGCGCGATCGTGCGCGCACTGCCGCCGGGCGATTCGCTGCGTGTGCTCGATTTAGCCACCGGCACGGCCGACGTGCTGCTCAGCCTGTGCGCCGCGCCCGGAAAAGTCGCACGAGGCGTCGGGCTCGACAAATCAGCCGGCATGATCGCCCGCGGCCGGAGCAAGCTCGCGCGCGGCCGTGGATCGGCCGCGCTCAGTCTGGTGCGCGGCGACGCGTGCGGACTCGGTTTCGCCGCCGAGACTTTCGATGCGGTCACGATGGCTTTCGGCATTCGCAATGTACCCGATGTGCCCGCGGCGCTACGCGAGATTCGCCGCGTGCTTCGGCCGGCTGGGCGCGCGCTTATCCTGGAGTTTTCATTGCCGCGCAATCCGCTGCTCCGCGCGGGCTACCTCGCGTATTTCCGGCACGTCCTACCGCGCGTGGGCGGCCTGATCTCCGGCGACGCGCAAGCCTACAAATATCTGAACGAGTCGGTCGAGGCCTTTCCCTACGGCGAGAAATTTCTCGACCTGATGCGCGACGCCGGATTCACAAAGGTCGCCGCGATGCCGCAGTCCTTCGGCATCGCCACACTCTACGCGGGGGACCGATGACGCGCGAGGGCCTCATGCCGCTGGCGCAGGCCGCGCGCGTCTTGGCGGATGCGGCCGCGGCCCTGCTCGACCGGCCCGATTCGGCGGCCGGCCCGCAGCGCGTCCGCCGCCTGGAGCAATCCGTCGCGCCGGCCGATCTGCTCGCCTGGCTCGATGCCCGCGCGACCGGCGTCCGCTGGTTTTGGGCCGATCGCGAGAACGCGTTTGCCACGGCGGGCATCGGCACCGCATGGCGATCGATGGTCGAGGAGGCCAACGCGATCCCGCCGCTCTTGGCCCAGATCGAGGAAATGTTTCGCGACGCTGGCGTGCGCGTGTACGGCGGGGTGCGCTTCGATCCCGCGCGTGAAGCCGCGGCGGCGTGGAGCGGATTCGGCGCGGCGCAGTTCTTCGTGCCGCGCGTCGAACTGCGCGACGACAACGGGCGCTGCACGCTGGCCTGCCACCTCGACCTGCCCGCGGACGCGACACGCCCCGGCGCGGCGCTGGCCATCGCCGGCGAAATCCACGGCGCGGGAGAGACCGGCGAGGCGCCCGCGGCCTTCGACCCCACCGTCGTGCGCCGCGTGGATCAGCCGGAGCCGGCGGGCTGGACGGCGGCGGTGCTTTCGTGCCTGGACGCTTTCGCGCGCGAGGCGGCGGAAAAAATCGTGCTGGCCCGCCAGACGGACTTTTTCACCGCGGAGCCGGCCGCGCCGATCGGACTTCTCCGTTCGCTCCTGCGCGGCACGCCGAATTCGTATCACTACTGTTTTCAGCCCGAACCAGGCGTGGCCCTGGTCGGCGCGTCGCCCGAGCGCTTGTATCGCCGCGACGGCCGTAACCTCGAGACCGAAGCGCTCGCGGGCACGCGACCCCGCGGCGCTACGCCGGCCGAGGACGAGCGGCTGGGCCAGGAGTTGCTCGACAGCGACAAGGAGCAACGCGAGCACGCGCACGTCTCCCGCAGCATTCGCGCGGTGCTGCGCGGATTGTGCGAGCGCGTGGAGGACGGCACGCCGCGCCTCTCGCGCCTGGGCCACGTCCAACACCTCCTCACGCCACTGCGCGCGACGCTGCTTCCAAGCTCGGGCGACGCCGACCTCTTGCAAGGGCTGCACCCGACTCCCGCCGTCGGCGGCGTGCCGCGCGGCGAGGCGCTCGAGAGCATCCGCGCGCTCGAACCTTTCGATCGCGGGTGGTACACCGGGCCGATCGGGTGGATCGGGCGCGACGCCGCGGAATTTTCCGTGGCGATTCGCTGTGCGCTCGTACGCGGCGACTGCGTCAGCGCGTTCACGGGGAACGGAATCGTGCCCGGGTCCGACGCGGACGAGGAATGGCAGGAACTCGAGTCGAAGCTGGCGGATTTCCGTGGCGTGCTCGAAGGCGCGGCGGCGGAATCCGGCGCCGGCCGGGCCTGATTCGTGGCGCCGATGCTGCGCGACGCGCCGAACCTGAATTATCTCTTCGCGGGGCTGGTCGTCGAGGAACTCATCCGCAACGGCGTCGAGTGGTTCGTCGTGTGCCCCGGGTCGCGCTCCGCGCCGCTCGCCTGGGCGATCGCGAGCCACCCGCGCGCGAAGACGGTCGTGCACCACGACGAGCGCGGCGCGGCATTTCATGCGCTCGGTTTAGCGAAGGGGAGCGGCAAACCCGCCGTCTTCGTCTGCACCTCGGGCAGCGCCGTCGCCAATGCCTTGCCCGCCGTGGTCGAGGCCTCCCACGCCGGCGTGCCGATGATCCTGCTCACCGCCGATCGCCCGCCGCGCCTGCAAGGCACCGGCGCGAACCAGACAATTGATCAAGACGGGATTTATGGAAGCTTCGTTCGACGGCAAGAAAATTTCGTGGTCGCGAACGGCCAGTGGAGCGCAGCCCAGACTTTAATCACGATCGACGACACCTATACCAGCGCGACGGGAGTATGGCCAGGGCCGGTACATCTGAATTGCATGATGGACGATCCGCTGACGCCCGAGGCGGCGAACGAGGCGGCTCCGCGCTGGGACCGCGAATTCGCCGAACTCACGAAATGGGAAGCGTCGCGCGCGCCGTTTTCGCCGCTTCACTTTCCGCCACCGACGCCGCGCGACTACGAAGCGAGAAACTTTTCCGACGTGTTGTCCCGGACTGCGCGGGGTCTGCTGATTCTGGGCCAACTGGACTCGGCGGACCACGAGCACGTCGAACAGATCGTCGAGCGCCTTCAGTGGCCCGTCCTGCCCGACGTCACCTCCAATTTCCGGCTGCGCGGCGCCGCGCCGCTTCTCGCTCATCACGCGCTGCATGGTGCGGAGCGATTGGTCGGCGACGCCGAGGCGGTCATCCATCTGGGCGGTCCGATCACGACCCGGCGGCTCCTGGATGCGGTCGCGCGCTTTCGCGGCGAGCTGATTCGGGTTTCGCCGGCCGACGGAAGCCTTGATCCCAATCGCAACGTGACCTTGCGGATCGCGGTGGCCGTGCCGGAGTTTCGCCGACTCATTGAACAGACTCCGCACACGTCCCCGGATGTCGAATGGATCGCGCGGGCGAAGCGCGCCGATGACCAGGTATCCGCGATCTTGAGTGATGCCTTCCGCCCTGGGGATCCGGCAAGCGAACCCGCAGTGGCGCGAGCGGTGTCCGCCGCAGGCGGCGGCTCCTCGATCGCCTTCCTGGGCAACAGTATGCCGATCCGCGATATGGATCTGTTCGGATGCGCCCGCCCCGAGGGGCCCTGGGTCGAGGCAAACCGCGGGGCAAGCGGGATCGACGGTAACATCGCGACCGCGGCGGGGATCGCCCGAGCTACTGAGCAGCCGGTAACGGCGGTGATCGGCGATCTCGCGGCGTTGCACGATCTGAATTCACTGGCGTTGGTGCGCGATCTGAAGTCTCCGTTTGTGCTCGTCGTCGTGAACAACGACGGCGGCGGGATTTTCAGTCTGTTGCCGATCGCGAAGCATACCGAGCACTTCGAACGTTTCTTCGGCACGCCCCACGGTCTGCAGTTCGAGCACGCCGCCGCGATGTATGGCCTGGCGCACTATCTGCCCCGAACCAATGGCGAGTTCTCGGCCTCCCTGGCGACCGCCATCGGCGCAAACGGACCGAGTCTGATCGAAGTGCGCACGAACCGGGAAGAAAACGTGCGCATTCATCGCGAGCTCGACGCGAAGATTCGTGCGGCCTTAGACAAACTTATGTAGTAGTCGTATACTATAGCAGTTTAACTAATGGCGTGGCCAGATTGGGTCGGCGTTTTCGTCGGGCACACTGAAGCCGAAGGCTTCGCAGAAATTAGCCGGGGGTCGTAGCGCAGCGGAGCCCCCCGGCTAATTTCTGGCAACTCTTCGAGTTGCTAATAGCCAAACACCAGGGCAACTCTTCGAGTTGCTAACCGGATATAGTTTTTCTGAAAATGCTCTAGCCGCGTGTTGAAAAAACCAATCCACCGCATTCGCGGGTCCTCGCGCGCTCCACGAAGCCGCAAGTCATCCTCGAATTTCCATACGTCTCATCATTCCCATACCTCCCATCCGCAATGGCCAGAGACTCTATCATCAACCCGTGACCCTTGTTGCAGCCCGGCGCGGATACACTTCCCTGCTGTGCATCCCCTCTACTGATGCGCGAGGTTTGTTGCATTTTCGTTCCTCCTTTCTCGATCTTGCCAACAAAATCACCCTTGTCCCGCGCCCGCAGTTTCGCGCCGGAGACTGCGCTCGCGCTCAGTCACCCTTCTTCGGCAACCGGATATCCTGGCGGGAGTGCAACAGACGGCAGATAATAGGCAGGACGCCGAGCCATAGGCGGAGGACTGGAGAGTCGCGGAGTGGCGTTGGCGGGTCATCTGCGATAATCTGCGCCATCTGCGGACGCGGGGTGGGTGGGCTGAAGCCACCGTACCGGCTGCTACCGGCTACCGATGGATAGCCAGAGTCCCCTCGCGAACGGCGGGGGAGATTCTTCGCTCCGCTCAGAATGACAAAATATTGGAGATGGATGATTCAATGAGCACCGTCAAGATGTCATTTCGTGAGAATGTGGCCGTCGTCGAACTGAACCGGCCGAAGGCGCACGCGCTGAACCAGCACCTGGTGGACGATTTGCGCGAGGCCTTTGTTCATCTGCGCGACTCGAAGAACATCGACGGCGCGATCTTGACCGCGAGCGGCAACATTTTTTGCGCCGGGCTCGACGTGGTCGAACTCTTTGGTTACGACGAATCGCAGATGGACCAATTCTGGAGGGAGTTCAGCCGGCTGCTCCGCGATTTAGTGTCATTCCCCAAGCCGCTGATTGCCGCGATCAACGGCCACGCGCCCGCCGGCGGCTGCGTGCTGGCGATGTGCTGCGACTACCGATTCATGGCCGAGGGCCAGGGCCGCATCGGATTGAATGAGGTGCCGGTCGGCATTGTGATCCCCACGCCGATCATCGAGCTGGCGCGGCACGTCGTCGGCGACACGCGCGCGAGCGACATGATTTTCCACGGCGCGCTACTCTTCGCCGAGCAGGCCGGCGCGTTTGGCCTGGTCCACGCCACCGTGCCGCCGGAGCAGTTGCAAGAGCGCGCGCAGGAGAAATTGCTGAGCTGGCTCGCGCTGCCGCAGACGCCCTGGCGCGAGGCGAAAGCCACCCTCCGCGCGCCGCTAGTCGCCGCGATGAACGTCGAATTCTCCAAAGGCTACGGCGAGACCCTGCACCACTGGTGGTCCGCCGACAGCCGCGCCACCGTAGGCAAAGTCGTCGAGCGACTCAAACCAAAGGCGTGAAAGATTCCTCCTCTTCCAAGAATGCCAGCTTTCCTTCATTCATCTGCATAAACCTTTGATTAGGATCGGATTCGTGCAGAAGTACTACGTGATAGTCCTTAACAGCGCAGTCCGCTTTCGGACTCGCCGCGTCGTAAGTTCCATTGCAAGAGGCAATTCTCACGGGCTGTGAAAGTCGTACCGTCATCAGCGCATGCTTCACTTCGTCGAATCTCAAGGGGTGAACGAAAAGCGCAATGTCGACATCAGAAGCGTCTTCGAAATCCTTCGTCAGGCAAGAACCAAAGATCGCGGTCCTCGCGAGACGGGATCCAAGCGTTCGCCGGATCGTTCGGAGGTCATCGAACACGTGCGTCGGAATGTCTGATCGCATTTTCTCTCTCCTTAGATTATTTCTTGAAGACAACGTTTAATAGCAGCCAAAAAAGCGGCTTCACTACACGAATTACCATTTTTCTGGACAGCCCTTTCTTCGCGAGCACCAAGGTCAATGAGTATGTCTCGTCACGATCCAACGCATCTTTCGTAAAGATCGTCCCAGTCTGTCTCTTCATATACATGTCTGGCACAGATGTTACTATGTCGAGATCGTCGTGCTGGCTGAAATTATAACTTAAGTGATCGCATTCGTTGAACATACAAATAGGGTCCATTTGCACGATATGGAGTTCCACGTACGGGAGAACCTCAAACACCTTATAATTAAATCCCTCTCCTAAAGGTTTCTGGTACTCCAGCGCGAAAACAAACTTATCTCCAACTTGCAGATCGCTTCCGTCGGGTCTCGTTAATTTTACCACGTGGGCGTTGCGACCCCTGTTAATACTGTGAGAAGTGGGTTGATGACAGACTACGTTGGACTGTTTGACGATTTTTAAATCCGTGATTCTAAGGTTTGCATCCCACTCATTTAGTGACCAATAATCAATTGTGACTGCATTCGCTACTTTTTCCAATCTAAACTCGCTTCGAAATTCGAGAGCAGTCAGACTATTATTTAACTTCTTCAAAGAGATGATGTGTTCGCAACTGAGCACACGAAAATTCACCGCTT
>JBCLBO010000078.1:0-16666 GCA_038916785.1 Candidatus Hydrogenedentales bacterium | reverse complement strand
TATCGAAAACAGCCGGTCGTGTGGTCGTTCACCATCCCGGCCGCCTGCATGAACGCATACATAATTGTTGAGCCGACGAACTTGAAGCCGCGCTGTTTGAGGTCCTTGCTGAGCGCGTCGGATTCCTTCGAGGTCGCGGGGACTTCCTTCATCGAGTTCCACTGGTTTACGATGGGTTTGCCCCCGACAAAGCCCCAGAGGTACCGGTCGAAGGCGCCAAACTCCTCCTGCACCGCGATGAATGCGCGCGCGTTTGTCGCCGCCGCCGCGATCTTTTGGCGGTTCCGCACGATGCCGGGATTCTGCATCAGCTTCGCCTCGCGCGCGGGCGTGAATCGGGCGACTTTAATCACGTCGAAGTTCTCAAAGGCCGCGCGATAGTTCTCGCGCTTGCGCAGGATGGTGATCCAGCTCAGGCCCGCCTGCGCGCCGTCGAGGATCAACTTTTCGAAGAGGTGCCGGTCGTCATGCGACGGCACGCCCCATTCTTCGTCGTGGTAAGTGCAGTAGAGAGGATCCGTCCCGCACCAGGCGCATCGTATTTTTGTTTTGGCCGCCATCGTCGTTCTCAGGAGTTGTGTTTGCGCAGCAGGTCGTCCAAGGCCTCGCGCAGGAGTGTGGCTTCGTTCAGTTCTTCGCGCTTCGCCAATCGCGAGAGTCCTTCGAGCTGGCCCTGCGTGTAGTGCACCGTCTTCGTCACCATCTTTTCCTCGCGCGCCAGCGCCACCCGGTTTCGGCCGTTCAGCTTCGCGCGATACAAGGCCTCGCTCACTTTGCGGACCAGCCCGGCGACCGAGTCGCCGTCATCGGGACACGCGGCCACCCCGCAACTAATTGTCAGGGGGGTCCTCGCTGTCTTCGGAGTCAGCGCTTCGAAACCGGTCCGTAGCGTCTCGGCCACGAGAAACGCCTGCTCCTTTTCGGTCTTGGGAAGCAGCACCATGAACGCGTCGCCGCCGTAGCGGTAGACCTCGGCCGATTCCGGAGAGCCGCCGGTGAGAAAATCGGTCAGTGCCTGTATCACCGAATCGCCGGCTTCGCGGCCCTGGGCCGCGTTCAAGCGGCCGAACCAGTCGATGTCCACCAGTATCATAGACACAACCGCGCCCGCGCCGTGCTCCATGGCCCGGGATAGGTGTTGTACGAAGTCTTCATAGCTATGTGGACGCGCGATTGCGTTCATGCTCGATATCCGATGGATGACGTTATTATACATACATCTTAAGATGTATGCAAGTCGATGTATTTAAAGTAGCAGTGAATATGTTAATTATTGTCAATCCAGTGAGTGGTTTCGAATGGAATAACCATGACAAAACGAATAAATTTGACAAAATCGAAATGACCTGATAGCGTGTCTGGCGAGGCACCGAGGCGATGGTGAATGCGGATACAATACGATCTGAATGCCGCGTGGGACGATCCGACGGAACGGCCGGCGAACCGCCGGGACGCTTCACGGGCGGCTTCCCATGTGCTGATCAAGTTGGCGGTGCGGCACGCGGCGAACACGCGGCGGATGGTGGGTTCTGCTATTGCCGACAATCTGTCGACCCGCGGCATGTATTGCCGGAGCAAGCACACGCTGACGCCGGGCCAGCCGATCGAGATATACATCTCTCTTAAGGAATATCCTAGCGAGATGGGACTTCCCCGTAGCTTGACGGGGTCCGGCCATGTCGTCTGGGTGAAGCCCGACGGTGAGAATGTGCTCGGGGCGGCGGTCAGATTTGACGAGGGCTTCGCGGACGACATTCACCTGGCGATTTTTGTCGAGTATCTGGATTCGCTTGCCCAGGCGACTACGCCTCCACCGAGACATATATATGCGCCCGCGCCAGGCTCGGCGTCCGACTTTCCTTCGAAGCAGCATTCTTAGCGGCGGCGCGCTTTCACGCGGCCCGGCCCCGTGAGATAATCCACCGCACGGAGGACCCGATTCGATGTTGGCCGCGCCGCTGATCGCTGCGAGTCTGTTGCTGGCCCAGGCGCAGCACACCGTCCTCTCGGCCGATCTTCCCGTCTGGGATGTTTTGTCGGCCGACGTGAACGGCGACGGGTTCAAAGACGTGCTCGCGTATTGTTCGGACGAGACCGTACCGGCGCCGGTGAAGGAACTGACTATATATCTGGCCGGCGCTGGCGGCCAATTCGAGTCCGCTCCCACGATTCGTTTCGCGCTGCCGCCGGCGAACGGCACGGCCTTCGTCTCGGAATTCGACGGCGCGCCGCCGCGCGAAATCGTGCTACTCGATCAGTCCAGCGCGCTGGTGTTGCGGATCGCAGGTACGGAGCTCGTCGAAGTCGCCCGGGCCGAATTCGTTTCGCTGCTCCCGGCCGGTTCGCGGGAGCCGGTATTCCTGCGGGGGGCCTCCGAAGATCTCGACGGGGACGGCCGCGACGAGTGGATGCTGCCGCTGCCCGGCGGCTACGGCGTCTTCGCGCAAGGCCGGCTCATCGCCACGCTGCCAGCGCCGACGACCAGCGAGCTGCGGGACTACGCCAATTTTCAGATTTCGCATCGACTTCCCGACGTTTCCACGTTTGCGCTGCCCGGGGAGCCGCTGCGTGGAATTGCATTGCTCAGCGACGCGCAGGCGGATTTTTCGTACGGGCGAAACTGGGAACAGCATCAGCGCTACGAGATTCCGCGGCGGCTGGACGAGAAGTGGGACGCGTCGGCCGAGCTGGACGACGTGAACGGCGATGGCTGGCCGGACCTGATGGTGACGCAGACGAGCGGGACGGTGAATCTCAAGACCGAAACGCAGATATATATAGCGACCGGGCCGTTCCGCTATCCGGCGAAACCGGACGCGAGCATGGAGCGCGGCGGGTCGTTTACTTCGGCGGCGTTGCGCGACACGAACGGCGACAAGAAACTGGACTTGGTTTTCGTGAGTATTCCGATCGGGCTCGGGAACATCATCAACTATTTTCTGCGCGGCAAGGTGACGGTCGAGGCCGCCGTGTATGCCTACGGCCCGAAGGGGTTCGAGACGAAGCCGAGCCGCAGCGCGGAGCTGACGCTGGACGCGCCCGAAGGCCGCGAACGCTCGGCCTATGCCATGGCGGATTTCGACGGGGACGGTTTCCTGGATGCCGCGGTGGGCACGGGCGCGGAGCTCATGTCGTTTTACCGGGGATCGCAGCGCGAGTTTCTTGCGGCGGACCCGTGGCTGAAACTGAAGATGCCGACATTCGGGATCGCGCGGACCGGCGATCTCGATGCGAACGGGAAGGACGACCTCTTGCTGATTCACCCGGGCGGGGCGAACGAGAAGCGTATCGAAGTAGTCCTGTTTTGATCGGCGCCGCGCGAAACAACCGCCGAAGACGGTCTCGACTACGAGCTCGATTGCGAGCACGCGCATGAGAAACGGTACGAGATCGCGCGCGTGCAGGTATCAGAGTTGTGGCGCGCGGGGCGCGTTGCTGGACGCGGAGAGCGGTGATATAGTGGCGGCGGGCTGAATTTCGACGCGGGGGCGTGAGGTGTCATCGGACGAACACAATAGCGCGGGTCCGAATCCGGGAGGGGCTTCCTCCGGCCCCGCGGTTTTGCAATCTGAACTCGACGCGCTGATTGCCGCGTTCGAAGCCAAGGAAACGCGCGCGCAGGCCGGCGAATTTCCCTCGAATTCCGCCGCCACCCCCGATCCACTCGCCGGCGGCGCCGAAGTGCCCGTGCCGGTCGTCGTATTTTCGCCCACCGCCGCCGATGCCTCGGACATCAACACGCTGATTCAGCGCGTCACCGCACTGCAAGTTCCCGATCCCAAGCCCATCCCCGCGCAGCCGGAGATCGATCGCGTGTTCGCGGAACTTTCGAGTGTGGCCGAGACGGAGGACTTCGCGGCGAAACTGCCCGATCGACTGCCGCCGCTGGAGCCGGAGATTTTCGATTCGGATGACACGTTGACCGCGGATATTCCCGGCGCAGACGCCACGCTCGTCGCGGACGTCCTCTCGGGCGAAACCCAACACCATTCCGCCAAGAGTTCGGACGCGCTGCTCGATTTCGAGGACGACGGTCCCGTGCCGGCCCTCGGTCCGGACCCGATGGACGAGCTGCTCGCGCCGATCACCGAATCCTCGGAAGTCTCCGCCGAAATGGACGCGGAGACCCGTGCCGAGGACGAGGCCGCCGGGCTGGCCGCCGCCGCGCCCATCATCGACTCAGTCACGCAGACGACAGTCATCGAAGATATCGGCAGCGAGAACGTCGCCGCCGTCGCGGCGGCCGTCGCGGCCGGACCGGCGGTCGCCGGATCGGAACCGGTCGAAGCGAAAACGCCCGCGCCCAAGCCCGCGGCGTCCGCGGCAACACCGGCGAAGGCTGCCGCAGCATCCGACGGCGCGGCGCCCCCCGAGGCCGCTGGCGCCGACGCGGCGAAGCCAAGCTGGCTGCCCCCATCGCCGCTGGCGATCATGCTCGAGCAACCGATCCGCTCGGCGGTCGCGCTCGGCGTTGGAGTGTTTGCCGGCGTATTCACCTTTGCGTTTCTGTGGAGCAATCCGCTGCGGCGGCACGAGGTCTTGGCCGGCGAAGCGGCGAAGGAACTCGGGCTGGATCGCGCGGTGCGCACGGCTGAGTCGATGATGGAGCAGCACGACTATATAGGTGCGCTCGCGCTGATCACCCCGGCGCTCGAAGGCGCAGACCCATCCGAGGAACACTATGCCGACGCGCTATTTCTGCGTGCTCAGGCGATGGTGCGATCCGCGCCGGAGCAGCTCTCGGAGTCCGGCGCCAATGCGCTGCACGTCGCGATTGACGACGCGGTCGAGGCCGGCCATGAACACCCCATGACGGGCGAAGCGCTCATGTGGAAGGCGCAGGTGTATGAGCGCGAGGGGAACATCCCCGCGGCGCGCGCGGAGCTGCGCGGGATTTTGGAGAATTACGGCAACGTCCCCGGCCGCGATACGGCGCTGCTGGCGATGGCCGAGCTCGAACTGCGCACGAAGCGTTACGAGGAATCGCTCGACGCTGCCGAGCGGCTCGTCGATGAGCATCCGGGCTCGCCGCTGACGGCGCGCGCGCGCATCGTGCAGGGCGACGCGTACGTCGCGCGGGGCAATCCGAAGGCCGCGCGCGCCGTGTATATGCTCGCGACGGCCGAGCACCCGGACAGCGCGATGGCGATGGCGGCGGGCGAGCGCCTGGGACGGCTCGCGGTCGAGAGCGGTCAGCCGCAGGCGGCGATCGAGGAGCTTGAGCGACGGCTGGATACGGCCACCACGGTCGAGGGCAACGACGCGGTCTACCTCGTACTCGCGCGTGCATACCGCGCGACGGGCCAGCTCGAGAAGTCACGCAATATCCTGAACGAAATCCTCCAATTCTTCCCGGAGTCGGAGATTACGCAGGCGGCGCTGGTCGAACTCTCCGAGGTTCTCGATGAACTCGGATTGCACGCCGAAGCGGGGCGGATGGCCGACCATGCCGCGCAGCGCTATCCAAGCGACCCGGATGTGCTGGCGCGCGTAGGCCGGATGCTGGCCGATCGCGGCCAGCCGCTGGGCGCCGCGGAAAAACTGGCAGCGGCCTACGACGCGGGCGCGCGCGGACCAGACGTGCTGCTTTCCGCCGCCGACTATTTTTTCAAAGGTGGCGCACTCAAGGAGGCGCAGGCCGCGTACGCGCGGGTCGTCGAGGAGCACGGCGGATCGGCCGAGGCGATGGACGCGCAGATCGGATGGGCGCGCGCGGCGCGCGGACTGGGCGATCTCCAGGGCGCGTTCACGCGCCTCGAAGATCTCTCCGCCGCAAACCAGGGCCGCCCGAGCTTGCTGCCGGTGTTGCAGGAGTTAGCCAGTCTTTACCGCGAACTCGGGCTGACTGGCGAGATGATCGAGACCTACGGAAAAGTCGCCGGCATCACCGACGAGCCCACGCCGCTGGCCGAGGCGGCGCAAGCGCTGATCGAGGCGGGGGCCGCCGACGAAGGTCTAGAGGTGGCCAAGCGGGTGGACGTCGCCCGGCTCGACCCGGCGCAGGCCTACGCGTTGCTTCAGGCGTGGGGCCGCACGCTCCTGCGGGGGAATGCGGACGATGCCATGGCGCTGCTGATGCGCGCGCATGAGCAGTATCCCGATCAGCGCACGGCCGGCGGCGTCGACGGCACGCTGCGCGCGGCCCTGACGCTGGGCCGCAGCGCACAGGCGCGCGCGCTGGTCGCCGATTTACAGCAGCGCGTGGCCGCGCCCGAGCGCGCGGCCGACCGGCCGACCTTCGAGCGCGCGGCGATACACTATGCCGACTTCCTCTTCGAGCGCGGCGACTACGCCGCGGCGGACGAGGCCTACGCGATGGTCACCCAACCTTCCGCTGCGACGGACGAGGCTGCCGCGCCTTCCGGGGACGCTGCCGCGGTGGAAGTGAAGGCGGAGGAATCCGACGCGCAGCAGTGGAGCGCCTATCAGCGCGCGAACGCGGCGTATGCGCTCGGCCAGTTGACCGGGTCGCTGCCGATGTACGATGCGGTCGCGGCGTCTTCGTCGCCCTATGCCGCGGACGCCAAGGCCCGTGCCGAGGTGGTCCGCTTCGAGTTGCGCCGGCGCGGCGAACCCGACCCCACCGCGCCCGCCGAGGCGACATCGTGACTTCGTCCGGCGCGAGCGCGGACATCGCGGCGCGCTTCTCCGACTACTACCTGCGACAGATCGCGTGGCTGCGCGAGGCCGTCGCCGCCCTCGACGCGATTCTCGCCACCGCGGCGGAGCCGGACTACGACCGATGGTCCGCCGAGGACGCGGCGCGCGCGCGGCGGCTCGACGATCTGATCGCGGAACATTCGGCGCTCAAGAAAGAGTGGAATGCGGCGCGCGACCTGCCCGCCGCGGAGAGGGAGGCCGTCGCCGCGCTCGCGCGGCAGGTAGACGCGCTCCGGGCGGAGTTCGACGATCGGCGCGCCTCCGTCAGCCCGCGGCTGGCGGAGGCGCTGCACGCGATGCGCGGCGAGGCGGGCGACCTGCGCCGGGGCCGCGAAAACGCGCGCAAGTACGGCACGGACAGCGAATCCGGCGGCGCCATTGTTGACCGCCGCGCCTAGCGCGTACAATTGACGCCGGGGAGAGGCAAGACGGGGGAATTCCACAGTGGCGCCAGGTCCGGCCGCGAATTCGAGGGAAGTCGAGCACGCGCCTTCCGACGGCGCCGAGGCCGACTTGCGCGCCCTCACCGAGGCCTTCGATCGTTTCAACCGCACCTCGGCGACGATGGAAGAGTCGTATCGCAAGCTCGAGGCCCGCATCCAGTCGCTCGACAGCGAACTGCAGGAAAAGAACCGGCAGCTCACGTTGACGACAGAGTATTTGAATGCCGTGCTCAACAGCATGTCCGACGGCGTGATCGCGGTGAGCCGGGGCGGTGCGATTACCACATGGAACCCCGCGGCCGCAAACATCCTTGGGCTCGACGAGGACATCACCGGCCGGCCCTATGCAGAGGTCTTCGGGGAACGCGCGGCCGGACCGGGCGCGCGGCTCAAGGAGTGGCGAAACCGCAAGGGGCAAAAGGTGCCCGTGAGCGAGCGCACCGCGCCGATCAACGATCGCAACGGCGAGCGGCTCGGCGAGGTCTCCGTCTTCCAGGATTTGAGCGAGCTGGAGGCGCTCCGCGGCGAAGTGCGCCGCAAAGATCGCCTCGCGGCGCTCGGCGAAATGGCCGCGACAGTCGCGCACGAAATCCGCAATCCGCTCGGTGGCATCCAGGGTTTCGCTGCGCTCCTCGAGCGCGATCTGCCTGCGGACGATCCGCGCCATCGTCTCGTCGAAAAAATCCTCGCGGGCACAAGGAGTTTAGACCGCGTGGTGAATGAATTGCTCGAGTACACGCGCCCCGTTGAGTTGCGAATCGAGCCGATCGACGCCAGGAAACTGGTGGATTCCGCGATCGGATACCTGTCCGGCGTGCCGGGCGGCATCGAGACTCGGAACAGCGTCGCGTTGGGGCTGGTGTTGCGCGGCGACGCGCACCGGCTGCGACAGGTGATACTCAACGTCTTGCAGAATGCCGTGCAGAGCATCGATGGTGCGGGCCGCGTTGAAGTCACGGCCCGCGCTGGGGCGGACACGATCACGATTTCGATTGCCGACACGGGTTGCGGCATTGCGGCGGAGCACGTGGAAAAAGTGTTCATGCCGTTTTTCACGACGCGCGAGAAGGGGACGGGCCTCGGCCTCGCGGCCGCATCGAAGTTGGTCGAGGCGCACGGGGGATTAATGGACGTGAGCAGCACGCCCGGCGAGGGCGCGACATTTCGTATCACGCTGCCACGCGGAGAGCAGGGGTGAGCATGGGCCGGGCAAACATTCTCGTGATCGACGACGAAGACATCATGCGCGAATACGTCGAGGAGTCGCTCGTGCGCGCGGGGCACGTGGTGAAGAGCGCGCCGAGCGGCAAGGAAGGGATCGCCGCCTTCGCACAGGGCTCCTTCGATCTCGTCATCACCGATCTCAAGATGACGCCGATGGACGGCATCGAAGTCGTGCGCCGCGTGCGCCGTGAGCGCTCCGCTGTGCCATGCATTGTCATGACGGCCTACGGCACGATCGAGACCGCGGTGCAGGCAATGAAGAACGGCGCGGAAGACTACATCTTGAAACCCTTCACGCCGGACGAACTCGAAATCGCCGTGGCGCGCGCGCTGGAGCGCGGACGGATGGCGGAGGAAAACCGGTATCTGCGGCAGGCGCTGAACGGGCCGTTTCGTTTCGACGCGATGGTCGGCGCGAGTCCGGCGATGAAGAAGGTCCATGACCAGATTCGCAAGGTCTCGCACAGCAAATCGACCGTGCTCATCCGCGGCGAGAGCGGCACCGGCAAGGAACTCGTCGCGCGCGCGATTCATTACAGCGGCGACCGCAAGGACAAGCCGTTCATCAAGGTGAACTGCGCGTCGCTCTCCGCCGGGCTGCTTGAGAGTGAATTGTTCGGCCACGAGAAAGGCGCGTTCACCGGCGCGATCGACAAGAAAATCGGGCGCTTCGAGTTGGCCGACAGCGGCACGCTGCTGCTCGACGAAGTCAGCGAGATGGCGCTCGAACTCCAGCCCAAGCTGCTCCGCGCGCTCCAGGAACGCGAGATCGATCGCGTCGGCGGCATCAAGTCCATTCCCGTGGACACGCGCATCATCGCCACCACCAATCGCGCGCTCGAGAAGGCCGTCGAGAAGGGGCAGTTCCGCGAGGACCTCTATTTCCGGCTCAACGTCATTCCCGTGCAGTTGCCCGCGCTGCGCGAGCGGCGCGACGACATCCCCGCGCTCATCGAACATTTCCTGGGTCACTTCGCGCGCGAGAACGCCCGCAAGAACCTGCGCATCGACGCCACCACCCGCGCCCGCCTCGAAGCGCACGCCTGGCCCGGAAACGTCCGCGAACTCCAGAACGCCATCGAGCGCGCGGTCGTGCTCTCTTCCAGCGACGCGCTCGGCGAGGCCGACTTCCCGCTCCTCCGCGGCGAAGCCGCGCCCGTTCCCGCCGCGAACGGCCACCAGAACGGCAACGGCCTGCGCGTCGGCACGACCGTCGCGCAAATAGAAAAAGAACTCATCCTCAAAACACTAGAAAGCTGCGGCAACAACCGCACCCGCGCCGCGGAACTCCTCGAAATCAGCGTCCGCACCCTGCGCAACAAGCTCAAGGAATACAAAGAGTCTGGGAAAGGCTAGAGACCTACTCACCACGAAGCGCACGAAGGCCACGAAGAGTTCAAGGGCGATTTAACCACCGATAAACACCGATGAACACCGATAGGGATAAAGCCAACGGCCCTTATCGGTGTTCATCACATTTCATCGGTGGTAGATTTCTTCCCTTGAAGTACCTCCGCAACGCCGCCCAACCCGCGCACCGTGCCGCCCAGGTATTCATGCATGCGAGGCCGCCAACCGCGTTGAATGAAGGGGCGGCGATCCTTCGTGCTGAACCCGATGTGGTATCGAAGGCCGTAGAAAGTCGAACCAATGCGCGCTTCGTTGGGATCCGTTCGCGTTTGCGCGTGGTGTCTGGAATCGTCCCGTTAGCGGGACTCCCAAGTGGGCCATCGGCGCAACGTGCGCACAGGCTTAGGGAGCATGTACGAAGACAATCTCGAAGCTGTCCGGGCCTCCGTCCATTATACATCGGAGAACGCCGGTGGCGATTTTATCGCGATGGTCGTCTTTCACAGACACAATCGCACTGAGTGACCGTTCACCCGCCGTAGGCATGTCGAGGGATTCGAGAGTTAAGGAATCGGATTCGAATGTGTGTGAGGTAATGGCAAACAACGCTTTGACATATGTCGGATTGAGGGGGATCCTGACCGTATCTCGCAACGCCTCTAGCATGAAGAACCGTTGGGTTGTGGGCGGTTCTGGGTGATACTTGATAAAAACGGGAACGGTCAATTGGTCTTCTGGACTCGCTCCGTGTACTACAACATGTTCGACGAGATCGCCGTGGGTATTTGGTGGGACTTCAAAAAAGACCGCCAAACGGGTCCGGATATCCTGAGTGTTCGGATCGGAATAGGGCTTTAGCTTGGCGTGAAGCCAGGAAGCAGATGTCGAGACGCTTAGTTCGCCAATCGGTTTGTCCCCGGCCCGCCTGAGTTGGAGGAAGTTTACCGACTTCTGGCCGCTCTTGGAAGCGATCACGAATACATTCAGGGGCGACGCGTACAATTGCGTCGCCCGGTCCTGGAGTTCACCGCTAAAGTTGATGACGAATTGCTTTGGAACGGGGTCGTTCGTAATTAAAAATGCCATGTGCTCGAACCGGCCGAAGCTCAAGTATCGAGGGTCTAAGGTTACGGAGAGCTTCATGGATTTACCGGGTGCAACCAAGGCTTCATCCAGTTCGGCAGTGATGCAATGGCAGTCGGTTGCTACTCGGGCGAAGGTCAGCGCGGACTCAGTGTCGTTTCGGAAGGCGAATTCCCGCCGGACCAAGTCTGTATTGCCAGAAAAGAATGTGCCCAGATCTACTGTCGATGGAAGAGTTGAAGCAGACAGGACTTCTTCCGGGGAAGCGCTGAGGGTGCCGCTCAAAAAGAGGATAAACGATATTGTTTGCGAGCACATTAGGGCTGTTGATCTCGTTGTTTTTTTCTAGTCGAGGCCCGCCGCCAGAACGTAAGGAGTAGGCCCGCTGCTGAGGCCGCGACGAAAAGTGTATATGTAAGGCGCGTCGGCCGAAGTCTTTTGATTCGTTCGAGATAGGCGTTCTTGGGAACGGAAGCGAGATTCCTTTTCATGGCCTCTTCGGACGGCGCCGTTTCCGCGACAGGCACCGTCATCGGCGAGTCGCTCTCCGCCATCTCGTACAGGTTATCAATGAGCGAGGGATCTGCTACCACAGCAGGCACCGCGCCGATGGTATAGCTGAGGCCGGCAATGCGGTCGTTGATCTTCGTGCCGACTGGGAACGCGATATCCGTCTGCTGATCCGACAGAGGGATGTTCAAGTCAATCTTCTTGAGCCTGCTGACAGTACGTATCTGGCTTCCGTTATTTGGAGAGCGACTCCACGTTTCGGATTCCATCGGGATCCAGATGCCGTTGATCTGCTTGAAATCGCGTAGCTCGGTCTTCAGGCTTAATTGCGAATCGTCGGGTTTGCCGGGGACGAATCCACAGGCGACTGGGGTGAAGTTTTTTTTAGGATCAAGAATGAAGTAGGCGACGTGGCTGGCGCCCGATGGCGCGCTCGTCATACGCAGAAGTCCACCATCGATGGCCTCGACTCGGGCGTTATCATTCAGAAATAAGTGGATATAACTTGGCCCAATATACTGATACATGCCGTGGATGGGAGAAGCCGCTTCGATGTCTCCATGGCGCTGAAATGGATCAATCGCAGTGGGCAGTGCGGGAAAGATGTTCCCTTCGTGGTGATCGATCTGAGGCCGGGACGTGAGGTTCTTGCTCCATTCCCTTGAGTCCGCATAGCTGCGGACATCGGTGTATTCGTCCGCAATCAGCCCGCCCAGCATCAGCTTATATTGGGTCTTCGTAATTTGCGCGAACACCCGTTCTCGGGTCCATCGCAACACCACAGTAGCATCGTACAGTTTTTTTCCTGCGTCTGACGGATCAGTGGAGTATCGGCTCTTGCTCCATTCGGCCTGTACTGATCGGATACGCTCGTCTTGCGCCTTGAGGACGGCGCAGAGATCCGCTACGGTCGGCGTTTGCGCGGCCGAAAAGGCGGTAGGAATCAGCCACACCGAGGCGAGCAGTAGCGCCGCTGACCTGCTTAGAAGACGCACTTTGACGTGCTTCCCGAGCAACCGTCGTCAGTATTAGCCGCCACAGAGCAAGTCCCAGTGTACGGACTGCATCCCGAATACGAGCCGCCTCCAGAGCAATCGTTGTAATCGAAGGGGTAAGGTGGATACGCGCATTCCGGCCAGGAACCGCCTGATCTGCAAGTGTGGTTCTTGGTTGTGTCCGTGCACATAGCAGGCAGGCCTCGACAATATATGTCTCCGTTGTCCCCGATGTTGCACGACGGAGTACTCGATCCTCCGCCACAGCCGGTCAACGACTCGCCGCAGTCCTCGTAATCCGTTCCGCCGATTATCGAACTATACTGGCCGGGATCGATTTGCGGGTATCTAACGGCAGCTTCTGCTTGGAACACGTACGCCAGCAGAGAGAGCGGAACAACGATAGCAACATACCCCTTTGTTGACAGTAGCGCGATAACCCTTCTCATTTTTCGATTCTCCCTTCCTGTTGTTGGTGTGACCCGGCAGTATCGTTTTGCCATTTATATTTACGCCTTGGTCGGTTCACCACGGCTGTTTTCCAAGTCGCCATTCCTCCGTTTAACGCGCGCGGCGATCACTACAGGACCCGCAATTGCACCTAGCAGAATCGCCGAAAGATCGATCCACGGTACCGATGCGGCGGGATGGGAAAACAGAATTGCCGTCCCGTCCCACCCATTGACAGATTCCGGTGCTTCCCAATTCGTACTCTTAATTCGCGCCGCGCGCTTGGGGCCGTCCAGCCAGAGCCACTCGTCGCCGTCAAGCGGAACTACGACAACAAAATGGCCAACCCTGCCGCTCACTGGTTGCGGCAAGTCGTCCGAGTCGAGCTTTTTAGAGGCGCCGGAGTTCGGTGGCCGAGACCACAAGATGAAAGGGCTTTTTTGCTCGCTTAGTTTGGCGCGTGGGATCATAACGACAGAGGTAGACAGGCCTCTCTTTTGCAGGACTTTCGTGATATCGAGAACAGTGGTGCCCTCAACACTAATTTTCATTTCATTCATTAAATCATCGAGAGTCGTCTCAATGCCAGCGATGTGCAGAGCACTCCATGCTGAGTACGCTCCGCAGAGTCGCTCAGAACTGTGGACCGGCAATTCGTGTTCCTGAAGATACGGCGGTCGAAATGTGGCCGTGTCGGACGGACGACCAGCAGCAAAGATTGCCAGCATGCAAGAAAGGATGGACACGGCTAATCCCCTGGCGATGACCGATACTATAAGCTTGAAGCGCAGATTTTTGTCAAGACATTTTTCGACTTTTTGTGTGGTTGACGAAGGAGTCCGTATCGCGCACCCTACGTGTTCGCAGTTTGTACGCGTGAAGTCACTCTCTGGGTACTCATAAAGCGGCTAATTTGGTGATAGGGTACAGTGGATCTGTCGAAAAAAGTCGAATTGACAGACCTGTCGCGTTCGCCCGAATGATGGAGGCTTCACTTTCATTGGTATTTTCATCGAGCGAGTCCGTCTTGCGGCTGCCAATTGGATGGAGAACGGGGCTTTTTCAACGGCTCCGCTGTCCCTATTTACCCTCTATTTACCGTATTTACCCCGCACCCTCCAAAACAAGCTCAGGGAATACTAAGGTCGCTAAGGCGAAGAAGGCCTGATCGTTGCACGTGCCCGATTATCGGAACACCGGTTACGTCGGCATCGTGAAGCGCTGATGCGTTAATGTTAGGTAGTGGGAGCGGGTTATTGGACTGTCGGCGAGAGTCGGGTTTTCCGCGATCGGAAGATCAACAGAAAGGCTAGCCCTATCGTAGCGGCGCCGCCGAGTGCGAGCATGGGTCGCCCGGCAACCAGCTTCTCGCGCGACAGTTGGATCACCACCGCCATCGATCGGTCGTTAGGCTTACCTGCTTTCTCAAGCTCTTGCTGATTCAGTCTCAGGCGATCCTGAACGTATCTGATGTCGTAATTACGGACCTCGTAGACATCACCCTTTCCGAAGGTTGATACGCGACCGGCGTTCCTAGCGATGAGGTACCAGTGGCCGTTTCCCTCCTCAGGCTTCACGAATACGATGCTCACCTGTCCGTCCGGCGGGATCGCGTCTTCTAGTCGGACACGTTTGGGCCTCGCGCCCACTGGGTAGCGTGCGAGGGCGCGAACGATTTCAGCGCCGGAGCACAAGCGATCAAGCGGCAGGTCCTTCTCGATTTCCGAGAAGGGGATATCCAGATCGGGCCTCAAGAGTTGCAGGGCGACGAATACTGAATTGGCCGCGCAACCGAGGGTGCGAAAGCGCTCTCCTTGGAGCAAGTCCACGCCATATATGTCTCCGTCCGGATGTGGATTGGCGGATTGTCCAAGGGCGGGGCCGGACAACAGAACGACGGCCCACGCGAGCTTAGGCCACATCTACGGTCTCCTACGGTCTCCGCGCACGGATTCGGCGCATGGTTGCTATAGCGGCCACCGCTGCCAACAGGACGATCCCCACTGCCCCAAGCCATTGAATCCAGCGGCCGTCGAGATCGCGAGCGGGAGGCTGGGCAGCGGGAGGCGCGGGCGGGTCGTCGTTCCCGGAGCCCTCAGAGAGCTCCGGGATGTCCTCCGCCGATACGACGATGTCGGCTCCTGTAAGTACCTCGTCTCGAGCGATGCGCAACAACTCCTCGTGTCCGTCTCGATCGGGGCTAAAGTAGGCGTCCTCGTGGTAGTCCTCCACTGGTCGAAGGAGAAAGCGCGCACTTTGCTTGTTGATTTCGTCGTCGATCGGCTGTTGATTGAAGAAGACTTCGGAGAACACTTCAGCGGCCACTGGGGCAAACGACATCGACTGAATCGCAACGTTGAAGGAGTATCCGTCAGAGCTGACCAGCGAATAGGACGCCGGATACCAGACTCCCGAATCGGGATCCTGGACGAGTTTTACGTCGCTGAGTTCTCTTGCGACGACCCCCGCGTCATGGTCATAAATCACGGCACTGGTCACCTGGCAACCGCGGCCGATGTCGAAGGTCAGGGTCGCCTCCCACCGCCGATATATTCGCTCCGCGAGTTGCCGGGTCAGCTCTGGATGGAGCGCCATCAATTCGTCGGGGGTGGGCGACATGAGACACTTGAACGTGATCAAATCGCCATCTTCCCGGATAACCTCGGAATCTAAATCGGACAGGATCCGATGATAATAGATCGGCGGATGCATGCGCGGGACGGCGAAAGCGGCCAGCGCATATTGGTCGTTGAGCAAGTCGCCCGGCAGGCGAAAACGCAGTCCCTCGGCAATGAGACCGAATGGTTTCCTTCCGGGCCGCGAACTATACGTGTTGATCGGTGCGATGCGATCGGCCGAGATTGCTCGCTCGAAGAAATCTAACAGCCGGCCGCCTCGTTCGCCGGGGTGCAGTAGCGAGTCGGCAAAGGCGTATGCGAACTCGTTCTCGCGAAGGATTTTGCCGTCAAACGCGTGCACACGAACTACGGTGTGCGCGTCGGGGGCTGCGGCTGAGGGATCCGCATCGAGCTCCAGATGAAAAAACGCATCGCCATCGCGGCGAAGAACATGGTCGACGGTGTAATCCCGCGTTGGGTCGTCTTTCTTGCGCGCATGGATGCGAAACGCGTACGACGCCGATGTCAGAATTTGCTCGGTAGTTTGACGGTTAGTCTCCGCAATCTCCTGTGCGGACAAGGATTGGGAGCGCGCATTTCCGGAGAACGCCTGGATCGCGAGCACGCACAATACGGCGATCGCGGTACAGAGCGAGCTTCGGCAAGAAATGCCGGCGGCGGTGGCGAAACTGTTCCCAAGCACCGTGCCGCCCAGGTATTCATGAAGGCGAGGCCACCAGCCGGGTTGGATGAAGGGGCGGCGATCCTTCGTGCTGAACCCGATGTGGTATCGAAGGCCGTAGAAGGTCGAAGCCATGCGCGCCTCCGTGGTTTTCTGGCACTCCTTCAGAGTGCAAATTCCGGTATTCGAGCGTACCGGAGGTCTCCGCGCTGCTCCGACCTCCGGCTACTTTCTGGTTTAGTCACGGCTAAAAGCTTGGAACTGACGTTACGATTGCGACGAGGTTCCTGTTCTTGCTGGCGCGGGAACTTTTCTGTCTTGCCAAGGTACTGCGAATCACTGAGAGTTATTTTTCATTTTTCATCTCAGGCCAAAGAACTTCCCCAATTATTGTCCCTTGTGAACGCTGAACTCGTGGTTTTCTTTTCCGGATACGATATTGGGGCCAGTAGATTTGTTCAACGCTCTCGCCATCAAAATCAATGTAGATTCGTTTTTTGGTTGCCCATAGCGACTGGTGCGAGATTCCAATATCCACACGATAAACACCCTGTTCCAATGGCCTCCACTGGGCTTTCGTTTGATCAAGTCCAACAAGAAATGGAATGTCGACATTCTCCTTAAGAATAAACATTGGAAGAAACTTTGAGA
>JBCLBO010000077.1:0-16732 GCA_038916785.1 Candidatus Hydrogenedentales bacterium | reverse complement strand
ACAATGAATGGCATGTCACAGACCAAAGACATCGAAATCCGCTCCGCGCTTCATGAAAAGAAGCTCAGAGCTTACCATGTGGCGCCGGACACTATCGTGATCGACGAACTCGGTCTGTCGCATGCGAAAGCCCGTATCGATGTAGCAGTTATTAACGGCTGCGTGCACGGTTACGAGATTAAGAGTAGCCTCGACACGCTCAATCGGCTCCCTGCTCAGCTCGAGCTTTACACCCAATGTCTTGAGAAGCTGACGCTCGTGTGTGCCCATCGTCATATCGAGCGCGTGGCGGAGATCACGCCGAATTGGTGTGGAATTCTCATGGTTGAGAAAGGCGCGCGGGGAGCCATCAAGTTCGCAACGGTTCGACGCGCGAGGTTTAACACGCATATCGACCCCGTTCAGCTTGCGCACCTTCTATGGCGACCGGAAGCCGTGACGCTGCTTTCTCGCTTTGAGATCGATAAGAAGTTACTGAACAAGCCGCGCAAAGAACTCTATGAAGCTCTCGCGGCGGTGTTAACTGTCCCGCAACTGACTGTCGCGATCCGTGAATTCATGGAGCTCCGCCGAGCTTGGAGACGTCCTCAAGTACTTGCATGATGTGATGGCTTATGGCGACCTCCTTCCATCGTGTTGGGTTGCTGGGGTTTACCGTTTTGTTAGCGCATTGCTTGATAAAGGCGTCCCCCTCCGAGAACGTCGCTCCTCGGAATTTTCCCGAAGTTAGAATGTAGTCGCAATGGTCATGCATCTGCGCACGGTTATCACGGAAGGCGCCTCCCTTGCGGACATACCAGGTCTTCGCCTCCGTATAGACGACCTTGCCGGGTGGCTTAATGCGGCGCATGTCTAAGGGCGTGAATTCCGGATTGACGATCGTGTAATCGCCGTAGGTTGGAACACGGGATTTCTCATCAAGCTTGTCGCGAAGCGTCTGATAGAACAGCCAATCGTGGCGAGGAAGATCGCCACCCGGCTTGCCCAGAGCGATCGACTTGGGAAAAGCCGTGCCCATTACTATGTAGGAACGGAACGCTGAAAGATCGCCAAACGGATTCATGGCTGCGATCAACCCGTCCGCAAAATCGGCATAAGGTTCATAGTTCGGAGCGCCCAAATCCAAAATTAGATCGGTTTGCTTAGGGTCTACACCGGTCTTCTTCATCAGACCATCAATTGCTGCTTTGCAGCCGGACTTCATGATGTGCTCGATGCGGGCGCGAATACCGATGCCGCGGCCGTCGGTCTTTACGATCGCGGCTATTACGGCGTTGATGGCCGAGTTACTGTCCAAAGACGTCACCGGTACCGCATTGTTTCCGAGACTCCGCAATTCGTCAAAAACGTGGGCGATTGGCAGCTTCCCGTTGTCCATGAGTTGCGTATGAATTTTCGGATGAACATCGATCCAAGCCGGCCACACGCCCCATTTGTCTTTGAATCGCTTCGGAAACGGCTCAACGTGATCCTGAACATTCTTTTTCAAAACCCCTGCGTCGAAGTCGAACTCAATTTCGGGTATGACAATGAACGGAACAACCCTCGACTTCGCCTTATCGGATAGACGGAGGAGTGCTTGATACTCGCCCTGCCGCCAACGCAACGATGGTACGTAAGTGTCCGGAGCGATCTTCATCATTGACTCTCCGCTAGTTGCGAACGGACCGTGTCTAACCCAATCAGATCATTCAAAATGAGGTAATTGTTGCGCTCCTTGCGAATACGTCCCGCGATAATGCTTGGGGCAATGCCGAGTCTTTCTGCATCGATCCTCACGGCTTCTTCGGTTAATGCGAAGCGCGACAGACACTGTTTCCATACATCGTCCGGTACAAGCCGGTTTAGGGCGAATACGTCAGCTTCACGCTCTATCCCGTTGCCATCGGTGCCGTCTTCTTCATCGAAGAAGTCGAGCCGCATGGACGTGTACAAATGCAGGAAGACATGACCCAGTTCGTGGAAGAGCACGAACCAGAAATTATCCAGCCGGTCATAGCGCAAAGTAAGCGCAACTATGGGATCGCCCTTTGGGGAGATCATCGCCGCGCCGTCAAGATAGGTGCCAGGGAGATGGCGCTCGATCACAAGTGCGATGCCGTTTTCCCAGAGTAGGTCGCGAGCCTTGCGGGGACCATTTTTGTCTCGCGTCAGGGACACAAGGTCCGACAACCATGCGTCCTTTAGCCCAAAGTCACCAAGCCGCCCAGCGGCCCGATCTACCTGAGCAAGCTCAAGGACACGCGCCTGCCAAGCTAGTAGCGAATATTCGTTCGGTGCATTGCCGCTGCGCACCTTCTTTCGATGAAGTGCGGTCGCAAATTGCGGGCCCGCGGCCTCAAGGAAATAGCGCCGAGCTGCCTCGGCTAGGTCCTTACCTTTCAACCAGCCTCGCTTTGCCATTTCCTTTAGCGGAAATCGAGTCCAATCCACGTCGCTAGCGCTACTCCATGCGAACAGCGAGCTTTCGGCCGGTGCATGCTCAGCCGAAAATGATTGCGACACTCGGACTTTCAATACGTTGGCGATCTCTATAAGGCGGGCCAACGAAGCGCTCATATATTCGGTCGCCTCATAGCGCTGAATCTGTTGGGGCTTCATGCCAAGGCGCTCAGCAAGGTCGGTCTGATTGAGCCCGTGGGCAATGCGCGCCTGAATCAGGATGTGGGGCAGGTCCGATAGCGCATAGCTTTCCGTGAACGTGACCGAACCAGATTTCAAAAGATCATAGTCCGCAATCTCGCGGTCTATCTCGGCGATCTGGCTTTCCAGCGCCTTTGCCTCTATTTGGCGCAGTCGTTCGTGCTTCTTGAAATCCGCGCGAACTTGCTCAAACGCACTACGAAGCTTAGCGGACTGTTCTTTGGAAACTGAGTACTGGCGATCACTGAAGATCATGACTTCGTCCTCCGTGCCACCGTTTCGTCTGTTGCGAATGCAATCGACAAAATTCCCTTTCTATTCCCTGTAAATCGATCGATCTGAAATAACTCCGCGAAGGACCCACCGCTATTGGTGTTTATCAACGTGGACGGGAAGAACTCGCCACCGAAACGCGCTTTCTGATTTGCTCGACCGTTGTCGAAGTCATCGAACAAGGGGTCGAGCTTGGCGAAATCAACGCCATCCGGATCCCAACAGGCGTCGTAGTCTTTGGGGATCGGCTTTGTAGTTGTATAGCTACCGTTCAGCAAAACCTGACGGCATCCAACCAGCGAAAGGTGAATCGCAGCATCGACCAATCCGGCAAAAAGCGCTCTGCGATGAGGGTTACAACCAAATGTCTGTTCAACCTCAGCAAGCGTGGCTGCATGGATGCCCGGTGGCAGGACATCCCAAGGCGAACCTGGTATGGCGACCAGTGCTGGAATCATGATTACAACAATAATGTTGTAACAATGCCTTTGTCAAATCCATGCACCGGTCGGTTGCAAGACCGCTCGGGCGATCGCTGGGCAATGTGAAAAGGGGGCGCCGGGGGGATGCACAATGGCGGGCTTGACCCGGGCATCCACGTCTTATCGGCTTAGAGGGAGTTAACTTTGGTTGCTCAGTACGGGCCAGGACTCCACGAAGCGGGGGCGACATTCACGCGGGGACCCTTATATCCTTGTTTCGCACCGGGGGTTTTCCGCCGGGTTAGGGCAACAAACGTGCAGTGTATATAGAGGGGTATCGCGCCGGGCGGGACGGGCCGGAGGCGCGTCACCCGCGGGCGTTTGCGCAAGGGCGCGGAGGGGGTATACTGCCTTCCGGACTCGGGAGGGTTACATCCATGCGCGGGCAGCTTCAAACACTTTCGGCAATCTTGGTTTTGACCGTGGCGGGTGTGGTGCAGGCCGACGACGCCGGTGCTCCGGAGAAAATCACCTACGCCAAGGACGTCGCGCCGATCCTGAACGCGCACTGCGTCCAGTGCCACCGCGAGGGCGAAGTCGCGCCGATGTCGCTGCGCACCTACGCTGAAGTCCGCCCGTGAACGAAGTCGATCCTCACGCGCGTGGTGCAGGAAAAGTCCATGCCGCCGTGGCATGCCGACTCGCAGTTCGGCGCCTTCAGGAACGATGCGCGCCTGAGCCAAGCAGACATCGCGACGCTCGACAAGTGGATCAAGACCGGCGCCAAGCTGGGCAATGAGGCCGACCTGCCGCCCGCGCGCGAGTTCCCCAACGGCTGGGTGCTCGGCGAGCCGGACTACGTGATCGACCTCGACGCGGTGGATGTCGCCGCCGACGGCCCCGACAAGTTCCCGAACCTCAAGGCCAAATTGAATCTACCTGAGGACCGCTGGATCCGCGCGATCGAAGTCCAGCCTAGCGCCAAGCGCGCCGTCCACCACGTCTTCGCGCGCATCACCGGCGCGGACGGCAAAATCGGCGGCCAGATCGGCGCCTACGTCGCCGGCTCAGGACCCACCGTATTCCCCGAAGGCACCGGCCGCCTAGTGAAAAAGGACCAGGAAATCGTCGCGCAAGCGCACTACCACTCCTTCGGCACACCCGTCACCGACAAGACCCGCATCGGCCTCTACTTCGCCCAAGGCGACATCAAGCACGAGTCCGTCGCGCTCGCCGTGATGAACACCAAGTTCAAAATCCCCGCCGGCGCGAAGAACTACGAAGTCACCGCCAACTACACCTTCGACCAGTACGCGCTCATCACCAACCTCGGCCCGCACATGCACCAGCGCGGCACCGACATGACCATCACCGCCGTCTTCCCCGACGGAAACAAACAGACCCTGGTGAAATCCAACTGGAACCCCGATTGGGACATCAGCTACGCCCTCGCGCAACCCATCGTCGCGCCGAAGGGTACGCGCCTAGAACTCGTCGCCCACTACGACAACTCCGCCGACAACCCCCGCAACCCCGACCCCACCAAAGACCTGGTCTTCGGCACAGACGAAATGATGATCGGGTTCATCGATTACTTGGTGGATCGCGAAAAATAGTTTGAGTGGAATCTGGCGAACAGTCAGAAGGCAGAGCGTAACATGCCGCCGACGACATAACTCGCAGCGCGGTCGACATGGCTGGATTGAATCTCTTCTGAGGCCGCTAGATCGGCAACAGTGCGAGCCACTTTTGCCAATCGATCGGTGGATCGTGTTGTTAATTGTTCTTGATCCACTTTGGATTTGTAGGCATCAAGTCCGTCCTTGCTGAACTTGCAGAAGTCGAGGATGTGACCGCCTGGAATTCTGGCGTTGCAACTTACGTTTTTGCCTTCATATCGCTGGGCTTGTCTGTCACGAGCAGCCTGTACGACTTTTCGGAGTTGTGGTGAGCTGGCTGCGGTCGGTTCGGCAAATCGTTCCTCAGTTGTTAGAACTTGAAGTTCGACCTGAAGGTCGATGCGATCGACTATTGGTCCACTGAGTTTCTTCTGATACTTCCGCACTTCGGGTTCGGTGCAACGGCACCTGTCGGATCCAAAGTAGCCGCAGGGGCAGGGATTCATCGCGGCGACGAGAGTGAATTGACACGGAAAAGACAGTGAACCGCCAACTCTAGAAATACGCACTTCGCCGTCTTCCAGCGGCTGCCGCAATGTATCCAGCGTGGATTTACTGAACTCAGCGATCTCGTCGAGAAAGAGGATGCCAAGGTGCGCTTTGGTTACTTCACCTGGAATTGGTACACCGCTTCCGCCGCCGACCAGTGCCTGCTTGGAGGAAGAATGATGGACCGAGCGATAGGGTCGTCGGCTGACTACCATCCCATCGTTCTGCAATTCGCCGCAGGCGGAATATATTCGCGTAAGCTCGACTACTTCGTGGTCGCTCAATCGAGGAAGTATTCCCGGGATCGCGCTGGCGAGCAACGATTTGCCCTCTCCGGGAGGGCCGATTAGCAGCAGATTGTGGCCGCCTGCTGCCGCTATTAGGGCCGCTTCCTTAGCTTTTTCCTGCCCCTTGATGCGACTGAAGTCCACGGCTTTGGGAACGAATTCCTCGAACTTAACGCCGTCTTTTAGCGCATTTTCCAGCTTGCGCTTTCCGCGGAAATATTCGGCTACTTCCTCCAGCGTGCTGACAGCACAGATCTTGCAACCATCGTGGCCGGGTTTTGCCAAGATGAGCGCGCACTCTTTCTCGTTCCCGCGCGGAACCACTAACGTCTGCCCAGGCTTCGCGATGTAAGCCATTGAAAGGGCGCCTGGCACTCGACGTACTTCGCCATGCAGGCCGAGTTCGCCCATCAAGATGAATTGGCCTTCGGACTTTTCGTGCAGGTCGGGGAGAACCCCTGCTGCTTGCAATAGGATGATGGCGATTGGCAGGTCGAGCCAGGTTCCTTCCTTAGGAAGATCTGCGGGAGCGAGGTTCACGGTGATAGACACTTCTGGTTTTTCTATTCCGAGCTTTGAGAACGCGCCGCCAATCCGATCGAGCGACTCATGAATTGCGCCGCGTGCCATCCCGCTAATGGATACCGCGTCTCGCCAAGTCTCCGGCGACGAGAAAATCTCCATCGCACGCGCTTGGATTTCGATCACGTGGCCATCCAATCCGAAGACAGAACCACCGAAGAGTGTATGGTCTCGCTTGAGGAGATCATGAAGCTTGCGTTCACGTTCCGTGCTTCTATGTTGGACCATAGGGGGAACCTTTTAGCTGCCGGTCGTTAGCGATGCACAGTTGTCTTATTAGGGTTAGGTAGTCTAGCGCTGCGATGCCAAGACTTCAATTGCGCTGGGACGAGTAAGGACGTCACACGAAGACGGAACTCGCGAATGAAATTCACCGTCCCGCGTGGCGACGCTTTACCAAGGGGTATTCAGAAATTCTGAAGGAATCTGCAATATCGAACCTAAACTTCGTCGTTTGTGACGTACTTGCTCAATTTCGGCACGGCCCGTCTCGCAATCTCAAAGTAGTGCTTGTCTCTCTCTATGCCGATACTTTTGTAGCCGACGGCTTCCGCGGCGGCCAATGTTGAACCAGCGCCCGCGAAGGGGTCGAGCACGATTCCTTCTCCGAGCGGCAACACCCCGCGGACCAACTGACGCATAAAGGCCTGCGGCTTGAGGCTGGGATGCGGCGCGATCGCGCGTTCGCGCTTGTTCGTGGGCGATGAGGCGATCACGTCGCCGAAAGGCCGCTCGGAGTTCGGACAGCGGAAACCGCCGGTCTTCCATTTCCGGAGATTGTCCTGGACTCTGCCTTCAATCGGCCGGCGGAACACGATCCACGGCTCCCACATGGAGCGCGGCGTTCCAGCCAGTCGAAGCAATCTGCATGTACCGCGAAGTCCGACCGAGCTGAACAGGAGCCTTCCAATCCCCGCTTACGGGTAGATCGCGCTGCAAGCCCCCGTGGTACTGCGGACTGATCTTATAGACCCCTCGACTCTCGCGCACGAAGATACTTGGCGTGTTCAGGCGAAGATACGATCTGACGGACGAGGTCGGCGTAGGCCCAATTACGCGCCCGACCCGCTCTTCGATTTGCCTGACCGAAAGGCCATTCGCGCTCAGCGAGAGGACTTGGACCACCGCGTCTCGGACGCGGCCGGGAGCGTATCGCGCGGGAGTTTCACTCATGCAACAAACGGTAGACGTCTAGACGTCACTTGTCAAGGTGCTACAAAGCGTTGGCCAATACATGATAGGCGTACAAGCGAATCCGCGAAATCTCGAATCGCCTTACGCCCCCGCGGTGGCGACGTTGGCGAGCATCTTCTGCAGGCCGATCTCGCAGACTTTTTTGCCGTCCATGGCCCAGAATTCGCGGTTGAAGAGTTCGAGCGAGAGGCCGCGGGTGTAGCCGATCGCTTGCAGGTCTTTCATGCATTGCGTGAGCGGGAGGATGCCGTCGCCGGGCATTATGCGCGTGCCGTCGTTGGCTTCGGCGGGCGTGACGCCGGGGGGCACGTCGTTCCAGTGGAAGTCTGCAATGAAGTCGCCTTGCAGCCGCGCGATGCCGGCGAAGCCGGAGCCGCCTTTCCAGAGGTGGAAGATGTCGGGCAGGACGTAGGCGTGCGGCGTGTCAGCGTCGAGCACGATCGCGGCGGCCTGGCCCAGGCGCGTGACGCTCTTGAACACGCTGACGAATTCCATGATCGGCTGGATACCGTATTCCTCGCGGCCGATCTTGACGAGCTCGCGGTAGCGGATCGCCGCGTCGGCGAGATTGAAGTTCTCGCGGTCAGGCAGCGGCAGCGCGGCGACGTAGGGCGAGCCGAGGTCCGCCGCCAGCTTCATGCGCTTGCGCGACATCGGCAGCGACGCCGCGAAGGCCTCGTCACCCTCGGGCATGCCGTCCCACAGGCCGATAATGTTCGAGATGCGCAGACCGCGGTCCTTAATCTCGCGCCCCAGCGCTTTCACGTCGCCGCCCTCGGCCTCAAATTTCTCCAGGTCGTTCATCCACGGCTCGATGCCGTCCCAGCCCGTCTCCGCGACGATGCGCACCTGGTCCCGCAGCGCCACAGGACGGATCGTGGCGCAATTCATGATCATCGCCCAAGGGCTCACGCCCTTCTGGAAACGTTGAGGTTTGGGTTCCGCCGTGGCGGCCATGGCCGAACTAGTCGCCGCCAAGGTCGCAACGGACGCCGCCGCCACACCGGACTTCAGAAAGCCACGACGATCCATGATGATCTCCTCGGGAGAGTCGCGCTCCCGCACGACCGCAGTGCACATGATTGCATACTACGCGGTGGCGTGCTCAGGCGAATCGTGAAGCACCATGAGATTATCGGTCCGCACGGGCAACAGCGCGTAGGCGCGGCCGTCTCGATCGGCAAACTCGACCTCACATGCGCCGTCGCCGTACAGCATGACGACGGTGCCCATTTGACCGCGGCGCAACAGCAGCGGCCCGCCGGCTTCAAAGTGCTCCGCCGGCGTGTCTTCCAGCAGCGCGACAACGTCGTGCAAGTTCGGTTCGCCGTTCATAATCTACACTATATAACAAGTCGTCAATCGAGGAAAGTCCTCCCCGTGGCGCACAATCCACGCAGTCAAAACCGTCGCCGCGCCTTTCGTCGTCTGCATCGGGACTCGAAGTACGTAGACGACACCGTGTCCATTGTCGCCCATGATTCTAACGTCGTCGGATTCAGCCGCAGCCACGAGAATTGCCTGTCGAAGTTCGTCCGGACTCGCCAGAGTAATGCCAAGCGCAGACTCAAATACGCGCGCCTTGTGCCGCCCGTCACGGTGCTTGGAGTTCAGCACGTACTCTTCGAGTTTTGCGCCGAGATCCGCGCGATCGCCGTTGGGAAGTCTCATGCTTCGGCCCGGTCACGTTAACGCTACGCCGGTTCCAGTTCCTTGATCGTTCCCTTACTATCTCCGAACTCGGTTGTCTGCACGCCGAACGCGTTCAGCATGCTCACGTATAAATTGCACAGCGGCGTTTCCTTGGGGCTGGCGATGTGCTGCCCCGTCCTAAACGCGCCACCGGCGCCGCCCGCCACGACGATGGGCAGGTTGTTCGGGTTGTGGCTGTTGCCGTCGGAGATGCTCGACCCGAAGAGGATCATCGAGTTGTCCAAGAGCGTGCCCTCGCCCTCGCGGATCGAATCGAGTTTGTTCAGCAGATACGCGAGTTGACCCGCGTGCCAGCGTGTGATCTCCGCATAGGCCTTCGTCTTCTCTTCCTTGTCCTCGTGGTGCGACATGTCGTGGTGCCCGCCCGGCACGCCGGGCAAGAAGCTGAAATTCCGCCCGGACACGTCGTTGGCAAACATGAACGAGAGCACGCGCGTCGAGTCCGTCTGGAAAGCGAGCGCCATCAGGTCGAGCATGAGTGTGATGTGCTCGCGGAAGTCCACCGGCGCCTTCTCGCCCGGCGCCGCCGGCAATACCGGCAGGTTCTCCGGCTTCCAGTCGCGCGGATCGGGTTTCATCGCAAATTCGATGCGCGCCTCGACCGCGCGCACGGACTCCAAATACTCGTCCAGCTTCACCTGGTCGTCCCGGCCGAGCTGCGCGCGCAGTTGCACCGCGTCTTGCAGCACCATGTCCAGCAGGCTCTTGTTGTCCTCGTCGCGGTGCGGGCGCAGCGAGCGGCCGGCCTCGTCCTTCGCACCGAAGAGCCGCTCGTAGGCGAAGCGCGGATTAATTTCCTTGGCGACCGGCGTCGTCGCGTTGCGCCACGAGATGTACGAGCCGTAGAGCCGCGTGTAACCGACGTTGCTGTCGATACCGGAGATCACGGGATCAGTGCCGAGTTCGAGCGACGGAAGCGGCGTGAGGTGGCCGAGTTCGCGCGCCGCGAGCTGGTCCATCGAGATATCGCCGACGCCGATGTCCTTGCCCGTCGTCTTCACCACCGGCTCGCCCGTGAGAAAGTTCGCCGTCTTCGCGTAGTGACCATCTCCGCCGCGGCTCGCGGCTTTGTCGAGGCCGGAAAGGATGTTCAACTTCGACTTGAACGGCGCGAGCGGTTCGAGCGAGTACGGCAGCGCAAAGTCCGCACCGCTCGCCTGCGGCACCCAGTCCTTCACCCACACGCCATTCGGGAAGTACAGGCACGCCATCCGCACCGGCGGCTTAGGCCCCACGACCGCCGCGCGCGCGGTGGCCGGCGCCATCGCCTCGAGCACGGGCAGCGCCATCGCCGCGCCGATGCCGCGCAGCATCGTGCGCCGCGAGATGCGCCAGCTATTCCGAGGCACGTTCACCCGTAGACTCCGCCTTGTGTCCGCTGAACCGGTGCCGGAAAGGATAACTCAAAACGATCTCGCTAAGCATCGCGGAGGGTTTGTATCCATTTTCCTGCAAGGCCGTCACGCAATGGTCCACCACGCACTCGTCATACTCGGTCAGCGACCGGCCCAGCGCATAGCCGAGCATCTTGCGCGACAGATTCCGCGCAAACTCGTCCTTGTGCGCGAGCAGCACCTGTTTGAGTTCGGCCGGCCCGCTGAACTTCTCGCCCGACGGCAGCACGCCCGCGGAGTCGATCGGTTGCCCGGCCGCGTCCGTCCGCCAGCGCCCGATCGGGTCGAAGTTTTCCAGGCCGAATCCCAGCGGATCCATGCGGCTATGGCAGCCCGCGCAGTCCGGGTCGCTCCGGTGCGCCTCGAGCCGAGCGCGCAGCGTCTCGCCGACGAACTGCCGCTCGTCGTCAGGCAGCTTGGGCACATTCGGCGGCGGGGGAGGCACGTGGTCGCCCAGCAACTGCTCGAGCACCCACTTGCCCCGAAGCACCGGGCTCGTCCGCAGCGGATGCGAGGTCGCCGTCAACACCGCCGCCATTCCCAGCACGCCGCCGCGCGAGGCGTCCGCGAGCGAGACCAACTGCATCTCCGGGCCCGACACCCCCTCGATCTTGTATATCCCGGCGAGCGCCTCGTTCACATAGGTGTAGTCCGCGTCGATCAGTTCGAGCAGGCTCCGGTCCTCGCGCACGATCCGGTTGAAGACCATCGCCACTTCCGCGCGCATCGACGCCGCCAGATCGTCGCTAAACTCCGGATACCGCTCCGCGTCCGGCCGGGTCATCTCCCCGAGCTGGTTCACGCCCAGCCATTGTTCGGCAAAAAGTTCGCCGAGCGATTTCGACTTCGGATCGGCGAGCATCCGCAGCACTTGCGCGCGCAGCGTCTCCTCGCCGTGCAACGCACCAGCGGCGGCAATATCCTCCAGCTCGTCGTCCGGCATCGAACTCCACAGGAGATACGACATCCGCGCCGCGAGCGGATAGCCGCCGAGCTCGTACACGCCGGCGTGCGGCGGCTCAGGCTCCGCAAGAAACAGGAAATGCGGCGAGAGCAGCACTCCCTTCATCGCCAGCCGCAGCGATTCGTCATACCCGTCTCCGCGCTCGTAAGCGCGCCCAAAAACCTCGATCAGCCGCTCGATTTCCTCCGGCGCGACCGGCCGCCGCCACGCCCGCGCCGTAAACCGACTCAACACGCGTTGCGCCGCTTCGCCCGGCGTGTCGGGATAGCCCGGCTCCGCCGTCACCAGGGCGTCGCGCGCCGCCGCACGGGCCCGCTCGGCCGCGGTCAGCCGCGGCTCGATCCGCGCGGCCCGCCCGGGAAGGCGATCCGCGCCGGCGGCATGCCTGCGATTCACCAGTGGCAGCACCGCGTCCAACGCCAGATCCGACGCGTCAAGATACTTTTCAACATGGATCGAAGATAGAAAGAGCGCCGCGCCGTTATTATCGAACCCTTCGCCGCCCGCGCCGTCTGCGGGGAAGAGCGGCGCCAGCGAGACCGGCAGGCCAAGCAAATCGCGGACCGTGTTTTCGTATTCATCCCTATTGAGCCGCCGGCTCATCACATAGCCGGGATACCAGTTGACAGACTCCTCGCTCGCGATCGCGTCGCAAGCCGCATTGTCCATTTTCAGCGACGCGGCCCACGCCGCGATCACGGCGCGCTCTTCTTTCGTCGGTTTGCGCTCCGCCTTGTCCGGAGGCATCTCGAATTTCTCGACCCGCATCGCGGCCCGCTGCCACAGCGCCAGCGAATCCGTCACCAGGTCCATCGTCTCGAAGCGCTCGAGGTCGAGCTTGCCTTTCAGGTCAATCGCGTTGTGGCAGTCCATGCAATACATCGCGACCAGCGGGAGCACATCCTTCTCGAAGACGGGGCTTCGTTCCTCAGCGCTCGGTGCATTCAAGACCACGCCCCACAACGCGACAGCCGTCGCCAGGAGGGAAAGGCTCCGAAACACGCTTGTCCGCGTAACGACCCCCGCAGGGAGGCCGCTGGGCGCGGCAGAACCACGATCGCCAGATCCTAGCATGATAGAACTTTACTGCTCGTTCGTCGTAGAATCAATCGCGCCGAATCCTTCGCCCCTTCGTGACAGTTTCGGCGATTACTTCAGCCGCCGGTCTTCACCGAAGGAACTGGCCAAGTCCGCAAAGTCTTGACATTTCTCGATGGAAAGAGGCCTGATTGTTTTCGACGGGCCTCCAACGGTCGACTCAACAGTCCGCGCACGGTTTGTTGATCCAAGGAAGTTCGGGGGCGGGAGGGAAGCATCGATTGAACCTGCGTTCCGTAACACGTGCGCCAGCCGTGCAATGGCTCGTGACCCAGGCCATGAGCGGCTTCGTCCAAGTGTCCAGCCGGGTGCCCTTGCCGCTTGCCCGCCGGATAGGCCGGTCGCTTGGGCAGTTCGGCTTTTTGACGCTTAGAGGCCGCCGCCGCATCGCATTGGAAAACGTGGATGCCGCCTTCGGCGATACGCTGAGTAAGCGGGACAAACTGCGCATCGTTCGGGAGACCTTCGAGAACCTTGGCATCGTGGCGATGGAGTTTGCGCATACGCCAAAGGCCGGCGCCTCGCCCATCGTGACGTTGATCGGCAGAGAGTTCATCGACGAGTCTCGCGGCGCCATTTTTGTGAGCGCCCACGCCGCGAACTGGGAGTGGATTGGGCCCGCGATCGCTTCCCACGGCATGGCGATTGCCATTGTTGTGAACGATTACACCGATTCACGGCGCGGTGACCTGATCAATTCTGTGAGGGAAGCCGCCGGGCTGACAACGATTTCCAAGCGCGCGGCCATATTCAGGATCACGCAGCTCCTGTCCAAGACGACCCACGTGGGAATCCTCGCGGACCAGAGCGTGCGCCGAAACCGCGTCCCCACGACCTTCTTTGGGCGGCCCTGCTGGACGACGGTGGGGCCCGCCGTGCTGGCGTTGCGGCAAGACACGCCGATCCACTTCCTAATGATGCGCCGCGAGCCCACCGGTGACTACGTGCTCGAGGTGTCGCCCCGAGTCGGGTTTGAGAAGACCGGCGATTTTCGACGAGACGTGGCAGCGCTGACGCAGCGGCTTCAAGACCTGACCGAGCAGCACGTTCGCAAGTATCCCGGCCAATGGCTCTGGATTCACAAGCGCTGGAAGGTGCGCGGGGAGGATCTCCTGGCTCGCTGGGCGCAGGACGCGATCGACGGCGGCCTTTCGCCTTCCCAGCCCTCGGCGTTGGTGACGGACGCCGGTCCGCCGGACACGTGAACAGCCGGCGGCGGAATAGGGGGGCGGTCCTTGGCGCAAGAGGAGAGAAGCGAAACAGCAAAGCCGCGCCCCCGCCTTCGCAAGCGCGCGGGCCGCATGCTCGGCGCCCGCATCGAATTGGTACATACGAACGTGCCCGAGGTCGACTTCGCTGGAGTCAGCCAAGGTTGGGACAAATTCTACTGGACCCCCTGGCGGGCCTGCCTCGATACCCACGGATCGTAGTCGTCACGCTCCGCGCGACGGAGCGCGTCCGGCGGGATTCGCTGTTGTCGCGCGATCGTACGGGCCTGTCCTTTGCAACCCTCGAACAAGTCTCCAGGATCGCCCCTTCCGCAAGACTAATTCCAGGCCAATTCAGCCGCGGGAACTACGCTTTCAAATTTGGGGTTCCATGCCCGGTGAGGTGTCGGCCGGAGGGCTGGTTTTCGCCCTGCCGCCGCAATTGTATAGAGTAAGGTTATCGGCTCTCCCCCAACAGGGTCGGGCCCGCAACTGTCAAACAGTACACGTCGTCCGACGTGAGGAGGAAGACACATGAAGGTGATGAAGACAATAACACTGACCGGAGCGGCATTCGCTGCGATCGCGACGGCGGCGTTCGGAGCGGATGTCCCCGCGCCGGCAAAGGTCACGTTCTACCAAGACGTGCTGCCGATCCTGCAAGAGGGTTGCCAGGTCTGCCACCGCGATGGCGGCTCGAACCTGGGCGGCATGGTCGCGCCCATGGCCTTCACGACCTACGAAGACACACGCCCCTGGGCCAAAGCAATCGGGGAAAACGTCGCCCAGAAAAAAATGCCGCCCTGGCATGCGTCGAAAGATCAACACGGCCAATTCGCCAACGAACGCACGCTGACCCAGGACCAGATTGACACGATCGTGGCCTGGGTGCAGTCCGGCGCGGCCAAGGGAAACGCCGCTGATGCGCCCGCCGCGAAGGAATTCCCGCACAGCGATGGCTGGAGCATCGGCACGCCCGACCTGGTCCTCCATATGGCGGACGAACCCTTTTTCATTAACGACGAGGTCGAAGACACCTACGAATACTTCACCTCGACGATCACGAAGGAAATGCTCCCTGAGCCACGTTGGATCAAGGCGATCGAGTTCCGCCCGGGCAGCAAAGTCGTCCACCACATCATCGCCACTCCCCTCGGCGGCATCGCGCCGGGCAACGACCCAACCGTGTTCCCCGACGGAATGGGCCGACTGCTCCGTCCCGACACCGACGTGACCTGGCAGGTGCATTACCACAAGGAACCAGGCCCCGGCACCGGCGAATACGACAATTCGCAGGCCGCCATCGTCTTCTATCCGGCGGACGCAAAAATCACGCACGTCCTGCGCGACGAGAGCCTCGGCCGCTTCGACTTCGTGGTCCCGGCCGGCGACCCGAACTACAGCATTCAGACCGAGTACACCTTTGGAGAAGACTCGAAGATCGTCTCGCTGTTTCCCCACATGCACGTCCGCGGGAAATATGCCAAGTACGAGGCTTTCTACCCGGACGGCACCTCGAAAGTCCTGCTCGAAGTCCCCAAATACGACTTCAACTGGCAGACCACCTACCGATTCAAGGACTTCGAATTCGTCCCGGCTGGCACGAAGATGGTGCTCACCACCGCATGGGACAACTCGCCCGGCAATCCCAATAATCCCGACCCGGCGAAAAACGTCACCTTCGGCCAACCCACGACCGCCGAAATGAGCTTCGGCTTCATGAACTATATTAAGGCGGTCGACCAGGAAGACATCGTCGCGGCGATGGCTGAACAGGGCGACGGTTTCGGCGGACGCGCCCGCCGGCAAAGCGTCAACCTCGCGGAACTCGCCGCGAAGTTTGACGCAAACGGCGACGGCGAACTCCAGAAGGACGAAGCGCCGGAATTCATGAGCCGCTACTTCCCCATGATCGACGGCGACCAGAGCGGTTCGCTCTCCAAGCAGGAACTCGAAGCCGCGCAGAAGTTCATGGGACGCGGCCACCCGCAGGACCAGCCGGCGACAAACGTCCCGCAGTTGTAAAACATCCAGAACAAAAGAATCCCCGGATCGAACCGATCCGGGGATTCTTTTTTTCCGCGCGTTCCGCACCGTCCTCTAGTAGCACCGGCCCCCGGCCGATGAAGAATGAGCCTGAATCTCCGCCCCCCGCCGAATTCCACTCCGCGAATTTCAACGCCCACCCACGCCCCGCATGAGATGGAAGCCCACGTCACCCAAACCCTCCGCGCCTCATTTCCTCCGCGTGAGATGCTCCTATTAATACGAATTATAGTAAAAACAATAAATAACCTTGTTTCGCAACCGACCTTTTTCCTACCCCTGATGCAACAGCTTCCACAAGATATTATAGGCCGCCGCTTGCGGTTGGGCATCGCCGAAGCCGTAGAATGGCCCGCATCCGGGGGGCAGGCCCCCGATGCTCAATAAGAAGGACCTCTCCCCATGCACAGCGACTCCAGTTCCAACTTGACCCGCCGCAATTTTCTGGCGGCGAGCGCCGCCGGCGCGGTCGCAGCGGCGGGACTTGCCACGGGCGCCTTCGCGCCGAAGGCCGCGGCGGCGACCCGCCGCCGCCTAAAAAAATCGCTCAAGTTCGGCATGGTCTCCGATCAGGGGCCCGATGGCAAAAAACTCTCCATCGAGGACCGTCTCAAAGTCGCCGCGGACGCCGGCTTCGTCAGCGTCGAGCCCGACACGGTCTTCGATGCGCAGCAACTCAAAGCGATCGAGTCCGGCGCGGGCAAGGCGGGTATCACCGTCGACGCGATCGTCTGCTCGAC
>JBCLBO010000076.1:0-16793 GCA_038916785.1 Candidatus Hydrogenedentales bacterium | reverse complement strand
CTTCTGCGAAGTATTATGTGGTCCGGATTGGAGAGACGAGAATCTTGCGGTCGGCCGCGCGGACGGCCTGATAGATATTTTGGGTAGTTCGTGAAAAACAGGAGAAATCGCACATGAGAATGGGATCGCAAGTTCTAATGTCTGTGGCGGTGGTCGTGTGTATTGCCGCGGTGGCTTCTCCTGCGCCCGTCACATTGACCGCGAATGACCTTCAGAGTTCCTACGGTTCAGGCTGCTGCCATCAAACATGCAATGCCGGCACCGGCACTGCGTGTCCCGAAAGTGTTCCTTCAGGTGCCGGCACCGTTCCGTGTTCACCGGGCGTGTACAACACGGGCGACACTTGCGCGAACGCCCAAGAGACGGGCGTCAGGATACAAAAAGTCGACGTATGCGGCACCGCATTTGCCGGATGCACAAAGCAGTACGCGACCGTAGTAAGCTGCTCCTAACATTGCACCTGCGACGAGCACTGCGACGTCTTGTGAGTCGCATTCTGAGAACGAAGAGCGCTCATTCCTGCGAAGCGGCGAGACGAGAAAAGACAGCGCCATGCCAGCAGTAACACACAATGGGGCAGATCCGCAAAGACTGGCGCCGCCACTCCTCTTGCTCGCCACAATTTGGAGTCTGATCGCATTCTCGGGTGCGCATTGTTTCGGCCAGAGCACGCCCACCGCGCGTGAAATCATTGAGCAAGCGACGCAAAACCTAGGTAGTTTTGCGTCCCGCCGCACGGTGTATCATTCGAACGAAACGGTAGACATCGGAACTCGAGAGGCTCCAAATTTACAGCGTGTGACCTCTACGGGCGCGACAAGCACCGACTCCTCGCGGTTGGCTGTCTCAGTCAACACGGAAGTTTCTTCGACAGGAACCAGCGAAAGCGGAAACTCAGCCTCCAAAACATATGAAACCCGATTGTTGTTCGACAATGGGGATTCGACCCTCTGGCGATCAACCTCCACCGCAGCCAACCCGTTCGACGGGATCCAAGTCACCCGTCAAGCGGAACTGCGAAAGGCACTTCGATCGGAAGCACCGGACGCGATTTTGGATGGGTTCGTGCTACACGATCGACATCCCCTGAACGAAATCCTGAACGAAGGCGAGGGTGTCTCAGTAGACACAGAGATGGTCAACGGCAGCGCATGTTACGTCTTGACGCAGGCGGGCACGGCAGGCGGCCAGGCAGTCGTGCGCAGGATCTTCTTTGACCCCCAGCGCAATTTCTTCCCTGTAAAGGGAGAAAAACGATTCGTCGCCACGAATTCGGTTTGGTCGTACGAGGCCGGAGACTTTACTGAGATCGACGGTCGGCAAGTACCCAAAACGTATCGCACCGCGATGAAGAATTACGATGAGACCGGCGCCATCGAACATGTGTACGGCGAAGGAAGCGTCGAGTTTACCGAGCTGAGTTTTTCCTACGATTTCGACGCCAGTGGCACCCTGGAACCGGATTTCCAAGACGGCGCGATGGTATTGAACGTGGATGTGATGAACGTGATCGGCGAGTTGGTATGGGACGTCAAGACGAAGAGCGTTAAGGTGAACCAAAGCACGTTGATCGCCGAAATGATCGCTCTGACGGTGCTTGATCTCAAGAATGGAAACCTCGGCTCCGAGGCCATACCCGATGTGGTACCCGCCGCGAACGGGCCAAATTCGAAATCAACCCTTGGATCTGGCACGTCTAGACAAAGTGCAGACGCACTGGCGAGGAGTCGGGGTTGGCTTCTTTCTGGAGTCGCGGCCGTACTGGCGGCGATTGCGACCGTAGCAATGCTGCTGCGAAACAGAGTCTTGCGCGGACGCAACAGGGACTAAGCCATATGAGGCCATCTACACTGTCCACTGGGCGCGTACTGTGTCTAGTCCTAACGGCTGCCGCCGCGCTGGGAACCGGAACCCCGGCCCGTGCTCAGGTGAGTCCGGAGTGCGGTGTGCAGTGTGTTTTTGCCGTCCTCAACTACTACGATCGCAGTTCCTTGCTCGACAATTTGATTCTCAAACACGTAACGTCGCCGAAGGGCAGTTCGATCGAGGATCTCGTGATTGCGATCGAGTCTCACGGTCTGCACGCCTATCCCGTGAAAAACTTGACCCGACGCAATCTTCTGCAGAGCCCGTATCCCATTATCTTGCATGTGCGAGGTCAGGCGGGCGCTGCGGAGTTCGACCACTACCAAGCGCTTTTCCCGGGATCCGAATCTTCCGGCTTTGCGCTATACGAACCGCCCGATCACATCGCTCCTTTCGCGTACGCGAACTTGGCGCCCCGCTGGCGCGGATGGGGAATCATCGTCAGCCCCCATCCCATAAACGTCTCCGAAATTTATCCGCGTAGTCCTTGGCGCTTCGCGGGCCCAATCGTAGCGGCCTTCGCGTTCCTCATACCCGCGGCATTCGTTTTGCGCAGAGCGTCCCTACGTCAACCCTCCTACCCCGCTCTACGTCCCATTTTTCACGTATACGACATGCTGACAGGCGGGGCGGTAATCGGGGCTCTGAGCTGTACGCTCGCCCTGCTGGCTATGATGCGTTCAGAATCGTTCCTCTCGTCCGCAGATGCAGTAGCCGCCGTGCGCTCAAGCCATTTCGAAAAGTGGGCAAACCGCGTCACCGCTTCCCAAGTACGCGATGCGATGAATTCGGGGGCGCTCGTGGTCGATGCGAGATACACGTCGGACTTCGACGCGGGACATATCCAAGGGGCAATTAGCCTACCGCCGTCAACAACACCCGAAAGAATCAGCCGAACGCTCAATGGTATTCCTACAGATCGGACGATCGTTGTGTATTGCCAGAGCCGGAGTTGTCCGTTCAGCGGCGTCGTTGGAAGGAACTTGTATGATTTGGGGTATAGAAATCTGGCCCTGTACGCAAACGGATGGGTGGAATGGGAATCATTGGAGTCGCGAGGCGCTACCAGTCCCAGGTGATTTTCGCGCTTCGAATGACCGTCGGTGGAACAATGCTCCTGACCGGCCTGTCGAAGTTGCAGCATCCCTACGAGTTCCTCAGTGCGCTCTACGGGTACGAACTGTTCGGCCCTGAGGGCGCGATCCTGCTCGCTCTGTGTGTTCCGTGGCTGGAAATCGTCGTAGGGGTCAGCCTACTCTCGGGGCTCCTGCATGGGGGAGCGTTTCTCGTGGCGACGCTTTTGGGCGCCGCCTTCGTGTTCAGCCAAGCGCATGTCCTCTACAACGGGATTGAAACCGCTTGCGGCTGTTTGCTTGGAGCCAAGGAATCGCCCGTCGGTCCGCTTACGATCGCCGAGTCGACGTTGTTCCTTTCCGCGTCTCTTCTCGGTTCGATAGCCTCAATAACAGATACGCCCCCCGGATTGCCCTTTGCGGTGGCCGCTTCCGAATCGGGTATTCAAAGCGCGCCCAGATCCTGATTTCTCGCCTGGCTCCGCCCTATCAAGCGGTTTGTAAATCCTGCAGCCCGGGTCGCAGCAGCGGCGCATGCACTGGCCAAACGATGGTCAGCGCTTGTACTCCTGGTCGTAGTGCAGTTCTGTCGTGGGACTCTTGATCGATTCACGCCATGCGCGATGGAATAGCTTCGCGATGCGAACCCGCCACCGAAGAAAAATCTCATCCATTTTGAGCCGCAGTTGAACGCGAGATTGGGTCAAGAGTCTAAGACGTCGGCCACGGATGAAAAATGATGAGCACCGACAGACCCTCACGGGAATCGAACTGTTCGCGTTTGCCGTCGGGTATCCGTGGATAAAATGCCCTTCGAGATTCCTGCCAGTACTGTTCCTCTACCCTCTGTGGTCAATTGATCGGGGGTTGCAGAACCCGGTTCGGGAAGCGCTTGATCTCCGCGAGGTGGTTCCGCATGAGCATGTTCGCCTGCACGACTTCCCAGGTCTTGATATACACGAGGTTCTTCTCCTCGCGCGGATCGGTCATCAGGTCGTACAACTGCGGCACGGAGTGCTCTTCCATTGGGCCGTCCGGCCAGTTCTCCGCCGTGACGAAGTGCGCCTTCGACCGGCGCCGCGGGATCAGCCTGAGTCTGTGCCACTCAGTCCGTCTGCAAGAAGTCCTCGTGCGCCACCTTCACCAGCGCCGGGCTCTTCACGAGTCCCTTCGGCGTTTCCGGCGTGGCGTTCAGCGCTTCGTTGTCGATCGTGTAGCTGTAGCCCGAGAACGCCATTTCGTCCTTGCTCGCCAGGCCCCATCGCACGTCCTTCGTGGGGTCAGGGTTGTTCGGGTTGTTCGTCGAATTGTCGAAGGTGCAGCGCATGGTAAATGTCGTGCCGGCCGGCGCCTTCCAGGGCTGCGCGAATTCATACGTAAGCTGCCAGTTGAAGTCGTAATTCGGCACCCACACGATCGTCGTCTCTTCTGTGTCGCCCGGGCGCTTGGCCCACAGGCCCATGTTCTTCCCGCGGAAATGCATGTGTACGCCGGAGGAAAACAGCGTGATGTCTTCCTTCGCCGTGGTCGTCGCCTGGAATTTCGAATCCGGGTCGCCGGCCTTAATCAGCAGGTTCGGCTGCACCACCAGTTGCCCGCGCACTTCCTGCATGATCGTCTCATCCGCCTTGGCCAGGTACAGCGCGAACTGCGAGCGGTCCACCTGCGGCTCGCCGGTCGTGTTGTGATAGTGCACTTGCAAAATGAAATCGCCGTTGGCCTTCAACTTCTGCGCGACGCCCGCCTTCGAGAGCGGCTGCACGTTGCCCGGCGCCCACATCTTCACCATCGTCGTCCCGGCGAGCACCTTGTCCATGTCTTCGCATTCGCAGCCGGGCTCGGCGGTCGCCGCGTCGAATTCCTTGAACTTGCCCAGGTTGTCCTCGAAGAGAATGAAATGGTGCACCGCCTTGAGGTTGTCCGGCTTGAACTCGACGCCTTTGAGCCAGAGATCGTTCGTCACGCCGAAGGGCACGGAGAAACACTGATAGAGATCGCCGTCGCCCGGCGGAACGGTGAAGGGCTCCAGCGGCTGCATCACGATGTCCGGCTCGCCCAGCCGCCACTCGGTCTGCGGAAACGCGCGCGGCTCCGGCATGTCTTTCACTTCGCCCTTGGTCGTACCGGTGTCGATCCACGCGAGGATCGTGTCCTTCTGCTCCTGCGACAAGCTCTGGTCATGCTTCATCGGCAGCGAGGCCTTGTCCGCGAAATACGGCGGCATCTTCCCCGCACCCACATTCTCGCGGATCGCCTTCGCCCACGGCCGCACTTCGTCGTAGGTCATCAGCGACATCGGCGCCATCTGCCCCGCGCGATGGCACTCCTGGCACTTCTCCTGAAGAATCGGCAGGACGTCTTTGGTGAACGTGACTCGCGCGGGCGCGGATTCGGCGCCAAACGCCGAAGCGGAAATCCCGCCCAACACAATCGCCGACGACGCCAATCGAGCTTGCCAGCTAAGCAACATGTCCAAATCTCCCTTTGGGTTTCGAGCGATATACTATCCCAAGGCTGGCCGGCCGCGCCACCCCGTCCGAGGGTTTCAACGCTTGAAAGGATTGGTAACGATCAGGTCTTCGATCTGCTGTCCGTGTTGCATGTCCTCGGTGTAGAGGCGCGTGCAACCTGCATCCAAGGCTGCCGCGACAATTAGGGAATCGTAGAACCCGAATTGATATCGAGCTTGAATTCCTATCGCGTGGCCGTAGAGCGCTTCGGATGGCATGCTCTTCCACATGGGCACGAGAACAGTGGCGAGGAAGTCCTGCGCCTCGCGCGGCGGTGAGTTTAACTTCATGGTCATGACGCTAAGCGTTTCTTGGACTACTTGATAGCTGATCACGCCCGTATCATTGTCGATTGCGCTTTCGATGAGATTGTGAGCGATGCGGCGTTTTTCGGCGTTCTTTCTGTCGAAGAGGTAGATGAATACGTTGGAGTCGATGAAGTCAACGCTCATTCATTTCCTCGCGGGTGAATTTTCGGCCGCCAGTATTAATCTTAGTTTGCAAGTCTCGGACGACTTCATTGAAACGCGCGACGCGCTGCCCTTGCCGCGCGTATGTCGCGAGCCAGCGGCGAAATTCCTCGTTTAAGGTGGTGAACTCAGAACGCGCTCGTTCTCGAGCTGCTTCAATCAGGCGTTCATCGGCACTCATTGTGATGTTTTGCACGGAAAATCGTCCTGTTTACACGAAGTAAGTGTACACTGTTTCAGTGTATTTTGCAAATTAGGCCTTGAGAAGGGATTAATACGGCTTGTCGCCGTCGATGGTCACGCGGTGCATCTCGCGGCGCTGGCCGTGGTAGTCGTTGAGCGCGTAGTGCTGCGTGCAGCGGTTGTCCCAGAACGCCAGCGAGCCCGGCTCCCAGCGGAACCGGCAGGTGAAGGGTTCCTGGACGCAGTGCTGAAAAAGAAATTGTAAGAGCGGCCGGCTCTCGCGCTTCGTCATGCCTTTGAACTTCAGCGTGAAGGCTTCGTTCACATACAGCGCCTTGCGGCCCGACTCCGGGTGCGTGCGCACGACCGGGTGCTCGATGGTCGCCTCGGCCTCCGCCGTCGCTTTGGTCTCCATGCTCTTGCGCTTTGCGCTGTTCTTCGACGCCTCAGACTTCGTGCCGTACTGCATCCCCGCCGTGTGCACGCCGACCAACCCGTCGAGCATCTTCTTCATGCCGGCGGAAAGTTGCTCGTACGCGAGGTATTGGCTCGCCCACAGCGTGTCGCCGCCGTAACTCGGCGTCTCCAGCGCATACAGCACCGATCCCAGCGGCGGCTCGGCGAGGAAACTCATGTCCGTGTGCCAGCCGCCGCCGAAGTTCACCTTCTCGTCCTTCTCCTTGATGATCGGGATGATCTCCGGATGCCCGTGCAAATGCCCGACGAAGGGATGCACATTCAAATGGCCGAAGCGCCGGCTGAAGTCCTTCTGCTGGTCTGGCGTCAGCGTCTGGCCGCGAAAGAAAATCACGCAGTGATCGAGAAAGGCCTGGCGGATCTCCGCGAACGTCGCATCATCGATTGGCCGCGACAAATCCACCCCGGAAATCTCCGCGCCCAGCGCCCCGGAAATGGGCGCCACTTCAATACGCTTCTTCGTCGCCGCAACCGCCGCCATATCATTGCTCCTTCATCTGCTGGTTCCAATAGAATACCATTGCCCGCAAGATTTGGAAACGTCGATTCCGGCCTTATCGGTCCGGCAACGCGATTACACGAAACGTCAGGTCGCCGTCCTTGTTAATATTGCCCACATCGGACAGCGTCAGCCCCCGGTCGTCGTCCAAATCCGGGCCTACGCTGTAGGCCACGTATCCGTTGCCCCGGCCGCGCAGCAGTATCGCCTCCCCGCTGAAGGGATCGATCGGCGCTTCCTTCAAAAACGCCGGTACCAGTTCATCGGCGCTATCGCGCATGCCTCCGGTCGCCGAATGAAACCGCAGCGCCGCGAGCGCCACCAATGCCGCATCGCGCAGACCAATGCATCTGCTCTCGGCGGCATAGACCAAGCTGATCATTCTGCCGTTGCTTCTCGCCGTGCGATGCCCGAAATCCGGCATCGCATCGAGAGATTGCTCGAAGGCATCGAGCGCCTCGACCCGATCGAAAGGCGTCAATTGCCCGATCTCTAGCAGTTGGTCATACGTTTGAACCGCATAGATCGTTTCGAGTCGGAGGTACGGAGGAAACTTCAGCAGCGGCCCCGGCTGCGAAATCGTCGGAGGAAGACTGGCCCATTCTTCGTCTCCCGGCGGATCCACAAACGCCAAACTGACCTCGCCGATGAGGCCGTGGGCAGTCAACCCGTCCGGCCGCACTTGGTTCAAGGCACCCTGAAAGCGAATCAACTGCAGATCGGACACCTTCGAACGGTTCACGATTTGTTCGATCGCGTCAATCGTTAAACGGAGACACGCGATGCGCACAAGCTGCGAAATCGCGAGTGGTTCCTCGCGGATCGAATCGGCCACGGTGACCGCTGCGCCGATGCTCCGAATGGCCTGATCGCCGTTGCCATCGATCGCCGCCAGCGTCGCGTCAAGGCACAGCAGGCGCACCGCAGCCCGCAACGCCGCCAAGTGCGGCATCTCGACTTCCATCCAAGTCTTGGCGTTTCCCGGGAATCGCACCGCCGCAGTGTCTTTTGCCAGCGCCTGCAGCTCACTCACGGACGGCTTGCACGAATCGAGAAACGACCGAGATTGCTCAAGCGCATCGCGGCCGATTTCGTCCTCAATGTCCGGCGTCTCGCCGAAGTACAACACGAGGCTCCCCTCGCCCGCGTCGTGCGGAAACTTGGCGAAGGCATCCACATACGCCTGGCCGCGCGACGCCGCTCCCGGCCCGAGGTCGTAAAATCGATCGAGCCCAGAATAACCCACGGGACGATCCTCGGCCCGCAACTTCGAGACTTCGCGATCGAATCGCTTGCTGACGTTCCACGCCACGACCATGTACGCACCAAGTCCGGCGACCACGACGAACCCGAGAACCCCCAGCAGCACGATCAGCACTGTTTTCGCCGCACCTAACGAGCTACTCAATTCGCGATCCATCATGGAACTGACTCCGACAAAGCCGCCTAATCACAAGAAGCACAATAGCACGCATGGCAAACGCACCGGGCGGGAGCGCGCGCGCCGATAGCTGGAGAAAAATGATCCTTGTCCTAAATGCACAACTTCAATGATTGCAGCCCATTACAGGCCAGAATCGCAGTTTTTGTCAATAATTTTCCCCTTGTCCCGCGCCCCGCATTCTGTCGAGTCTTCGCGAAGTCTGCCAATCTCAAATCTGAGATCACTCCTTTGTCGTTTCCGTCCTTTCAGTCCTTTACCTCGCCGCCCCGCGCGACCCCTTGTTTGGCACCCAGACTTCTTCGGATCGCTGGGACGGAATTCGGGCGGTGCAACAAGCTGTGCAGATATATAGGGACATCGCGGCGAAGTCGCGGGGCAATCAGAACGGGCTTTGCCTGGACAGGAGGACGCCAAGGGCGACGGCGATCATCGCAAGCCCGGTGAACCTGGCGGCGTGCCGTCCGAAGGGCGCGGCCTTCTCCAGCAGCACGAAGACGGAAATCGCGGCGATCCACATCAGGTTCATCACGCCGCCGAGGAAGAGCAGGAGCATCAACGCCCAGCAGCACGCGAGGCAATAGGCGCCATGTCGCGCGCCCATGCGGAATGCGCCGAGACGCCCCGTGCGCCAATGTTGCTGAAAAAAGGCGAAGGGACTGCGGCAGTGGCTGAGGCATGCGTTCTTCCACGGCGTCAACTGATACACGCCCGCCGCGGCGAGCAGGCCCGCGCCGAGGTACGGGCTGGTGCTGACCATCATCGGCGAGAGCAGCGCCGCCGCGTCGAGCCCCCACTGCGCGAATACCGCCGCCGCGCTGAACGCGGTCCACACGGCGAGGTATCCCCCAACGAAACCGGCGGTGGACATGTACGGCGTGCGCCCGGCGTTCCGGTGCATCCCGGCGTACAGCAAGATCGCCGGCGCTGCGCTGGGCACCATCATGCCGATCATCATCACCGTCCACATCACGGACATCATGACGAAGTACGCCGCGTTCCACACGGGCACCGCGCCCAGGTACATGGCCTCCATCCCCGGCATGTCGCAGACTCCCGCCGCCATGTCGCGCGCCATGTCCACCAGGTACACCCACGAGAGCGCCGCCGCTGCGGCGAGCGCGCAGAGAATGATCGCGCGGTCGCGCCGGAGAAGTGCAGAGAGTGGACCACCGATCGCCATCGAATTCCTCAAGTGCCTGCCCCAAAACGGTGGGGCGGGCGTCCTCGCCCGCCGATCTTCGTCCATCCCGACGCGCGGATTTGCTGCCCTCCACTCGTCCGGAATTCCCCTTGGCCGACGGGGAGATTCTTCGCTATCGCTGCTAAGAAAGCAGTGGGTCGTTGTAGGGGCGGCCCCCTGTGGCCGCCCTGGGATTCCGGCGTGCACCGGGCGGGGACGGGGCCCCGCCCCTACCCTCGCGGGGTACGCTTTCTTGCCACAAACTCCGGTCGCGGCCGGAGCGGAACTCAGAATGACAAAGAGTGTGAGTTCGCTGCGCGGAACATCGCGGATCGGTTAACCGATTCGATTCGGTCAGGGCCGGATCACGCCCTTCTCCGTCAGGTCAAACTGGCCCAAGTGCGAATGCGTGTTTTTGAGATCAAGTCTGACCGCCGCCGTGGACTTGGTCGTCCCGCTGGCGACTTCCACGACGGTGAATTCGATTCCATTCGGCAGGCATATCTGCGCGCGGTGTTCGGCGCCCGTGACCGCGTTGCGAATCGGCTCCGCACCGCCCTCAATCAGCCCCGGAACGCGCAGCTTCGCGGTCCGCTTCGGCACGTCGATCGTAAATTCGATCGGTTTGAACACGGGCTCGTGAACCTTGGTATACGTAGTCGAAAAGACTTGGAGATAGGTCGAACCCGGCTCCGAGGCCTTCCCAAGCACGATTTGGAGGAGCGCGTCGCGCTGCGCGGGGTTGGCCCGCTCGTCGATGATCGCCTGGCAGGTCCCGTTACCCTCGTGCACCGCGCCCGGCCAGTGAAGCACCAGGACCCAGTTCAGGCCGTCGAGCTTGACCGATCCGAAATTCCCGGAGTCAACGCGCATCGCGGCGACCGCCTCGCACTGACGATGCGTCGGCAGCGCGTTGAACTGGCAGGGGCAGCCGTAGTCGCAGTTACAATTGTTGAACGACGGACCCTTCATTCTCCACGGTGTCAGCGGCATGGCGTTCTCCTTTCAATGGCTTCGGAGAGTCCATAGTACGTTGACGCCGTGCAGGAAGCAACGGCGTCCCCGCCGGACTTGGCCCCGCATTCCGCGATGGCTATACTCCACCGCCGCGGATGCAGGCGAAACCAATACTAGGAGTCGGCGAATGCTTTCGGAGTGGTCGCAGCAGTGTCAGGATGCGCGAGTGAAGGACGCCGAATCGCTGGCGGACGTGCTCGCGCCCGCGATGGCGCTGGCGCCGGACAAGGTGGCCATCATCTTTGAAGACCGGAATCTTAGCTACCGCGAAATTGACGCCGCGGCTAATCGCATTGCGAACGGCCTCATCGGCATCGGCATCAAGCCCGGCGATCGCGTCGCGGTGCATCTGGACAACCGGCCGGACTTCATCCTCATTTACCTCGGCGTGATGCGCTCGGGCGGCGTGCTCGTGCCGACGAATGTGATGTATACCGCGGAGGAGATGGAGCACATTCTCGGCGACAGCGGCGCGCGGACCATCTTCGTGCTCTCGCCGCTCACGGAGAAGATCATGAAAGCGAAAGCGCCCGCGCTCGAGACGATCATCGAGTTGGGCGAGAAAACGCAGGGCCACATCACGTTTACCGATTTCATGGCCAAGGCGGGCACCACGCGCCCGGACGTGCGGCGCGACCCCTCGACGGTCGCGATCATCCAATACACCTCGGGCACGACCGGCAAACCGAAGGGCGCGATGGTCTCGGACAAAAACATCTTCGCCGTGCTCGACGCGACCAGCGATCTCCCCGGAAGCCTGCCCGGCATTCCCGAAGACACCACGCTGCTCGTCTTGCCGCTTTTCCACGCTTACGCGCTCGACCTGGTCATCAACCGCTCCTTTACTTCGATCCAAACGATGATTCTTCACAGCCGTTTCGACGCGGAGAAAGTGTTCCGGGATTTCGAACGGTACCAAGTGACCGCGTTCTACGGCGCGCCGCCGATGTACCACGCCTTCGTGAACACGCCGGGGCTGGACAAGTACAAAGTCAATTCGCTGCGCGGCGCGTATTCCGGCGCGGCACCGCTGCCGGTCGTCGTCATGGAGCGCTTCAAGGCGCTCAGCGGCGTGCAGATTAACGAGGGCTATGGCCTGAGCGAAACCGCACCGACGCTCACGAGCAACATGGCCGGCCCCGTAAACAAGCCCGGCACCGTCGGTCCGGCCATCAAAAATGTCGAGCTAAAACTCGTTGACGACAACGACAAGGAGGTCGGCAAAGGCGAAGTCGGCGAGGTTGTCGCGAAAGGGCCCAACATTTTCCTCGGCTACTGGAACAGTCCCGAAGCCACCGAAGAAGCTTTCCGCGGAGGCTGGTTTCACACGGGCGACATGGGCCGCTTCGACGAGGACGGCTACCTGTACATCGTCGACCGCAAGAAAGACATGGTCGTCGTCAGCGGCTACAACGTCTATCCGATCGAAATCGAGAACGTCGTCATGCGCCACCCGAAGGTCGTCGACTGCGCCGTGATCGGCGTTCCGAACGAATACCAGGGCGAGTCCGTCAAGGCCTGCGTCGTGCTCAAGCAGAGCGAGACGATGACCGTCGAAGAATTACAGGCGTACTGCCGCGAACACCTCGCGGCCTTCAAAGTCCCCAAATACATCAGCGTCCGCACGGCGCTCCCCAAAAACCCCACCGGCAAAGTCCTCAAGCGAGTCCTGCGCGAGGAGGAGGGTGGAATCACCAAGGCGCGGACGTAGGGCCCCTACGTAGAATTACGCTAAGGATTACGTGACTGCCCATGGCTAAACTCTAGGGCTTGCAGAGGAGGTGAGATCGTGGACGAATTGAAAGCTCTCATTGAGCGACTTGTTTCGAGCCGCGAACTTTTTGTCGCAAGCGAGGAAGCGACAAAGCAGGGAGCAATTCTTCCGATTATTGCTCGCCTAGGTTGGGATAGAGATAACATCCGACAAGTGTGCCCTGAATTCTCTGCGGGCAACGGACGAGTCGACTACTGCCTACGATTGAGCGAGCAGAGCAAGGTATTCATAGAAGCCAAGCGGATGAACGAAGACCTCAATCGGCATGAAGAACAGTTACTAGATTATGCGTTTCGCCAAGGTGTTGAACTTGCGGTTCTTACGAACGGAATTTTGTGGTGGTTTTATCTTCCCCTCAGCGAGGGAAGTTGGGATGAAAGGAAATTCTTTGCCATTGATTTGCAGAATCAAGAAACAGCGGTGGCCGCGGACTATTTTCACAAGTTCTTGCACATGGGAAACGTGCAGACTGGTCAGGCGCTGCAGAACGCGAAGGACATTCATAGCAGTGCGCGAAAGAAACAGCAGATCGCGGATACAATTCCGCGTGCATGGCGTGAGTTGTGTCAAGACCCGGACGAACTACTGTTGGAGATATTCGCAGACAAGGTAGAAGGATTGTGCGGCTACCGACCTGATTTCGATAAATTGGCCGAATATATAGGTGTTCAGGTCAGACCTCCCACTCCGAACGTCGGGAATGTTGCACGATCGGTGGCAAGACCGGCGCCAGCTCAACCGCGCATCGATAATCAGGCTATGTTGTACACTGGAACAAGACCCACTCAGGTAAGACTTCTCGGCCAAAGTTTCCAAGTCAGCACCTACAACGATGTGCTCATTCTAGTTTGTGAATCGTTGCTGCGTCGCGACTCCCAAGAATTCAGCAAAGTCCTGCAACTTCGGGGACGAGAAAGACCATATTTCTCGTTGCGGCCAGAGGAGTTGAGATCTCCAAAACAACTTGCGGGCGCTAACATATATGTCGAGACGAATTTAAGCGCCAACAATGTCATGAAAATATTGTTCGACGTGCTTGCCCTTCTTGGTCACAGCCCGTCACAATTGGTTATAGATCGTCACACTCGATAAAACGAACCGGAAGCGCGCATCCACCGTGACGAAAGAAGTCCTTCAGCTCGCGGCCTTCTGCTGCTGCGGCGCTTGTTGCCCGCCGACGACCGTGAGGTTGGCGCCTTCGCGCTTGGGGGCTAAGACCTGGCCGGGGGCCTTCATGGTGCATTGGCCCTCGAAGATCACGCCCTCGGCGATGCTGATGCGCGGGGCGGTGATGTTTCCGAGGACTTTGGCCTGATTGGTGATCTCCAGGCGTTCGTGGGCGAAGCTGTTGCCTTCGACGGTGCCGCTGATGATGATCTGCGCGGCGATGAGATCGGCCTTAACGTGGCCGGACTCATGGATGACGATTGTGTCTTCGCACTCGATGCGTCCTTCGACTTCACCCTCGATGCGTACCGTCCCCTTCGAGTGGAGCTCGCCCTTGAGCTTGCTGCCCGGCCCGATGATTGTGGCTATGTTGTGTTCGTCCAGCGCTTTGCGTTTGTCCAGCATGTTTCATCGCCCCATAAATGTTCGGGGATCGACCGCCTTGCCGTCGGCATGCACTTCATAGTGAATGTGCGGCCCGGTGCTTCGGCCAGTCGACCCCGCTTTCCCCACCACGCCCCCACGCTTGACCACATCACCCTTTTTGAGGGTGCGCTTGCTGAGATGACCATACCACGATTCGTAGCCGTACCCGTGATCAATCTTTATCAGGTTGCCGAGAAACTCGTGGTAGCCGGAGAAGGAGACCACGCCGTCTGCCGTGGCCAGGACCGGCGAGCCGTAGTCGGCCGTCACGTCGACGCCCGCGTGGTGCTGGCGCTGATGGGTGAAGGGATCGCGCCTCATGCCGAACTTGGAGTGGATCTTTCGCTTGACGTCCTTCGTCGGCCAGCTTAGGGGAGTATGCGCGAGCTTGTGCCGCTTGATCTGGGCGTCCTCGAGGAGGTCGCCCAGGCTGGTCATGCGCAGGCGCATCTCCTCGAGCATAATGTCGGCCGAGGGCCGCGAAAGGCCCTGGATCAGCTCCGGGGGGGCGATGCCGGCGTCGTCAAAGAGCCGGCCGGTGCCGGGCTCGAGCGGACCGCCCTTGCCGTCTTGCTGGGGGGCAAGGTTCGCCGTGCCGGTCTCGTCGTTGCGAGTGGGCACGCCGACCATGTTGCGGACTTCCCGCTCCAGGTCGTATAGACGGCCCAATTCCCCGGCCATCGCTTGGTCCCGGGCCTCGTATTCTAGGCGAATTTCCGATTCCCGCTCCGCCAATCGCTCGTCCGGGTTGGCGGGAAGCCCCGTTTCCTGGACGCTTTGTTCGAGTTCCCGGTACTGGTCGCCCAGGAATTCCATCTCGCCGCGATATTTCTTGCCCTGGAACAAGAAAATCGCGCTACTGATAGTGAGTAGCGCGATCAGGCCTAAACCGGACCAAAGATGCCAGTCCATCATGTTGAACGATCGTCGGGAACCGCGATCGTGTGGAATCAGAATTACAGTCCAGCGCCGCATGCGTTCGGACTACCTCCCTGAAAACCTTGCCCAGACATAGCATATCCGGCGTGCCCCAATATCTCACCACCGCCCCGCATGGCTGGTGGCGCAGCTCGCCGTAACCTTCCGCGTTGGTCTCCTTGCGCGGAGACCTTCGGAGACAACTCTCGCCTCGCATGATACACTAACACCTCGGAGACCTAGAAGCAACTGTATCAGCATCACGGCCGGGCGTCAAAGGTTAAAAATATACGAAATGAGTAATTCGATTAAATATACTTGTTTTAGGCAATTTTTTACGTATAGAATCGTGTGATGGGCCGCATGGACTCGATATTTCCGGAATCGGGTTCGCCGCTTCGCTCTGGGGCGCGGCCAAAAATACTGTTCCTTTGTACGGGGAATTCCTGCCGAAGCCAGATGGCTGAGGGTTGGGCCCGGCAGCTACTCTCCGATCAGATAGACCCCTATTCGGCGGGCCTCAAGGCGCACGGACTGAATCGGGTCGCGGTGCGGGTCATGCTGGAGGCCGGGGTGGATATCTCGGCGTACCGGTCGAAGACGATCCGGCGGGTGATCGACGTGGATTTCGACTATGTGGTCACCGTCTGCGACGGCGCCAAGGAGGCCTGCCCGGTCTTTCCAGGGAAGGCAAGAGTTATCCATCGCGGCTTTGACGACCCGCCCCGGCTGGCGGCGTCGGCCGCCACGGAAGAGGACGCGATCGCGGTCTACGCCCGGGTTCGCAATGAAATAAGGGATTTCGTGATGATCCTGCCGCAACTGCTGAAGTAGCGGCGCCTCACTCCCGGCGGCTTCGGTCCGACTTTTCGAGCCGGCCGGCCGTCGCGCGCCGAATCGCCAAGCGAACCAGGCCTGGGAAATGCCGGTATACGAATACCCCGGCGCGGCCGTGGCCCGTGATGGTAGCGTCCATTTTCCGGCGATAGAGGGCATTCACAATCTCACGGGCCGCCCGTTCGGCGGGTACGGTGAGCCGGGCCGAGGCGATCTCGTTCCAGTCTTCGCGGAGCTGGTTTTGGTTGTCCACGCGGCGGAAATTGCTGGCGACGAGGCCGGGGTTGATGCACGTTACCGAGACGCCCTGATCGGCGAGCTCGTAGGCGATGGCCTCGGAGAGTCCGCAGAGGGCAAATTTGCTGGCGCAGTAGGCGGACATATTCGGCCGCGGGATCCGTCCGAGCACGCTGGAGACGATCCCGAGCCGGCCCTTCGATGCGATGAGGTGCGGCAGCGCCGCGTACACGGTGTCGATGACTCCGAATACGTTGGTGTCGAATTGGCGGCGGTAGTCATCGGTCGAGAGTTTTGTCAAGGGACCGTTGACGCCGAAGCCGGCATTCGCCAGGACGACGTCGAGACCGCCGAAGCGCTCCACGGCGCGCGCGACGGCCTCATCGAGGCTCGCACGATCGGTGACGTCGCATGGGACCGCCAGCGCCGCGCCGCCCTCGGCTTCGACGGCCTTGATCGCTTCAGCGAGCTTGCCCTCGTGGCGCGCGGCGAGTACGACGCGCGCACCCTCGCGCGCGAACGCGATCCCGCAGGCCGCGCCGATGCCGGAGGACCCGCCGGTGATGAAGACCGATTTTCCGTCGAAACGTCGTGGCATTTGATCATCTCCAACACGCCTAAGCAGAGCTTAGCAAACTGTCGAAAAAAACAGCCTACGCCCGCTCTGGAGCGTTTTAAGTTAAGTCGTGGCCTCTTGGGCCGCCATTTCCGCTCC
>JBCLBO010000075.1:0-17042 GCA_038916785.1 Candidatus Hydrogenedentales bacterium | reverse complement strand
CTGCTCGAAGTGCTCCAGCCAAAAGTGCCGGTCAAGCGCATCGCGTTCCATGAAATCACGCAGGAAGCGATCCAGGAAGCCCTGGCAAATCCCCGCGAGCTCGATCAGGCACTGGTGAAGGCCCAGGAATCGCGCCGCGTGCTTGATCGCCTCTTCGGATATTCGCTCTCGCCCGTGCTCTGGAAAAAAGTGCGCCCGAAGCTCAGCGCCGGACGCGTGCAGAGCGTCGCCGTGCGCCTCGTGGTCGAGCGCGAAGAAGAGCGGCGGCGTTTCCGCATGGCCGAGTACTTCAGCATCGAGGCGCAGCTCAAAGGCGGCGACGCGCAGTTCGACGCCTCGCTCGTGTCCTACGACGACAAGCGCATTGTCGAAGGCAAAGACTTCGATCCCGAGACAGGCCTGCTCTCGCACAGCGGCAAGAAGGCCGCGGAGGTGCTCTGGCTCGACAAGCCCAAAGCCGAACACCTCGCCCAGGCGCTCGAGCGGTGCCTGCCCTGGACCGTCTCGCTGGTCGAGCAGAAAGAGACGCGCCAGCGGCCCTATCCGCCGTTTATGACCTCGACCTTGCAGCAGGCGGCCAGCGCGATTCTCGGCTTCTCGCCGCGCAAGACGATGCAGGTCGCGCAGAAGCTCTACGAAGGCGTGGATTTCGGCGGCGGCGAGCGCGAAGGCGTGATCACCTACATGCGAACCGACTCGCTCACGCTGAGCACGAAGGCGCTCGCGGAGGCGGAGCGGGTCATCAAGTCGAAGTACGGCGAGAAGTACCACGACGGTTTCCGATTCTACTCGACCAAACAGAAGAATGCGCAGGAAGCGCACGAGGCAATCCGCCCAACGCATCTCTCGCGCACGCCGGACAGTTTCAGGGGCGAGCTCAGCGGAGACGAGATGGCGCTCTACCGCATCATCTGGAACCGGACCATCGCCTCGCAGATGACGGACGCGCAACTGCTCAAGACACGCGTCGAGTTCGACGCGATCGCGGACGGCAAGAAGGCGGTCCTGCGCGCGAACGGATCGGTCGTCGTGTTCCCCGGTTATCTCCGCGTAGCCGACGTGTCACAGAAGGACAACGAACTGCCCGGCGTGAAGGAGGGGCAGAAGGTCGGCAAAGGGGAAGCGATCCAGCTCGCCGGCATCGAGGCGGAATCGCACGAGACCGAACCGCCGGCCCGCTACACCGAGGCCTCGCTGATCAAACGGCTCGAAGAAGAGGGCATCGGGCGGCCGTCTACCTACGCGCCGACGATGTCGACCATCGAGGCCCGCGGCTACGTCGAGCGCCGAGGCAAAGCGCTCGTGCCCACCTTCGTCGCGGTGGCCGTGATCCAGTTGCTGCGCGATCACTTCCCCGAATACGTCGATATCGGCTTCACCGCGCGCATGGAAGACGCGCTCGACGACATCGCCAACGGTGACCAAGATTCATTGGCGTTTCTAAAAGAATTTTATCGCGGCGGCGAGAAATTCGGTCACGGTCTCGAGCCGCAGATCGCGCACGAACTCCCGAAGATTGAGTTCCCAGCCATTTCGCTTGGACAAGACCCAAAATCGAAAGCGCCGATCGTCGTCCGCATCGGGCGCAACGCGCCCTATCTCCAGCGCGGCGAAGGAGGAGAGGGGAACACCGCCCCCGTGCCCGCGGACATGACTTTCGAAGAGCTGAACATTGATCGCGCGCTCGAACTCTTCGAGCAGCGCGCGAAGGGCGACGAGCCGATCGGCAAGCACCCCGAGACGGGCGAAGCTATCTATGTGTTGCTCGGACCCTATGGCCCCTACGTCCAGCTCGGCGAACAGCCGGAGGAAAAGAAAAAGAAGCCCAGGCGCGCGAGCCTGCCCAAGGGCATGAAGCCAGGCCAAGTGGACCTGCCGACCGCGCTCAAGCTGCTGTCAATTCCGCGCGATCTCGGGACGCACCCGGAGTCCGGCGCAGCAATTGTAGCGACGGTGGGGCGCTTCGGACCGTACATCAAATGCGGCGACGACAGCCGGAGCCTGCGCAAGGACGACGACGTCTACACCGTGACCCGCGAGCGAGCACTGGAGTTGCTCGCGCAACCCAAGGCCGCGGGCCGCGGCGGGAAGAAAGTCATCCACAGCCTGAGCGACCCGGAGACGGGGAAAACGATCCAAGTCTGCGAAGGAAAGTGGGGCCCCTACATCACCGACGGCGAGAAAAACGCCAAAGCCCCGAAAGACGTCGAGCCCACGGCGATCACGCTCGAGCAGGCCAAGGCCGCGCTCGCCGAAGCGCCGAACAAACCGGGAAAATCCGGCGGACGCCGCAAGGCCGCTGCGAAGCCGAAGGCCCCGCGCAAAGCGAAGGCCCCGCGCAAAGCGAAGGCCGCAACGTCGCCGACGACACTAAAGCGTGGCCGCGCCTCCGCTCCGGCGAGCTAAGGCGGAGGGTCGCGCGGCAGCGCGACCGAGCGCGAATCGAAACCTCAGATTGGCGAGATTGCTTCGTCGCAACCGCGCTCCTCGCAAAGACGGATATGGGTCGCGTCCTCGCGACGACGGGCGTGGGAGGGTCGCGCTCCCGCGCGACCGCATATCAACCGGAAGATTCGGTCGAGTGGGAGGGTCGCGCTCCTGCGCGACCGCGCACCAACCGATAGATTCGGTCGCGCAGGAGCGCGACCCTCCCTTCCCCGTCATTTCAAGGAGCGCAGTTGCCCCCCACGTCATTGCGAGGAGCGCGATTACGACGAAGCAATCTCGCAATCCGGACGCCGAGGGTGTTCCGGGCATCCGCTATTCGCTACAATGTGACTTCCGCGCAATTTCCACCGGAGGCCGACCATGAGTAACGACGCTACGCTCAAAGACATCGCTGCCAAGGGCTACGCCAAGCCGGAATTTCTTGTGACCACGGAGTGGGTCGCGCAACATCTGAACGACCCGAAGGTCCGGATCGTCGAGTCCAACGAGGACCCGCTCGTGTATCCCTCGGGCCACATCCCCGGCGCAGTCGAGATCGACTGGCAGCGCGATCTGAACGACCCCGTGCGCCGCGACTATTTGCAGAAGGGACCGTTCGAGGCGCTCATGCGGCGCGCGGGCGTATCGAATGACACCACCATCGTGCTCTATGGCGACAAGAACAACTGGTGGGCGTGCTACGCCTTCTGGATTCTGCAATTGTTCGGGCACACGAACGCGCGGATCATGGACGGCGGCCGTCTGAAATGGGTGAAGGAAAACCGTCCAACATCGAAGGACGTGCCGAGCTATTCCGCGTCCACCTACTCCGCGCCTGAGCGTGACGACACGAAGCTGCGCGCGTTCCGCGATCAGGTGTTTGCACACTGCGCTAAGAAATTGCCGATGGTCGACGTGCGCAGTCCCGAGGAGTACCGCGGCGAGCGCATGCACATGCCCGACTATCCCAACGAGGGCGCGCTGCGCGGGGGACACGTGCCCGGCGCGAAGAGCGTCCCCTGGGCGCGCGCGGTGAATACGGACGACGGCACCTTCAAGACTGCGGCGGATCTCCAGAAAATTTATCAGGAAGAGAAGGGCCTGAAGCCCGACGACGACGTAATCGCCTACTGCCGAATCGGCGAGCGCAGCAGCCACACGTGGTTCGTGCTCACCAACTTGCTCGGCTTTAAAAAAGTGCGCAACTACGACGGCAGTTGGATGGAATACGGCAACCTCGTGAACGTACCCATCGAAAAACCATAATTTAGCCACGGATCGGACGGATTTCATGGATTGATCGCTGGAGGGAGTAGCCCTCTCTCGCTGTTTTTTACTTGTCCGTTTTTTTTACTTGTCTGTTTCTTTTATTTGTCGTCCTTCTTTTATTTGTCATCCTGAGCGAAGCGAAGGATCTCGTTCGACCCGCGACTGAGGAATGGAATCGTAGTGTCCGATATCCCACCCAAACTCGCCCGCATGCGCGACCTGTTCAAAAACATGGATCGCTCGCGGCGCATCCAGATGCTCATCGACATCGGCGAGACCTACAGGGTCGTCCCCGCCGAAATCGCCGCACCGCCCTATCCCCAGGACCGCAAAGTCCCTGCCTGCGAGTCGCAGGCCTACGTCTGGGCCGTCGAACAAGGTCCCGGCCTGAAATTCTATTTCGCAGTCGAGAACCCCCAAGGCGTCTCCGCAAAAGCCACCGCCGCGCTCATCGACCGCACCTGCTCCGGCGCACCCATCGAACAGGTCGCCGCGATCCCGCCCGACATCATCTACGAAATCTTCGGAGCAGAGCTCTCCATCGGCAAAAACCTCGGCCTCACCAACATGCTCGCCATGTGCAGACACGAGGCCAAGAAGCGCCTCGAAGCCCAGGCGGAATAGTTTTACAGAAGGAAACGAATGGGAGGGTCGCGCTCCCGCGCGACCGTTGCACTCATGCTATACTGCGCACGGGAGGGTGTCGATGTGTTCATGCGTGTGCTCGTTGCGGCAGCAATATTGGCTTTCTCAGCTCAATGCTTCGCTCAGGAGCGCCCGACTGCGCCGCAGGCCGATCTCTCCAAGGCCATCCGCGATGCGAAGATGGTCGAGCCGTTCAAGGTTTTCGACAACCTGTATTACGTCGGGATGGACTGGGTGAGCGCGTGGCTGATTCCGACCAGCGACGGGCTGATTCTGATCGACACGTTGTACGGCGAATTCACCGCGCCGATGCTGGCGAACATCCGAAAACTCGGTTTCGATACGACACAAATAAAGTCCTGCATCGTCACGCACGGGCACTTCGACCACGCAGCCGGGCTAAAGGTAGTGACAGACGCCGCGCCGGGCGTGCGCATCGGCATGGCGGAGGCCGATTGGGACATGTATCTCAACCACAAGGCCGGCGGGAAGTACGACTCGGTGGCGAAGGACATCGTCATCCAAGGGGGTTCCACGACGCTCGGCGACACCAGGCTCGGATTGTATTCGACGCCCGGCCACACGCTGGGCGTCACGTCGATTGAATTCACCGTGCGCGATGGCGCGAAATCGTACAAGGCGTTTGTCGTCGGTGGCGCCGGACTGAACTTCGCCGGGATCCAACAGAGCGAAATGTTCGTCAGCAGCATGGAGCGCATCAAGGCGCTGCCCGGCATTGAGGTCAGTGTGCCGAACCATCCCGCGATGGGCACGGTTTTCGAGCGTGCAGAGTTGCTCAAGGCGCGCAAACCCGGCGAGCCGCATCCCTTTGTCGATTCCGCAGCGTTCTACAAGTGGATCGACCAGTTGCTGTACGACGGGAACCGGAAGTTGCGCGTGGAGCGGGATCGCGCGAAGTGATTCTGCATTTTTAACCTGTGCAGAAGCCTTAGTCATCGAGCTTCGCGCGATCGGGAAATGTCCTTCTGATTCGGTCAGCAAGTTCGTTTTCGGAATGTTGAAGATTGTCTAAGTCCCAAATCGTCGTCACATGATGATTCGTATCGAAGTGCGTTCTATGGGTCTCAAACCACGCCTTCTCGCACGTGTAAAAGACAGGCCTCCCAAGCCCTTCGGCGATTCCAGCTTCCCAATATGCTCCGTTGTTTGCTGTAGTGAGATCTGCGATAACGAAAGCTGATCGCATAATACCGACGCTTATATGGTTGTCAATAAGACCGGTCGTAGAGTAATCACTTACAATCTGTAGTTCGAACCCGGTGCGTTTCACAGCTTTCTTAAAACATTCGTCAAACGCCTTTCGTACCGACTCGTTACCGAAGGGCATTGCCATGAAAGCTGTTCTGGAATCGATGCGTTTCTCAGAGAGTTTTCCATACTCCATCCATCCCTGCATTGTGAGAGAGACACCACGCATGTTCGGATTATCTTTAGGGAAAAACTCACCCATAATAAGTTTCGAATCGATCAAATAGCTAAAAATGGACTTCAATCCACTTGTACCGGCGCATCCGGTTCTCTGAGAAAGACCGCTCGCGTCAATTATTTGACGAGTCTGGCCCGCGGTTTCTAGTTCGTCTCCGAGCCAAAGAAGGAGATTGTTGGCTTGTATTGATGGTGTTGGCAGTTTTTCGGTCGCAAGAACTTGGTGCAGTTTGTCATCGGTTAAGTCTACCGGTCTCTGAGGTAGATGATTCCGGCGAACGAACCAACTGAGCATTGCTTTTTTTACTGGCCCAAGTTCTGAAAGTTGTTTCACGTTGCCCCATGAGCAAATGAAGTCTCCGCAATGCTGGCAGCGAAAGTACGCGAACCAGCCGCCTTGCGGACGCTGGCAGTGATGTTGTCCTTCGGCGGCTTGGCCGCACAAAGGACAAGGCATTGGTTCGATTCCGGACATAAAAATCCTGTGGTCATACTTGCGGCTATCAAAGCGTTGCATATCAATACAGTTTGAATCCAGATGCTGTGAACGGTCATTATTCCAGTCAATCCGGGCGGCGTAATGGCCGCCCGTGGTGTTTCGGGGCGTCTTCTGAGCATGACTGAAAACATCTTCGAGCCGGTGCCGACACCGTTCAATTTCTCGGCGGCGGAGAAGGAAATAAACAAATTCTGGAAAGAGAACCGCATTTACCGGAAATCGCTGGAGGCGCGCAAGGACCGGGATCGCTTCATTTTCTACGAAGGCCCGCCGACGGCGAACGGCCTGCCGCATCCGGGGCATTGCCTGACGCGGACAATCAAAGACATCTTCCCGCGTTACATGACGATGACGGGGCACTACTGCGAGCGCAAGGCTGGGTGGGACACGCACGGACTTCCGGTCGAGGTGGAGGTGTGCAAGGAGCTCGGCATCCTCGAGGGCGGCAAGGCGGCAATCGAGGCCTACGGCGTCGAAAAGTTCAACCGCGCGTGCATCGAGTCCGTGTTCCGTTACCAGAAGGAGTGGGAGGAACTCACCGACCGCATCGGCTTCTGGGTGGACCTCGACGCGGCGTATGTGACCTATCACCAGAGCTACGTCGAGAGCGTGTGGTGGGCGCTGGGCCAGCTCTTTGATCGGGGCCTGCTCTACCAGGGCCACAAGGTCGTCTGGTGGTGGGCGCAGGGCGGCACCGCGCTGTCCGCCGGCGAAGTGGGCGAGGGCTACCGCGACATCGACGACCCCGCGATCACGGTGCGGCTGCCGTTGACGGAGGAGAGCAAGGCACGCTTCTCGCTCCAGGGCAAGCCGGTCAGCTTGCTCGTCTGGACGACGACGCCCTGGACGCTGCTCAGCAATTGCGCGGCGACTGTCGGCGCAGCGATTGACTACGCGCTGGTGAAAGTCACACACGAATCCAGCGAGGAATACTTCATCCTCGCCAAGGCCGTCGTCGAGCGTTACTTCGGCGACAGCGCGACGCTCGTCGACGAATTTCTCGGCGACGCGCTCATTGGCGCGACCTATCAGCCGTTGTTCAACTACGGCGCGCCGACGCAAATCGAGAGCGACGCGCCCGCGACGAAATACTGGCAAGTGATCGCCGGCGATTTCGTCGATATCGAGACCGGTACGGGCATCGTACACACCGCGCCGGCCTTCGGCGAAGACGACTACCGCGTGTGCAAGGATCGCGGGATCGGGTTTCTGTGCTACGTCAAACCCGACGGCACTTTCGACGCGCGCGTGACCGACACCGACCCCTTCGACAACAAACCCTTCGCCGGGCAATTCTGCAAAGAGGCCGACAAGGGCATCATCCGCCTGCTCAAGCAGCGGGGGATGATCCTCAAGCACGACACCTATCGCCACCCGTATCCCTTCTCGCCGCGCTCGGACAAGGACCCGCTGATCCAATACGCGCGGCGCAGTTGGTTCATCCGCACCTCGGAATTCATCCCGGATTTTCTGGCGAACAACGCGAAAATCCAGTGGCAACCCGAGCACATCCGCGACGGGCGCTTCGGAAACTTCTTGGCGAACAACGTCGACTGGGCGCTCTCCCGCGAACGCTTCTGGGGCACGCCGCTGCCGGTGTGGGTCTGCGAGAAGACCGGGCATATGGAGGTCATTTGCAGCTACGCCGAGTTGCTCGCGAAGCCCGACGTCCGCGGCACCGAGGTTTGGGACGCCGCGAAGAAGGCCACACCGTCGCTCAGCGAGCATCTTAAAGTTCACAAACCCTACATCGACGCCGTGACCTACCGCAGCCCGAAGGACGATTCCGCGCGGATGCGCCGCGTGCCCGAAGTGATCGACGTGTGGTTCGATGCCGGCTCCATGCCCTTCGCGCAGTGGGGCTACCCGCACGTCAAGGGTTCCGAGGCGCTGTTCTGGGACCGATTCCCCGCCGACTTCATCAGCGAGGCCATCGACCAAACCCGCGGCTGGTTTTACGCGATGCTCGCCATCAGCACCGTCCTCTTCGGAAAAGACAAACCATGGCCGCATCCCTTCAAGTCCTGCATCTGTCTCGGCCACATCCTCGGCGAAGACGGCACGAAACTCAGCAAGCGGCTCAAGAATTACAGCGAACCCGCGATACTCTTCGACAAGTTCAGCGCGGATGCGTTGCGGTGGAGCTTCATCGCGAAAAACCCGCCCACGAGCAGCAGCCGCCTCTCGGAGAAAATCGTCGAGGAGGCGCAGCGCGAACTCCTCGTGCGCTGGTCCAACGTCTACAGTTTCTTCGTGATCTATGCCAATCTCGACGGCTTCGATCCCTCCGGCGCGCCCGTGGAGTTCCTCAAGGGCGTTTCGACGGAGAAGCCCGGCACGGCGAACGCGAAGGCACCCTACACCCCTCGCAAGAAGCGCAGCGAGCTGGACTGCTGGATTCTCGATTTATTTGATAATACCGTGCATCGCGTTCGGGACTACATGGACGAACTGAATTCTTATCCTGCGGCGCGAGAAGTCTCGGATTTTCTGGACGCGCTGTCAAACTGGTATGTACGCAGAAGCAGACGGCGGTTTTGGGCCTCTGAATGGACACAGGATAAGGCAGATGCATATTGGACTCTTTATGAGTGTCTCTTGGGGTTTGCACGTCTAGCAGCGCCGTTTACGCCCTTCTTTGCCGAGGTTACATGGCGAAATCTTTCAAAGCCATTACCTGGAGCGTTCGATAGCGTGCACTTTGCAGATTTTCCCTTGGACGTCGATACAAATGAATTAGACCACGTTCTGATTGATAAGATGGAAGTCACACGAGCTATTGTGAACTTGGGTCTACGTGCGCGCCGGATCGCAAATATCAAAGTACGCCAACCATTGGCGAAATGTGAAATCGTTCTTCCAAGTGTTGACACCTATAATCTTCAACACTTGAAGGAACATCTTGAACTGCTGAGAGAAGAACTTAACATCAGGGAAATTACATTCAGCAACAATCCGCAGCAATACGTGACCTACGAAGTGAAGCCGAACTTCAAAGTGCTCGGACCGAAACTCGGCAAAAAGGTGAAGGCGCTCGGCGCGGTACTGCAAAAAGCGAACGGCGCGGACCTCTATGCGCAATTGCAGCAGGGGAGTGCGGCGCTCGAAGTCGAAGGCGAACGATTCGAGTTCGCGCCGGAGGAACTCGACGTCCGCCTGGCCCCGCGGCCCGGATTCGCCGCCGCGCAGGGGCGCGACATGGTCGTCGTCATCGCCACAGAGATCACCGATGAGCTGCGGCGTGAAGGATGGGCGCGAGACTTAGTCAGGACCGTGCAGGACGTGCGCAAAGACAAACGGCTGGCCTACGACGCGCAGATCGAGGTGACGGTTTTCAGTACGCATCGGCCGTTCTGTGAAGCGATTCAGGAGTTCCACGAATACGTCCAGCGCGAGACACTCGCAAAAACGCTCGACGTGAAGGAGGGCGGCTGCGATCCCAGCGAAGTCCCGTTGTCCATTTCGCTCGACGAGTTCCAGTTCTTCGCCCGCGTGACTCTGTTGTGAGTGATTCGCAGAATTTTGGAAACGAAACTACCCCAACGATCGTTGCGAGTTTCCCACCGGCTCTCGCCGGAATTTGAAGAAAGAAAGCGCGTCCTTTGGTGGCATCGGCTTCCAGCCGATGGAAATCTCCGTATCCTGCCGAGTATCGGTCGTCATATTTCAAGGGTCAGACGCGCCCCCGCGGACTGGAAGCCGATGCCACCAAAGCCCTCCGCGTCTCAATTTCTCCGCGTGAGCCGAGCCTGTTTTCTTAGCAGGAGCAAGATTGCTTCGCTATCGCTCCCAACGACTGTGGATAGTCGTCGTGCTTTCGTATGAGCTTAACTCTAGCTGGGACAGATGGTTATAGGCTAAAACATCCCTCTTGCAATGTATGCCACGCGGATGTTAAGCTAGCTGAGCATTCGGCGGGTAACAATGCGGCGCGCGCTAGGGACTGATCGGACGATGAGCCTACTATCACTCACCTCGACGACTTCGCTGTTCGACATGCCGCCCGGCACGATGTGCCGCGTGGACGGAGTCTCGCTCGACGCCGAGCACGCCGCGCGCATGGCTGGTCTCGGCGTGAGCGTCGGCCAGAAGGTGCGCCTCGTGCGCGCCAGCGACCCTACCGTCGTCCAGGTCTACGGCGCGCGCATCGGCATCGCTCCTTCCATCGCCCGGCGCATCCAAGTGACCCCCGACTCCCTTCCCCCGGCGGGGATCGCCTGAGCCTTCGCCATGGCGACCCTCGTGCGCGACAACGAAGTCAGCGGGGGCGCTCCCATTTCACGCAATGCGCCGCTCATGCTCGTGAGCAATCCGAACGCAGGCAAGACCACGCTGTTCAACCAGATCACCGGCCTGCGCCACAAAACGCAAAACTTCCCCGGCACCACTCTCGATCTCCGGTCTGGCACCGTGCGCCTCGGCGGACGCGAACGCGAAATCTATGATATGCCCGGCCTCTACACGCTCAAGGGCTGCTCGGGCGAAGAGCGCGTCGCGGTGCAGGCGTTGACGGGTTTTGCGTCCAAACTGGACGCCCCCGGCTCGATCATTCTGGTGATTGACGCGACCAACCTCGTGCGCAACCTGTACCTCGCCAGCCAGGTGCTCGAGTTGCGCGTGCCGGTCGTCGTCGCGCTCAACATGATGGATCTCGCGGAGTCCGCCGGCACGCAGATCGACGTCGAGACCCTCGAAGCGCACCTGGGCTGCCCAGTGGTGCCGATCGTCGCGCGTAAAGGGACCGGCGTACAGCGCTTGCTCGCGGTCTGCGACGAGGTCGCCGATGCCGGGCAGAAACCGGAGATTCCGCGGCTGTTGCGCAATAGCGGAATCCTCACCGACGAACTCCGCTACCGCTGGGCCGAGACGGTCGGCGCGAGCGCGGTGCGCGAAACGCGCAGCGAGCGCGGCGCGAAGACGGCCAAGGTCGACGCCTTCCTGCTGCACCCGGTGGGCGGCATGGCCGCGTTTTTCGCCATGCTCTTCGGCATGTTTTATCTCATCTTCAGCATCGCAAGCCTGCCGATGGAGCTCATTGACGGCGTTTTCGGTTCGTTCAGCGCCTGGACGGCGCGCCAACTCCCCCCGGGCCCGTTCCAAAGCCTCATCTCGGACGGCGTGATTGCCGGCGTCGGCGGCGTGCTCGTGTTTCTACCGCAGATTTGCATTCTGTTTTTTTGTATCTCGATTCTCGAGGACACGGGCTACCTCGCGCGCGCGGCCTGCGTCGTCGATCGCGTGCTGCGCCGCGTCGGCCTGCCGGGCAAGGCCTTCGTGCCCATGCTCTCGGCGCACGCCTGCGCGATCCCCGCGATCATGGCCACGCGCGTCATCGAAGACCGCAAAGACCGCCTCGTGACGATCCTCGTCCTGCCGCTGATGACCTGCTCCGCGCGCCTGCCCGTGTACGCGATGGTGACGGCGTTGCTGTTTCCCGCCTCGCCGGTAAAGGGCGCGGCCCTCTTCACCGCGGCCTACACGCTCGGTCTCGTGACCGCGCTTGTGATGGCCTTCGTCTTCCGCAAGACCCTGGTGAAGTCATCGCCCGCGCCGCTCATGCTCGAGCTGCCCACTTATAAAGTCCCAAGCGTCAAGACCGCATTCCTCGCCGCCTACGACCGCGCCAAGCTCTTCGTCCGCAAGGCCGGTACGAACATCCTGGCAATCTCGATCGTCCTATGGTGGATGATGTCCTACCCCAAGTCGCCCGCGCCCGAAATCACGCCGGAGCAGGCCGCCTCGCTTGCGCAGCAGGGCGTCTCTGTGGATGATTGGACGCATCAATACGCGTTGGAGCACTCCTTCGCCGGCCGTCTCGGACACGCGATCGAGCCCGTGATCGCGCCGCTTGGCTACGACTGGCGCATCGGCGTCGGCATCGTCGCCTCCTTCGCCGCGCGCGAGGTCGTGGTCTCGGCGCTCTCGGTAATTTATGGCGTCGGCGCGGACGACGCCGAGGGCGGCTCGCTGCTCATCGGGCGGCTCGCCGCGGCGACGCGCGCGGACGGCACCCCCGTATTCGGTTTCGCCACCTGCGTGAGCTTGCTGGTCTTCTTTGTGCTAGCGATGCAATGCCTGCCGACGCTGGCGGTGACGCGCCGCGAGACCGGAGGCTGGAAATGGGCGGGGATTCAGCTCGTCTACATGAGCGCGCTGGCCTACGGCGCGGCGCTCGTCGCGTACCAGGGCCTGCGCGCCTCCGGATTCAGTTGACCGCGCGTGGAGACCAAGCCATGCAGCAAATCCTTGTAAACGTCGTTGCGCTGGCGGCGGCAGTGTATCTAGCCCGACTGTTCTACCGCAGCTTCACCGCATCCCGCCGCAGCAAGCAGGCCGGCTGCAACAGCTGCGGCAACTGCGGAGCCGCAGAGAAGGATGCGCTGGCGGGTAAGGGAATTTCGCCCACAGATGTACACAGATGAACACAGATAAACACAGATCACCGCTGAAGAACGAGCGACACCTACCAAATTTTGTCATTCTGAGTTCCGCACCGGTCGCGGCCGGAGTTTGTGGCAAGAAAGCGTACCCCGCGATGGTAGGGGCCCCGTCCCCGCCCGGTGCACGCCGGAATCCCAGGGCGGCCACAGGGGGCCGCCCCTACAACGACCGACTGTTTTCTTAGTGGACCGTTGCGTAATTCCCCGGACCGGAAGATCCCTTTTTTTGTCATTCTGAGCGGAGCGAAGAATCTCCCCGTCGGTGGATCGGCAGCCTCACCTTCGCAGGTTCGCACCGAGCGAGGCCTGATACTCCGCGACGATCGCTTGCAGGTCGTCTTCGGACAGCCTCTTCTCCGCAAGCAGCGTGGCGCGCGCCTCCGCGATGAGCCTGGCCTGATACTCGTCGTTCCGCGTGGCCTCCTCGCGCGATCGAAATGGATCGTAAACCTCGTCCGCCCGGCGCAGGGCCTCCGCGCGCAGGCGCGAGACCTGCGGCGGAATCGCCATGCGCTCCTCGAAGCTCAGGCCAAAGCGCACCTCGTCCCGATAGACTCTGGGCGCGTGGTCGCCATCGTCGCTTCGCGGTTCGCAGCCGCCCACCGCCGCAAGTAGGGAGATCCCTACGAGCCCACGCGTGAGCGCGCTGCGAATCTTAGTTGCTCTGTTGAAAACCCCGCCTAAACCGTCATTGCGAGGAGCGCGGTTGCGACGAAGCAATCTCGCCAACCGGAGACTCCTATGATTCAAGAGAAGCATGAGACCCGAATCCGTCCAAGTGGGAGACCATTTCAACAGAGCAAATCGTATTCAAAGTCGGGTGGAGTATTGGGTGCATTCTTGTGCACAATCTAGCGCATGAACGCCAAGACCCGCGAATTGCTCCGCGCGTTGCCGAAGGTGGACGTAGTGTTGGCGCACCAGCGCTGCGCCGAGCTGATCGACGAGTTCGGTCACGATCGGGTGGTGGGGGCCGTCCGGATTGCGATCGAGGCCGTGCGCGCCGCGCTCTTGACGGGCATGGACAGCAGCGGCCTGAACGCCAACGATCTCGGCGTCGAGGGGATCCTCGACGGGGTGTTTGTGATGCTCGACGGCTCCGCCCAACCCTCGCTTCGCGGCGTCATTAACGCCACCGGCATCGTGATCCATACCAATCTCGGGCGCGCGCCGCTGGCGCTCGAGGCGCTGGACGCGTTGATGGAGGCGGCGGGGGGATACTCCAACCTCGAGTACGACCTCGATGCCGGCCGCCGCGGGTCGCGCCAGACGCACGTGGACGCTCTCCTGGCCGAATTGACCGGCGCCGAAGCCGCGCTCGTGGTGAACAATAACGCCGCCGCGGTCGTCTTGGCGGTGAACACGATCGCGCGCGACGGTGAGGTCGTCACGTCGCGCGGCGAACTCATCGAGATTGGCGGATCGTTTCGCATTCCGGACATCATCGAGACGAGCGAGGCGAAACTCGCCGAAGTCGGCACGACGAATCGCACGCGTGTGGCGGACTATGCCCAAGCGATTAACCCCAAGACGCGCATGCTCCTCAAAGTACATCCGAGCAACTATCGGATCGTAGGCTTCACCGAGGCGCCCTCGCGCGAGGAACTCGTCTCGCTCGCACGCCAGCGCGGACTCGTCGCGATGGAAGACCTGGGCAGCGGCACACTCGTGAAGCTCGCCCCGCTCGGGTTGCCCGACGAACCGACCGTGCAGGAAGCGTTGCACGCGGGCATGGATCTGGTCACCTTCAGCGGCGACAAACTCCTCGGCGGGCCGCAGGCCGGCATCGTCTGCGGCCGCGCGGACCTGATCGCCCGCATGAAACAGAATCCGCTCTACCGCGCGCTCCGCATCGGCAAGCTCCCGCTCGCGGCGCTCGAGGCCACGCTGCACCTGTACGGCGGCGACGAGATCGACCATATCCCCGTCATGATGATGCTCGGACTGACTCCCGCGGAACTGCGTAAACGCGCCAAGCAACTCGCCAAACTACTCAACAAGATCCCAGGCGTAGCGGCCGAGCCCATCGAGACGACGGGCTACGCCGGCGGCGGGTCCTTGCCGGAGGTCGAGCTGCCCGATTGGGCGGTCGCCGTCCGCGTCGAGGGCATGCTGGCCAACGACCTTCACGAGGCGTTGCGCGTCGGCGAACCCTCCGTCATCGGACGCGTGTCGGAGGGCGCCGTCCTCCTGCATCTGCGCACGCTGCACCGCGACCATTTCGCCTTCCTCGAAGTAGCCTTCGCGCAACTCTTGACATGAAGCATCTGACCGCCGGCGTGCTCGGGCACGTGGATCATGGGAAGACCGCACTCGTCAAAGCGCTCACCGGCACCGACACCGACCGCCTCAAGGAAGAGAAGGAGCGCGGCATCTCGATCGTGCTCGGTTTTGCCGAACTCGCGCTTCCCTCGGGCCGAGTGGCCTTCGTCGATGTGCCGGGCCACGAGCGTTTCGTGCGCACCATGGTTTCCGGCGCAACGGGTATCGGCGCGGTGTTGCTCGCCGTGTCCGCATGCGAAGGCGTGAAGCCGCAAACCATCGAGCACGTCGAGATTGCCGGACTGCTCGGAGTGCGGCGAGGGATAGTGGCGCTGACCCAATGCGACCGCGCGTCCAGCGATGAACGCGCCGAGACCATCGCAAAACTGAAGAGCTACCTCTCCAAAACCGTCTTGGCTGGCGCACCGATTATCGAAACGTCGGCACTAACGGGGGAGGGACTCGACACACTTCGCGCCGCGCTGGACGCCCTCGTGCGCGAGACGGGCGAAGTCGAAGACGAGGGACACGCCTACCTGCCTGTGGACCGCGTCTTCACCATGCCCGGCGCGGGCCTGGTCGTCACCGGGACGCTGCGCCGCGGCGGCCTGGCCGAGGGCGATCAACTCGAAATTTACCCGCGCGGCGCGCGCGCCACGGTGCGCCAGGTGCAGTCCCACGGCGAGCGTGTCGGCCGCGGCTTGCCCGGCCGCCGCACCGCCGTGAACCTGCGCAACGTGGACCGCGAAGGTATCGCGCGCGGCGACGCGCTCGCGCATCCCGGTACGCTGCGCATGGCGCGCTACCTCGACGTCGAAATGACCCTGCTGGCGTCCGCGGGCCAGCCCCTGCGCGATCGCGAGCGGCTGCGCGTGTTGTTCGGCACCACCGAAGTCCTTGGACGTATTCACGCGCTGGATCGCAGCGAAATCGAGCCGGGGGAGACCCACTTCGGCCGCATCCATCTGGAACAACCCGCGGCCGTGCTCGTGCGGGAGCGCTTCATCGTGCGTTCATACTCCCCCATGCGCACGATTGGCGGCGGACGACTGCTGGGCACGCACGATCGCCGGCCCGGCCGCGGCGGCGCAGACGCGCTCCGCATCTTGGAGACACTCGCGCGCGGAGAGATCGAGGGCGTCCTGCGCCTGCGCTGCGAACTCGCCGAGCCCGCGCCGCTGGATTTGCAGGCCTTCGAAATCCATGAACGATTTGCGCCCGAGCGCGTTCGGCACACCGCGTCCCAGCTCGGTTTGGTCAGCGTGGGTGGCGGCGTTGTCCGCCGGGAAGCGATCGATGCCGCCGGTCGCGCGGCGATCGACGCGCTCGATGAAGTCCGCAGACAAGATTCCATCGCGGCCGGACTCTCGCTCGATGAGATCCTGGGCCGATCGGGCGGCGCAGCCCATCCCGCCGTGCTCGCCTGCGCGCTGGAGGGCTTGATCGCTTCGGGCGTCGTCGCGCGCGCGGATGCAAAGTTCCGCCTGGCCGGGCGCGGCGGGCAGGAGGCCATGAGCGATCGTGACCAACTCCTTTGCAACGAAATTGAGGCGGCATTCCGCGCCGCTGCGCTCGGGCCGCCCTCGCTGCCGGAAGTAATTCGCCAGGACGATCACCGATTCCGCATCTACAAGCATCTGGTCAGCACCGGCGCGATCGTCGCGCTACACGCCGCCAACAAACCCCGAACCTTCGAGAACACGATCGCGTTTCATCGGGAAGCCATCGAGCAGGCCCGGCGCGACCTCGCCAACCGATTCGGCGAAGCCGGCCGCTTCGAGACCGCGGACGCCAAGACCCTCCTCGGGATATCGCGCAAATATCTGATCCCGCTGCTCGAGCACCTCGATGCGCAAGGATTTACGCGCCGGGCGGCCGAGGCCCGGGTGCTGGTCAAGCGCGAGGTCTGATACCCTGTCGCCGGAGGCGAACGGGGTCTGGTGGCTCCCGCGGTCTTCAAAACCGTCGAATCCCGCTCTGCGGGATTGGTGGGTTCGATTCCCATCCGCCTCCGCCATACGCCCGTGAACCGCGCGCCCACCTCTACTCGATCG
>JBCLBO010000074.1:0-17051 GCA_038916785.1 Candidatus Hydrogenedentales bacterium | reverse complement strand
ACAGATGGACACCGATAACCGCAATAAAACTAAAAGGAGTCTGGCCCCGATCGTATCGATGATTTGTTAAAATGCTCTAGACCTCTGGTTCAGCGGCCGGGGCCGTCCTGTTTCGTGGATTCGACCTTCGCGCGCACCGTCTCGATTTCTTCATGCCACTCGCCCGAGCGGCGCCGCTCGTCCTCGCGGCGTTCCGCGCGCCGCCGGCTTGGATTGTGAATCCGATCGTGAAGCAGGCGCGAAAGGCCCCTGCGATCCGCGCCGGCCCGGCGCTCGTTGTCGCGCCGCTCGTCCTCGCGCCGGTTCGTGTCCCAGTCCAGCGAATCATCCTTGCGCGCCAAAAAATAGGCCCCCACGCCCAGGGCGATCGCCGCGGCAAAAAAACCGAGCCAGATTACGAGTGACAGTTCGCTCATGCTGAAACCATACCACGTCCTAGCTGTAAACGCGTACTAGAGCCGGAAACGCTCCGCCATTCGGCCGGTCTACTTGTCGCGCGCCATCGCCGCCGCCACGGTCACCAGCGGATCGAATCGCACGATCACGACGGTCATGTCGTCGATCGGGTCCTTGCCGTACATGTGATGCGTAGTCGCTGAGCGCAGTCCATCGAGCAGTTCCTGGGGCGGGAGCGACGCGTACTTCTTCACCGCGTCCTCGAGCCGCTTTTCGCCGAAGATCTGACGCGAGGGATCCTGCGCGTCGGTCACGCCGTCGCTGTAGATCACGATCGTGTCCCGCGGGTCGAGGCGCACAGTGACCTCGCTAAACGTAGCGTCCTTCACGATACCCAGCGGATAGCCCGCCTCGCTCTCGAGCCAGCGGCTCGCCTTGGATTCCGGATTGGTCAGGAACGCGGGAGGGTGACCGGCCGACGCATACGTCGCCATGCCGGTCTCCGGATCCAGCGTCATGATGAACAGCGTCACAAACTTGTGGGTCGACCCTACGCGCTTGTAGAACTCGTTGTTCGTCAGCGACAGCAGCTCGGCGGGGGGGAGGTCCTGCGCCGCCAGGGTGCGCAGGATGCTCGAGCACTGCGTGCTCAACAGCGCCGCCCCGAGTCCCTTGCCCGTCGCGTCCCCGAGCACGATGCCGATTCTCCCGTTCGGCAGTTCAAAGTAATCGAAGAAATCGCCGCCCACGTCTTTGCTCGGCTGGCTCCACCCGAGCAGCTCGACCCCCTCGACCCGCGGCGCGGCCTCGGGCAACAGGGTCTGTTGCAGATCGGCCGCGATGCGGAACTCGCTCTCCAGGCGCTCGCGGCGCGAGGTCTCCTGCTGCAACTCGTGAACATATTCCTGGATCGAGATCGCCATCGTGTTGAATGACTGCGCCAGATCGCTGAACTCGTCTTTGCGTTTCATCCGCAGCCGGTAGTTGAAATTGCCCGAGCCGAACTCGCGCGCGCCGCGCGCCAGCTCGATCAGCGGCTTGGAAAGGCCCCGGCTCAGGAAAACGCTCGTGATCAGCGCCAACACCAGAATGCCCGTGCCCACCACCGCAAGCACGCCGAATCGATCCAGCAGATATTCCAGTTGTTGGCTCGTGTCGTGCTCGACGTACAGCGCAAACACCTCGTCCGTCGCGTCCAGCACCACCGGCGTGACCACGCTGACATCGCGCCGGCCGCCGATGAATCCCGTGCGGTATGCCTGCTCGGGGTCTTCCGGCAGGTGGCCGAGGAACTGGGTGCAAAACTCCGTGATCTCTCGCAAGAGCTGGGGCGACGCGGCAGACCCCTCGCGCTCGACGCTCGCCAGGATTTTGCCATCTTTGTTGACCACCGCCATGCGCTTGTAAGTACTGCCGAACTCGCCCGTGACCATGAACTGATTGAGCGCTTCGTTGAGCGCGAAGGGCCGGAGCACGCCGATGAGCGCTTCGCGGCTCATGCCGACCGCGACCGTTCCCGCGCGGTGCGGCAGCGGCGCGTAAACGTATTGGTCGCCCTGGACGCCCGGCTCCGGCTCGTCCACGCGCGCCACGGCCACCGCGCCAGGCGTCATCACCGGCAGCGTGTCCATCACGGCCGCGGAAGGATCGCCAACGGCGACCAGCGCCCTGCCCTGCGCGTCCGTCACGACGACGGCCTCCAGCGGCGTACCCGCGGCCGCGGCCGACATCCGCGCGTTATTGAGCCGGTCCAAGAGGTCTGAGGCCGGCGCGCCGGCAGTTTCCATCGATTCCGTCAGCTCGGCGATGAGCACGGCCTGCGCCGTCAATTGTTCCGCAATGCGCTTTTGAATATAGGCCGGCAAATTGATCGCGCGGTCGACGCTCGCCGTCATCACGACCGTCATCGTCGCGCCCGAGCGCCAGTTCGACTGCCACATGTCGTAGCCCAGGATGAACAGCATCACCCCGGAGAGCACCGCGATCACGAGGAAAACCAGCGAGACGATCGTAAGATACAGGCGCGTCCGAAACCGCAGGGCCATCAGGCGCCCGCGTCCTGCGCGGCCCAGATGCTTTCGCTCGCCGCGGCACGGAGCGCGCGCTGATAGCGCGCGAGCGCTTCGGCGGTGTCTTCGTCGCCGTGAATGTGGAAGAGCTTCTCGAGATTCGTGATTCGGAACACGCGCTGAATCTCGCACGACAAGCAGCACAGCCGCAGCGACCCCGCCTCGTGCTTCAATGCCTCGCGGATGCGCAAGAGTTCCGTCAGCGCCGCGCTCGAGAGATACGTGATGTTGCGGAAATCAAGCAGCAGGTTCAGCCCGGGTTTGCCCTCGACGTAGGCGCAGCCTTCGCGCCCGAATTCCTCGACGTGCAATCCATCGAGCGTGTTCGTGCCCGTGATCGTCCCGAGCGCGACTTGCCCCATACGCTCGAAAGTAATGAGCCCCTTGGCCTCAGTCATGTGGTCACTCGCCTTCCTGGTCCGCTTCAGGCGCAAGCTTCGGAGAACGTGTTCCTGTTAAACACCATCTCGAGGCAGCAGTCCTTGCTATTGAATCGGACATCTTCCATAAATTCACGAATCAGGCTCACCCCGCGCCCGCCCAGTTGGGCGCAGTCGGCCATCTTGATCTTGTCCACGTCGAATCCCTTACCTTCGTCGTACACGCACACCCTGCACGTCTCGCCCTCTTCGAAGATTTGGACCCGCACCCGGCGGCTAGCTTCGTTCGCATTCCCGTGAACCACCGCATTGACCAGCGCCTCTTCGAGACACAGGCGCGGAGAAAAATCGTTGCTAGGATTGATCCACCCGCGCTTCTTGAGTACATCGAGCGCCGCGACCAAGGCGTCTGCCGCCTCCGCCACGGTGCTCGGGAAGTCTCTCTCGTAGAAGGGTTTGCTCATGCCTATCCTGGTCACACCCACCCACCTAAAGGATACCACAGCCGTCAAGAGCGTCAAATTCCTAACAATACGCTCAAACTCAAATCTCTGTAGGGGCGGGGCCCCGTCCCCGCCCTGTGCGCGCTCGTGAATCCGGGCGGGGCCACCACCGCCTTCAACTACGAATGGGACAGTCTACGCGCCAATGTCTTCATACCGTTTCCTCCCAATTGTTTACCTTGCCGCTGACTACTTTCTGCGCAGAAAGTAGATTAGGCCAATCGCGGCGAGTATTAACGACGTGCCAAGTGCGAACTCGAAGGCACCGAGACTCTCGAAGGCACCGAGACTCTCGCTTGTACTTGATGGGGCCGATCGAGTCGAAATTGGAGGTTGATTCGTCTGAGTGGCGGCGTCGAGGCCGCTGATTAGTTCGGGATCGTCAAGCACCACCTGCCCTGAGGCCGAGTCCCGCGCAAGTTCTAAGGGCAGTAGCATTTCGTGTGAGGCCTTGTATATCACCGTCCGGCCCGCGGTGTCGGAGTGGAATATTTTCGTTTCCGCAGGGACACCCAAGGCCGTCCACTCGAAGCGGCTCGCTGGAAAGTTTTGGTTGATCGAGCGTACTTCGATCTCGAAGACGTCGCTCGCCGACAAGTAAGGGGCTTTCGAAATGGAATCGAAGAACTCGTCCGAATACAGTGTGTCGCTGGCCTGCAGCACGGGGGACTCTTCCGGGCCCAGGAACATGAAATGCGATACGGATGAAGGAAACCATTTACCGGAATCGTGCTTCGCCAGTTGCGCGCGAAAGTATTGGCGAATCTGACGCTTGCCATTGATTTCATGAAACATGAAGGCATGCGTGATATTGAAATCGCGGCTCGGATCGATCCGGTACTCCATGTAATCCTTGCCGCCGTAGGAGAGCCGAAGGATCGTGAGCATATCGGGGCCTTCCCGAACTTCTGTGGCGCCCCATGCGATTTTTTCGCCTGCGGCCTGTCGCTGCCTCGCCCACTCGATTTGACCTAGTAATAAAGTTGCGGGATACACTAAGTGGTACGACAAGCCGTCAGTCGCGAGTTTCTCCACCGGATCTACGAGGGGTCGCGATTCCGGCGATGGGCTTTCGATGCTAACGTGATCAAAGACGTACGCGTTCGCGTTTCCTACCGTCGGCCAGTATGCGCGATAGTCCGGGTTTGTCGTGGTTCGTACTTCATAATTCTTGTTCGGAATCGTTGCAAACCGGATCACGTGGCTGGTGTATTTGCTCCCGCGATCCGCGAGTTGGACTATGTCGGAGAAACTTACTAACGGTTTTCCGTCCGAATGATGCATATGATTTCTTCGGACGGCAACCTCGTATGACTCGATGCCGCGAGCGCGATCTGCTGCCGAAGCGGCTACGAAGGAAAGAATCTCTGGGAGATCTGATTCCTGGGCGCTGACTGTGAAAGGATTCAGCAGCAGGCTAATTGCTATGACCCAGCACCCGGCGCGCTTGCTCGTCATTCGACAGGACCCTCTTGGACGGCGTCTATTGGTGGAAAAACAAATATATACCATTGTCGTGTTCAGAATTGTAAATAGAGACCTTCGGTTGCCTAGAAGCTATCCCAAAACCTCTGAGTCGCTGGCGGCCTTCTACCGTTGTATTACGAGAATGAGCGAAGTTTGCTGACAAATTTGAAGAGCGGGATTCTTCACTTCGTTCAGAATGACAACAGACAATGGTTTTGGGATAGCTTCTAGTGATTACACGTGCAGTCGTTTGGGAAGCTGAGGTGCCAAATGGTCGCCGGCTGGGCGTGACGGGAATTGTTACAAGCTCTAAACAGTAGGGGCGGGGCCCCGTCCCCGCCCTGTGCGCGCTCGTGAATCCGGGCGGGGACAGGGCCCCGCCCCTACAGAGATTTTGGTGTGTTTTGTTGCACCCATTGCTCGAAGGTCGCGGGCGGCTTCGGCTCTTGCACGGGGATTTCGTAAGCAGTGGGGGAGACCTTGCCGCCAGCGCGGATGATGAGCGCTTCGGTCATGCGCTGGCAGGCCGGGATCAAGGTGTTGAAGGAGTAGTCGGTGTAGGAGAACTTCGTGTCGGCCATCGCGGGGATGCCGCCGGTGATCGCTTCGCCGATACCCTTGAATCCCTTCATGCAGCCGAGCACGCCGGCGGCGTTCGAGGGATTGCAGTCCGCGTCCTGCCCGCAGCGGATCGAAAATTCGATCGTCTTGAGAAAATCCCCTTCGCCGTAGAGCAGGCCCATCACGATGTACGCGCCGTTCAGTTTCGCATCGATGTTGAAGGGGTCGCCGGGTCCGCAGTCGACGTCGTCCTGCCACTTCGCCTCGATCTGTTTCCAGACTTTGAGCCAGTCCTTCGGCGACGCACCGTGCCACGCGATCACGTCGGCGATGCACTGGTAGTACTGCGACTCCTTCGGGATGCACGCGAGCCCCGCGTCGATCACCTTGCGCACGTCGCGGTCCTCGAAGAACGCCGCGGCGTACATGCCCGCCACGAACATCCCGCCGTACACGCCGTCGCCGTAGTTCATGATGTGGCCGAAGACTTCGCAGAGCTTGTTCGACTCGCCCGGCAGACCGGGGCTGAGGATGCCGAAGAGGTCCGCCTCGATCTGGAAGTCGATGTCGTCCGCGTGCGGGTTGTAGTTCGGGTGGCCCGAGAGCGGCGGCAGGATGCCCGCGCGGATGTTGTTGCGGCCCTGTTTGTTCGCGTGCCACAACTCGTACTGCGACGCGCCGAAGGCCGCGCCGGCCTGCGCGGGCGTGATGCCGAGCCCGTGTTCCTCGAGCGCCTTGAGGAAGGTCATCTCGACGTAGCAGTCGTCCTGATCGATCGCGCCCGCCACGCGCTCCGGCCGCCAGGGTTCGATCTCGCCGGTGATCGGCTTGCCGTTCGACTGGAACTCATACTTCGCGCCCTGCGTCACCCCGATCATCTGCCCGGCCCAGGCGCCCTTGGCCTTGTCCAGATACACCTCGACCGGCAGCGTCCGCGTTTCCGCGAAAGCGGGGGAGACGCTCAGCAGTCCCAACAGCCCAACGACAACCCGAAGCATGGTGCGCCCTCCGTGTACCGCAGGGGACACCATAGTCTAAAGGCCTGTAACAAATCCCAACATTCGTAGCATGGGCGGCTCGCCCATGCGGGTTCATGGCGGCCGGCGTCGGGTATTGTTAGAAGCTTGCTCTGTTGAAAACCCCGCCTACACCGTCATTGCGAGGAGCGCGCTTGCGACGAAGCAATCTCGTTAACCGGAAACTCCTATGATTCGAGAGAGGCATCGGACTCGAATCCGTCCAAGTGGGGGACCATTTCAACAGAGCATTAGAAGCTTTGAGTCGAGCAACCGGCGCGAGAGGCCGGGAAAGTGCAAGCCCTTTATATCCACCGATGAACACAGATGGACACAGATAAATGCAAAACCAAATGACGAAAGCAATTTCTGTCGTCCCGCGCTCCGAATACCTCCTACTATGGATGCGGATTTGTTGCACTCATTGGAGGCAGGTGGCGCAACGAGGGTCCGCGCGAGATCGGTAATAGTGGCAAGCGCGGGACAAGGGGTAAATTATTGACAGAGAGTCGTGCCCCATAACGAATTTCATGGCTTGGAGGATTCTAACGAACTCGGACAGGTTCTTGTCCGCGCGCCTGGGAGCCGCCAGTTCTGCGGGTCATACGACTTTTTTAGCGGGTTCTAGGCGTCTTCGATTTTTCGAAGCCGTGTATGATCTCGGCGCGGAGGGAAGCTGTTGATCTTCGAATGGGACGAGAGGAAGGCCAACGCGAACGAGGCGAAGCATGGGGTTTCGTTCGAGGAAGCGAAGACGGTCTTCAATGATCCCTTCGCGTTGACGGTCCTCGATCCGGGCCACGGTGGCCGGGAGGAACGATGGCTCGATGCCGGTCTTTCTTCAACCAATAGGCTTTTGGTCGTAATGGTACACTGAATCGGACGAGTGCATTCGCATCATTGGATGCCGTCGCGCTACAAATGCCGAGCGAAGGACATACGAAGATGCACAATCCTGACCCATCATCCGAAGAGATGCGGAGCGGTTACGATTTTTCCAAGAGCGAACAGGGTAGACATTTCCGCGCCTACCGGGCCGGTCACTCTGTGAAGGTGACGCGTGCGGACGGCGCGATTGAAGAAACCCATTTTACCCTCGCGGACGGTGCGGTGATGATCGATCCCGACCTCAAGACCCGCTTTCCGGACTCCGACGCTGTAAATCGCGCGCTTCGATCTATCGTGGTGGCCGAGTAACTCCGCCAGCGATCCGGCGTCTGCGATTACCCGGCGAGTTGCTTGTAGTAATACCTGTTGGCGCGCGGCGCGCCGTCCGCGCTGAGCGCGAAGCCGGGGACGCCGCCCGCACTCGACCATTCCAGATGCTGGTAGACCGCCTCCGCTACAGATCCCGCTTCCGTGTCGAGAACGAGCAGCGTACAGCCCAGTGATCTCGCTGCGGTCTCCGCTTCGGCCATGAGGCGCGACGAAATGCTCCGGCCCCGATGGTTTGGATGGACCAGGAGCCTCTGAATCTCCGCGCGGTGGCGTCCGTTCGCTTCCATGCAGGGCGCGAGTTGGACCGTGCTTACCACCCGCCCCTCCGATTCCGCCACCCAGAGGAGGCGCTCAGCGCCCAACTCCGCGACGGTGCGACGCCAGTACGCGGAGGCTTCGGCCTCGGCGGGACTTGCCTTGGCCGGAAAAGATCAGGATGGCCGAACTGCTGCGCGATGCCGCGCTGATTCTGCGGAAGTCCGAGATCGGGCCGGCAAATGGCGAGAAGGATCAGGCACCCATCAGACGCGAGACAGGCGAAGACGCTTAAGGCTTCTAACGAAACCCTGAGTACGCCCTTTCAGGGCTTAATCGTATTGGGGCGTCTCGACCCAGGGCGACGCTTCGCTCTGCCCTGGGCTAGTCTAGGACGCCCCTTTGGGGCTAAGGTCAAGAACTTCTCTTTCTGTTCGATTGGGGCTAACGTCAAGAACTTCTCTTTCTGTTCGATTTGGCCGTCGCCGAATGGAAACGATCCATTCTTCGTTCACTTCGCTACCTTATGTTAGGCGCCTTTAATACTCTTTCCGCAGGTTCGTCGCCGGGATATTCAAGGCTTCGCGGTATTTGGTGACCGTGCGTCGCGCAATCGTCAGGCCTTCGCTTTTGAGCATGTCGGCGATTTTCTGGTCGGAGAGCGGGTGGCGCTTGTCTTCAGCGCCGATGATTTTTTTTACCTGTAGCTGGACGCTCTTGGAGGACTGATCTTCGCCGTTCGCGCTTTTTAGGCCGGGCGAGAAGAAGTATTTCAACTCGAATAGGCCCTGCGGCGTCTGGATGTATTTGCCGCGGGTCGTGCGGCTCACGGTGGCCTCGTGGACCCCGACCACATCGGCGATTTCCTGGAGCGTGAGCGGGCGGATGGCGTCGGGGCCCTTCTCGAGAAACTCTTTCTGGAAATCCATGATGGTCGAGCCGACCTTGAGGATGGTCTGCCGGCGCCGTTCGATGTTTCGGATGAGCCATTTGGCGGACTCGATCTTTTCGCGCAGGAAACTCTTGTCCTCGCGCTGGATATGCTTGTCCTTGGCGAGGTCGCGGTACTCCTGGTTCAGCCGGAGCGAAGGGCTGCCCTCGGACGTGAGCAAGACGTGCCATTCGCCGTCGGTCTTTTCGACCACGAGATCCGGCGATATGTACTGCGTCGGCGCGGACTCGTACTGCATGCCCGGGTAGGGGTCGAGCGTGGAGAGTTTGCGGCGCAGCGCCTCGACGCGCTCGGGTTCGATGCCCATCGCGCGCGCGATCTTCGGCACTTGCCGGTGTTGCAAGGCGTCGAAATGTTCGCCGACGAGCGTGCGCAGTTCGTGGTCCCTGGGGTACTCGGCGTTAATCTGGAGCAGGAGACACTCGACTACGTCCCGCGCGCCGACCCCGGTCGGCTCGAACTTTTGTATGGTGTAGAGCACACGCTCGAGATCTGCCGCAGGCTCGCCGAGTTCCGCGGCGATTTCGTCTATCGACCCGGTGAAGTATCCCCGGTCGTCAATGTCGCCGACGATCCGTTCGCCGATCCGGTAATGCCGCGGGTCGTCGCCGTAGGCCATGCGCAGTTGCGTCAGCAGGTGGCAGGACAGCGAATCTACTTTGGTGATCGAGTTCTCGAAGTGGTCGCGCCGCGCGGCGAGTTCGGGGTTGATACTGAAATCCCGGCCTTCCTTGATGCGCTCTTCCCAGGGACTGATGAATTCGGCCTGGTCGAATTCGCGGTCGTTATAGTCCTGCGCGTCGTGGCCGGTCGTGGTGGGCGCTGCGGCGGGCGCCGGTTCGGGCGCGGGCTCCGGCGGGGAGAGTTCGAGCACCGGATTGGCGTCGAGCTCCTGCTGGATGTGGCCTTCCAACTCGATCGAGTTGTATTGCAGGATTTGCAGCGCCTGCTGCATTTTCTGCGTCAGCATCAGCCGCTGGGACTGGTTCTGAACGAGTCTATTTTCCATCCGCATCATAGGCGGCACTTCCCCCCCGGAAAGCAAGAACAATGCCATTATAGAAGCAATCCCCCGATCTGTCAATTGACGCGCGGGCATTGCGTTGTTATAGTCGCCCTGGCCGAGAGGGGGACTAGAGGGGGACTCCGGCTTCGGGAGGGGGCGCCGCGTGTTCCAGTTCAGTCTGCTCGGCAGCGGCAGCGCCGGCAACGCGACCTTTGTGCGCGGGTCGCGGACCAAGCTGCTCATCGACAACGGGTTGAGCCTGCGGCAACTCAAACTCCGGCTCGCGGCGATCGGCGAATCGCTGGACGGCCTGGCGGGCATCGCGATCACGCACGAGCATGGCGACCACGTGAACGGTCTGCGCGCGCTCGCGCGCCAGCATAAAGTGCCGGTCTACGTGACGCCCGAGACCTCCGCGCGGCTCACCGAAAAACTCGGGCCCATCCCGGACCAAATCCATTTTGACGCGGGCGATTCATTTTCCATCGGCGAGTTCGAGTTGCAAAGTTTCAGCGTCGAGCATGACGCGGCCGACCCCGTGAGTTTCGTGGTGTCGCGCGGCGGATGCCGGTTAGGCATGGCGACCGATCTCGGCCACGTCACTGCGCTCGTCCGCGAACGACTCAGCGGCTCGCACGCGCTGGTGCTCGAGTCGAACTATTGTCCCGAAATGATCGAGCGCAGTTCGTACCCGATCGAGATTGTCCAGCGAATCAAAAGCAAGCGGGGCCACCTCTCGAACCGTGACATGAACAAATTGCTCAAGCACCTGCTGCATGATGAACTGCAAGTCGTCGTCGCGATCCACGTCAGCCAGGAAAACAACACCGAAGCCAAAGCGCGCGCAATGGCGAAGCAAGCGATGCGCGGCCATCCCGCGAGACTGTTCGTCGCCGCGCAGGACGCGCCCACGCCGCTGTTCACGATCGAGCCGCGGCCGAAAGCGGCTGCCAAGGGACGCCAACTCAAACGAACGGCGTGAACAATTCCATTTTTTTCGGGTGCCGCCCCTGATCTCTGTTTAAAGCATCTAACATAACCCAATACTCGTAGCATGGGCGGCTCGCCCATGCGGATGCATGGCAGCCGGCGTCGGGTATTGTTAGAAGCTCTCTCGGGGTGTAAAAGGCTTCGGGTATCGCCTAACCCGGCTGGGCGAAGCGTAGCCGCGGTTTCCAACAGCGCGAAGTGGGGTGGGGGACATGGACGCGGGGGAGTTTCTGGCCGGGCCGGAGGCGGCGCGGGCCGTCGCGCGGGCCGCGAAAGTCGCGCGGACGTCCGTGTCTGTCCACGCCTATGACGCCGGCCACGAGTCGGACAAGGTCGCCGGGTGCGGCGCCTGCGCCGAGGCTTGCGCCTACGTCCATACGCTCCCCTGGGGACCCCAGGCTTGCCGACGCAGCCGGGAGAAGCACGCACGCGCGGCCCTCAAGCGTGGCCGGCCGGTGCCTTTTCTCTGTCACATGGGCTTCGCCTGCGTCGCCGCGCCCGCCCTGCCGGAGACCGAGGACAACCACGTCCTCACCTTCGGGCCGTACTGTCCGGCTGAAACGCCAAAGGCGCTTCAACGCGACGCGATGGACGGCCTTGCGCGGCTGGAACAGTTGGAACGCAAGGAACTACCCTTTTCTCTAGAGGACATCCCGCTAGTCCCCGCGGAAGTCGTTCCAGAAGTCTCAGAATGGCTGGGCGAAACACTCCGGAAACAGTTCCTTTCATCCGAACTCCAGCCCACTTCGTCCACTGTCGCCACACTTCACAACGATCCAAATAAATCCGGTATTGAAACATCCATGAAACACGCCTCGACCAAGACCAATCCCGATCAAACACCGCACGAACCCACCCAACCCTCGCGCCGCAAGCGTGCCACACCCATCCGGGATGCCTTCGGCGCGCGCGCCATCCTCGCCGCGATGGCGAACCCGGACGCCGCCGTGTTCCGGGAGGCCGTCGGAAATCAGTTGGCCACCGCGCGCCGGGGCCAGTCGCCCGAACCGCTCCGCGCGCGGGTAGTCGCGGTAGTCGCCGCGGTGATCGATGCGGCCCAAATAAAAGGGCGGCCACGGGCGGCCGCCCCTACGGCCCGGGTGGCTGCGTCTCCGTTGGACAGATTGAGAGAAGCGGTCGCAGGAATCAAGACCTCCAAGGAAGCGGTCAGCGCCGCGGTCCGCGCGCTGGCGCCGCTCCGCCGCGAATTGCTTCGGGCCAACGAGGGATCGGCGGCGCTGTACACGGGTCTCGAGCGTTACGTCGAGGAGCGGCTGGCCGATTCGTTAAGCCTGGACCACGCCGCGAAACATTTCGGCCTGCCGCCCAGCACACTGACCCGCCGGCTCGAACGCCGTTACGGCCTGACCTTCACCGGCTACGTCGCCCGGCGCCGGGTCGAACGCGCCAAGGCACTCCTCGCCCGCACTAAACTCAGCGTCGAGACCGTCGCCCGCCGCGTCGGCCTCACCGACGGCGCCCACCTGCGAAAGCTCCTGCGCCGCTTCGAGGGATCGACCCCGTCCCAAGCGCGCCAGGCCCGGCAGAAGTAGCTGCCCAAAAACAGTGGTCCATTGCCCGAATTCATCTGTGTACATCTGTGCAAATCTGCGGGCGGATTTCCCTGTACCAAATTCATCGCCCTCGTGTTAAGCTGAAACCCGGCCGCCACGCAACCGTGCCCGGGAGGCGCCAATGGCCAGGTACCCAGTCATGCCGCGAACCAAATCGCAACCGGCGATAGCGATTCTTGCCCTGATCTTCGCGTCGCCGATCGTTGGCCAGGTACCGCTCGATGTTCTCGACGCGACCCCGCGCGATGTCCTTGTGCAGGTCGAAGGGTCGGCGGACCAGTCCATCGTGGGCCAGGCCTTCGGCGTCGAACACCCAGCCACGTATTCCGCCTCCGGAAATATCGGCACGCTCATGATTTCTGCGGAGACGCACGAGCAGATGCTCGCCGGCGGATTTCCTTCCCCGCCTTCTCTCCGATACCAACGCCCGTGACGTTGGGTAGCCGCATCAGCTGTTCTTCGTGCTTCCGCTTCACGGGCTCAATGCTCATGTCTATCACCTACTTTCAAGCGGCCATGCAAAATGTCGCCTAACGACCCAAGCTCAGCGACGGCGGCCACGAGACGCGCCGATTGCAACCGCGACGGCCCGCCGCCGTTCGCTGCAGCGCATGGTTAGGCGGCGTTTTGTTGTTGTTATCTCACAGATTACCGTTTTGTTGACGGACGCGGATGCCCGTTACTTAGTCTTAGCCGATGCCCCTGAATACCAAGCTCCGCAAAAGCTGGCAAGCATCACCACAAGGCCAAAAATATGCAGGGGGCTGATGAAATCAGCCCAAGCAATGTGGCCATGTTCGACGTGCGTCGTACCCCAAGCGCCAAGCGCGCCAATAAGTGCCAAGTAGAAACCTCGCTTCGGTTTGTGTTTCATAAGTGCTCCTCCCGTGTCGCATTGTGTTTTAGCGTCAATGCCGCCTAACTACTGATTCTCATGCACTATACACGATTCCGCTTCTGTCCGTGGCTCAGATCGCGCAGGATGCGGATATGCACCGCAAAATTGTGTGGTTATCATGCGGAACGCGGCAAAATGGCCTGAATGGCCGACGAGGGAGCCCGAACAAAAGCGCACACCGTCACCGAGTTCCTCGAAGAAGCGCGGGAACATTATGCGCAAGCGCCACCTCAGCCTCAAGACCGAGCGGGCCTATCTGTACCGGATGCGCCAGTTCGATCCCCCGACCCTCATGCGGAGCCAGGGTCGGGGTTCTGGCATGTTTTTTGGTTCGGTCGTGGAACGGATTCTGCGACCCCGTTGGGGTCGGGTTCTGGGAGATCGTCTCCCGGTCCCGGGGTCGTGAGAGCGACCTCCGGGCTACCACCTGTCATTCTGAGCGGTAGCGAAGAATCTCCCCGTCGGTCGGCCGGAAGACTGCCGCGAGGACGATCGCGCTCAAACAGTTTCAAACGTCGGCCTCCAACCAGTTGTTAGGCAGCGCTATGAACAAACCGGCCTACGCAACTGTTTGCGTTCCCATAGTTCGTACCGTAACAGCCGCCTTTACCAGTTAACCGGCCTTAGGGTGGGACCCGCGATATGCCCAAAGCGATCTGGGGTTCTCCAGCGATGGGTTCATCCACCGGTGTTGCCGTCTGGGGCAACGGTGGTGGCGCCGCAGGCTTAGCCGCGTTGCGCTTGTCAGATGCAGTCCCATCTCTCTTCACGCCCAGCTCCTCATCGTTCAAGGTTCAGGCCTTCGGTGCGGGCCGCTACCCAACTATGCCTTTTGCTGACTTCTGCCACGCGGTCAAACCCGGTTTCCCGTCCTTCAGTCGTTGCCGCTTTCGCGTTAACGACACATGGCAGATCTCCCGTGCTAAGACACGAATCCTTCCTCGCATAGACGCCGGATTTACAAAATGCATCCCATTTGCAGATGGAGGGCTTGGTGGTCACGTGCCCACTGGCCCCGGTTGCATCAGCCTTGCAGGCCGCCCCGGCGCGAGACGCGCCTACTCTTCGCCAGTCACAAACAGTCCTCAGGACTGTTTGTGTACGGGCTCAGCCTCATATCCGATTTTTGTTCATCGTCCCGCGATTTCGCCTTGGACTTGCCTACCGCACCCCGCCTCGCGGCGACGCACTTGCCCTTTGGCTAACCTTCGGCTCTGCGAATACCTGGCTGCCGGACTTTCACCGACATAGTGACGTGCCATGCCCGGCACACACGATGCGCATAAGCTGCGAACACGAAGCGAAGCGCAGTGTTCGTCGGCTTCATGCGCGTGTTAGGCGCTCGCGCACTCCCCGCCTTCGTCTATCGGCAGTGAACACAACTCGACGCGCATCTCCTGCCCGCGGGTACGCTCACGTCCCGTCGCGCGGACAAGGGGGGTCGTAGGGTCAACGCTCCTCGGCCGGCGAATTCTTCCTCTTCGCCGACTTCGTCCTCCCTCCGGACTTCGCCGCCCTCCGTTTTGCTCCCAGACGCTGCCCCCGCTTCTCTTCCCACCGCCCGACCGCCTCGGCCGCGACCTCCGCGACAGCGATCGACTTGTCCTCGCGCAACCTCAGAAGGTGCGGAACGACAGCTTCACGATCAATCCGGCCGAGAGCGATGGCGACCTGCCGCCGGATCATGTCGTCCTTCACCTTCACCGACGTGACGAGCGCCTCGATAGCCGCGGCCTCCCCGATCCTGCCCAGCGCGTTTGCAGCGTAGGCCCGCGTCACGGGCCTTGCGGACACATCAGCCAGAATGGCGCTCAGCGGAGCAATGCCGCGTTTCACCGAGAGCTGTCCCACGACACCAATCACCCGATGCAGGATCGCCTCGTGAGAACGCACCGCCGCGTCATCCAGCATCTCGACCAGAAGGGACCGGGCGTCGGGCCCCAGGTCGGCCCACGCATCCTCCGGGGCCGCCTCCTTGCGTTGCAACAACCGCTCGATCCGCAGCCGCAGATCCGCTCGCGTGTCGCTCAACTGAAAGCGATCCGACGGCACTCGATCCGCGGCGGTCGGCAGGTCCGGCTCGTTGTATCGGGTCGGACCGGATTCGCTGTCCGGAACCGACGGGTACTTCACCGGAAGCCTCTTTTTTATCGATACTCGCTTCGTCATTTCAGGCATCTCCTCACGGCGTCATGGACCTCACCAATCCGTGCTGCCGCATTTTGTTGATCTGGCATCCCGTGATCACTGCGCTGTCGCGCCGTGAAGAGGAAAAAATGAAGTTGTCGGAGATGGTCGGCGAAGAGGGGTCGGTATCCGCACAACCGTCATCTTCGTCGGCATGCTCCAGTCCGAGATAATGCCCGGCTTCATGGGCGAACGTCTGTCCCAGATTGACTGTATCTGAGTCCCTGCGTAAGACTAATCCGCTTGAGTCGCCCTGCTTGTCGACAGGGCCGTTTACCGGCGAACTGCCGAAGGTGCCGTCCCATCGCCCTTCCACGAAAAATACATCCAGATACCAGTTGTTTACGGTGTACTTGTTTCCGAGGGCGTTTATCTCGCCTTGGTTGTCGATGAACCGGTAGCGTGCCTTGTCGGCATCCATGTCTGGTGTTCCTTCGATTTTGTAGAGTTCGACGCCGTAGACGGTCATGTCCCGAGATCGGAAGATCCCAGACGCGACCTGCTCGGCTGCCCTCCTGTATTCGTTGCGTTCCGCGCCCGTGAAGTCGCCGACGCGGATGATGTTGTAGCCGATGGTCTGCATCGTCCGCCACACCTGCGATCTCGTGGGCGTGAATCCCGATCCGCTCATGGAGTACCGAAAGGTCAGATCGCCTTTGGCCGAGAATTCGTTGAAGATGCCCCCGCTGCCATGCGAGGTGTACCAGTTGCCATAGACCGTCGAAAACGCGGGGATAACTATATCGCCGGAGAGGTCGAACGAGAAGTCGGCCACCGTTCCGATCCCGGCGTCGGTCACATGGACATCGACGCGACGTCCCAGATTAAGGCTGCGGTCCTCGCCATTCACACACCGGACCTGGGCGTAGCAGTACCAACGATTATTGTCGAAGTTGTATTTAGGGGCGCCGGCTCCGCCCGACTGGGTAAAGTACTCGGGCGTGACAAAGATCTGGACCGGGTTGCGGGTGAATACCCCGAAGACCGCGCTCAGTTGTGACACTCCCCCCGCTTCGTCGCGGAGCGTCGCCAGGATGTAGAACTCCCCAGACTCACCGGACGAGAAGCCGGGCAGAGTGAGCCGGCCCGCTTCGAGATCCTGTTTCGATAGCCGGACGTGAATCCCGGAAATCAGGCCAGACGGAAAGCGCACCTCCACCGAAAGGATCACAGGCTTCAAGCCAGTGGGCGCCAGCCAGGCGAATTGCAGTGAGAACGGCTCATCGACGTACTGACGCGGGCCGTCGATCTCGATGCGCGTCAGCAACGGCCGGATCAACGTCGCGCCAAAGGTACTGGCCTCGAGCTTCCGCAGTTGGTTACGATCTATCACGCCGGCATGATAGAGGTCTGCCGGCGTGGCAATCCGTCCTTTCCTGCGGAAGCGCACGATCCCTGTGGCCAGACGCTTGCCAATAAGGGGGTGGGCGGCGAGCTCTTGCGACTTCGCCCGATTGAGATCGAGCGGCGCCGCCACTTGCGGGCCGAAAGAGGCCCGGATCAGTTCTGTGTCCTTCCTGGAATGGATCCGACCGGAGCCACTTGCTTCACGGGACATTGCGTACCTCCAAGTTCAGGA
>JBCLBO010000073.1:0-17144 GCA_038916785.1 Candidatus Hydrogenedentales bacterium | reverse complement strand
CTCTTAAGGCCTGTAACAAATCCCAACGATCGTAGCATGGGCGGCCCGCCCATGCGGGTCCATGGCGGCCGGCGCCGGGTATTGTTAGAAGCTTTTAGTTCTTTGCTTCGGCGCCGTTGTCCATGCCGGTGAGCTGTCGAAGGCGCGCGACTTCTTCAACCCTTAGATAGCGCCATTCGCCCGGCTGGAGTTCTTCTGCGGAGACCCCGCCGAACGCGACGCGAAACAAATCGCGCACGGGGTGCCCGACGGCCGCGCACATCCGCTTGATGAGCCGCTTGCGGCCTTCGTGTACGACGATGCGCACCAGCGTCGCATCGCGCACCTGCTTGAGCACGGCCGCCGTCGCCGGTGCGGTGCGGCCGTCTTCCAGCTCCACGCCCGCGCACAATTTCTGGACCGCGCCCGGCGCGACGCGCCCCTCGACCCACGCCATATATACCTTGTCCACGCCGAAGCTCGGGTGCGTCAGGCGGTGGCTTAGCTCGCCATCGTTGGTGAGCAGCAGCGTGCCCGCCACGTCGAAGTCGAGCCGGCCCACGGGGAACACCCGCGCGCTCACGCCCTCGAGCAGGTCGATCACCGTGCGCCGGTCGTGCGTGTCCTGCGCGGTGGTGATCACGCCCTTGGGTTTATTGAGCACCACATACACCTTCGAATCGCGCACGACCAGTTCGCCATCGAGCGTGATGCGATCCGCGTCGGACTCGACCGACTGGCCCAGGGTCGCGGGCGCGCCGTTTACGGTCACGCGGCCGGCGGAGATGAATTCCTCGCAGCGCCGCCGCGAACCGGCGCCGCATTCGGCCAGATACTTCTGCAGTCGAACGCTCACAATGTGTCCGTCAACGCCGCTATCTCAGCGGGATTTCGCTCACACCGGCGCCCGGCGGGCGCCGTTCAAACCATCTCGCGCAATTCCTCGATCGTCGGCATTTCGGCGATGTCCTTGAGGCCGAAGTGGAGCAGAAATTCGTCCGTCGTGCGGTACAGCCGCGGGTGCCCGGGCACGTCGGCAATGCCGACGGCGCGGATCAAGCGGCGCTCCTGTAGCTGGTTGAACGCGTGCGACACGCTTACGCCGCGAATCGCCTCCACGTCCGGCCGGGTGGTCGGCTGACGATACGCGATAATCGCCAGCGTTTCGAGCACGGCCTTTGACAGCTTGTTTTTCTTCTTGATCTGAAATAACCGGCGAATGAACGGCGCGAACTGCGATTCCGTCGTCAGTTGGAACCCGCCCGCGATGTCGCGCATCCGGAAAGGGACCGTCGTCGCCGCGATCTCGTCGCGCAACTCGCCCAGCAGCGCGCCCACGATATCGGGGTCGATGTCGCCCATCGCCTCGGCCAGCCGCTGCACGCTCAGGGGGCGATCGCTCGCAAACAGCAGCGCGTAGATCGCGCGCTTCGTGTCGCCGCGCGAGAGCGACTCGACCGGTTCGAGCGCCTCGGCCTCGCCGGTCTCGACGTCCTCGATCGGCTCGGCGATCGTCTCTTCCTCGGATTTTTTTCGCACCTTCGTCACGCCTAGCGCCCCTGGGCCGTGGCGGTGGCCGCCGCGGGTTCGAGCGTCTTGCCCATCAGCTCGACCAGCGGCCGGATTTCGTCCATCAATTGCGCGAAGCGTTCGGGCTTGAGCGATTGTGAGCCATCGGAGAAGGCCTCACTCGGCCGCGGGTGCACTTCGATCATCAGGCCGTGCGCGCCGGCGACGACCGACGCCTTCGCCATCGGACTCACGTATTCCCACATCCCCGTGCCGTGGCTGGGGTCTGCGATGATCGGCAGGTGCGAGAGCTTGCGCATGACCGGCACCGCGCTGAGATCGAAGGTGTTGCGTGTTTCCGTCTCGAAGGTGCGAATGCCGCGCTCGCACACCATCACCTGGCGATTGCCTTCCGACATCACATATTCGGCCGACATGATCCACTCGTTGATCGTGGACATCATGCCGCGCTTGAGGAAGACCGGTTTGCGCGTGCGGCCCGCGGCCATCAGCAGTCCGTAGTTCTGGATGTTGCGCGCGCCGATTTGCAGGATGTCGGCGTATTCACACACCAGCGGCATCTGCTCCGGCGTCATCACCTCGGTGATGAAGGGCATGCCGTAGGTCTCGCTCGCTTCCTTCAGTAGTTTGAGGCCTTCCTCCGCCAGGCCCTGGAAGCTGTAGGGCGAGGTCCGCGGCTTGTAGGCGCCGCCGCGCAGAATCTGCGCACCCGCCTCTTTGACCGCGTGCGCCGTCTCCATAATTTGCTCGCGCGATTCCACCGAGCAGGGCCCCGCCATGACCACAAACTGCTTGCCGCCGATGGCGTGCTGCCCGACGGGAATGACGGTGTCTTCCATCGTGGCTTCTCGCCCGGCCAGCTTGAAGGATTTCAGAATCGGGAAGACGCGTTCGACGTGGGGCAAGGACTCCAGCGATTGGAGCCTGTGCTTGCCGCGCTCGTCGCCAATGGCCGCGATCACCGTGCGCTGGACGCCCTCGATCAGGTGCGCCTTGTAGCCCAGCTCCTCGACCTTCTTGACGACATAGTCGATGTCCTCCTTCTTCCGGGAGGCCATGACAATGACCATACGCTTCTCCTTACAGCGGGGCTGGCCCGCGGGACGGTGGCGCCTTCTGCCGCGAGGAAGGCGGAGGGAGAGTATAGGCAATGGGCGGGAATTATTGCAACGAATGAACGGCGCCGGCGTGCGGGGAATTTGCGCTTCGGCCCGCGGCGGCGGTAAATTGATATGTCGAGCTTCCCGAGGCCGGGCGGGGGACACGGGGGCCTCAAGGGCGTGCAAAGGGCCTATCTTTCAGATGAGTCCGATCGGCGCGGGGAGACCCGCGTCGCGCTCGGCGATGCGTTGATCGTCGGGCGGACGAGCGATTGCGGATTCGTCATCGACGATCCTTCGGCGTCGCGCCACCACATGGAAATTGTCGCCGAGGGCGGCGTGTATCGCTGGCGGGACCTCGACAGCACCAACGGTATCTGTGTGAATGAAGAAAAACTCACCGGGGGCACGCTCGTCTCCGGCGATCGCATCCGGATCGGGGCGACCGTACTCCTCTTCGAGTTGCGCGAGGCGGACTTGCTCTCGGAGCCCGGCGCGGGGCCGCTCTCCGAGACGCTGGTGAGACGGCTGGGCCAGTCCGGCAGCGGCGGGGGCCCGGGCGAAGCCGATGTGCTGCTCGATGCCGTGTACGCCGTGATGAATGCGGTCGCTTCGGACTATGACCCGTGCAGCCTGGTGGATCGCATTCTGCAAACGACGATGAGGGCCATTGGCGGACAACGTGGCGCGGTGTTTTTCGCGGGCGAAGACTTTGAACTCGAGGCGTGCCCCGCCTGCGGGCACGTCCATCTCATCGAGGATGGCGAGATGAAACACGCGGAGCCTGGCGCGATCCGTGTCAGCCGGACGGTTGCGCAACGGGTCTTGCGGGGCGGTGAGAGCGTGTTGCTTCGCGACACCGGCGACGGTACCCCGCTCGATCCCACGGCCAGCGTCATCGCGCTCGAATTGCGCTCGATCATTTGCGCGCCCTTGCGCGGCAAATACGGGAATTTGGGCATACTCTATATAGACACCAACCGGGCCGGCGATCCCTATACGCCCGCGCACATGCTGCTGAGCACCGCGGTCGGCAATAGCGCCGGCCTCGCACTCGAGAACGCCCGCATGCACCAGGAAATTCTCCAGAAGCAGCGCACCGATCAGGAGATCGAGTTCGCCGCGAGCATCCAGGAGGGCTTTCTCGTGCGCGAGTGGCCGCAGGACGACCCGCGCTACGACGTGTACGCCGAGACGCGCCCCGCCAAAGTGATCGGCGGCGACTTCTACGACTTCGTGCGGCTGGCGTCGGGCAAGATCGGTCTGCTCGTGGGCGACGTAAGCGGCAAGGGCGTGCCCGCGGCGCTCACGATGGCGCAATTACTCGCCGAATTCCGCACGCACGCCGCACTGGACGTGCCGCCGCTCAAACTAATCCATCTGCTCAACGTCGCGCAGAGCGCGCGGACCCAGCGCGGGGTGTTTTGCACGCTCTACTACGCGGTGCTCGACCCTGCGAACGGCGAGGTGGTCTGCGTAAACGCCGGGCACCACCCGCCGCTGTGCGTACGCAAGCACGGCACCGAAATGGTCGGCCCGCCGACCGGCCCGCCGATCGGGATATTTGCCGACGCGAGCTGGGAGGAGGGCGGGTATCACCTCGATCCGGGTGACGCTGTTTATCTGTATACCGACGGCATCGTCGAGGCGCGGGGCGTTACGACTTCGCACGGCATCGACAAGAAGCCCGAGGAGTTCGGTCTGCAAGCGCTGAGGCAGCTCGCGGAAGATTTTCGCGGCGAGGCGCCGGGCGTCGTCGTGCGCGAAATCCTGCGCGATGTCTTCCGGTACACCGAGCCGATGACGCCGCACGACGATTGCACGCTGCTCTCGCTGAGGTACCTCGGATGAAACCGAACGAGATCGTCCTCGAAGTCTCCGCCGACCCGAAACTCCTGAGTACCGTGCGCGCGATGGTCCGCAGCTATCTGGTGGAGGCCGGGTTCGCCCGCGAGCGGGCCGACGAGGTCGTGCTCGGCGTCGACGAGGCCTGCACGAACGCGATCCGGCACGGCTGCAAGGGCTGCGACGACGACTGTTTCAGCATCGTCTTCCGCAGCGATGAGGAATGGATCGAGATCCAACTGCTAGACTCCGGCGAGCCGGCCTCGGCCGAGGTCTTCGAGGCGAAAGCGCGCGCGGAGCCGGGCCACCACTCGGAGATCGAGCCGGGCGGACTCGGGCTGCACCTCATTCGCGAGGTCTTCGACGAAGTGGTGTTTGGCCCGGGGAAAGTGACGGGGAATTGCGTGACCATGCGCCTGCGCCGGCCGAAGCCGGGCCGCGGCGCGGACCGCTGACGGGAGGATCGATGGGTCTCGAGATGCAGACGCGCGATACGGCCGGGTGGCACGTGATCGCGGTGCGCGGCGAGGTGGACCTCAATTCGTCGCCGCAACTGCGCAAGGCGGTCCTCGCCGGCATCGAGCGCACGGCGCGCGTGGCGATCGATCTCAGCGGTGCGGAGTACATGGACAGCTCAGGCGTGGCGACGATGATCGAAGCGCTCAAGGCCGCCTCCGAGAAGAAAAAGAAATTTGCGTTGCTCAGTCCGAGCGGCGCGGTGATGCGCGTGCTCGAACTCGCGCGGCTGAATTCGTTGTTTGATATCCGCGCCAGCCTCGAAGGGACATAAGCGGCGGGCGCGTAGCATTGGGGGAGGGGGCAGGCCGATGACGGCCATCTTGGGCCACGCGGGGCGCGGCGCCATCCGGGCGCTGGCCGCGTTTCTGCGCATCTCGACGCTCATCCTCGACACGCTGCACTGGACCTTCGTCGCGCCGCTCCGCCACAAGGGCCTGCGCGTGCGGGCGACCATCGAGCAGTTCGTCATCATCGGTTTCGACGCGTTGCCCATCATTACTCTTATCTGCCTGCTGTTGGGCGCGATCCTCGCCACGCAGTCCGCGTATCAGCTCCACAATTTCGGCGTGGATTACCTCGTGCCCGATCTCGTCGCCATCGCCGCCATGCGCGAGCTGAGCCCGCTCATGGCGGCGATCCTGGTGACCGGCCACAGACGGGCGAGAAGGTTTATTACGTGCCGATGACGGACATCGGCGGGCTCGACCGCTCGGGCGACGTCCGCTTCGGCGGCGTGATGGCCGACCTGCGCATCGTGCTCGGTGTAATCGACGACAAGGGCGAGCCCATCCCGGCCGAAGAGCGCAAAACGCTGAACGAAATTATGGGCGGCCTCGACGGGACCCTGAGCGACGGCAGGCTACTGATTGCGGATGTGCGCGGCGTGCTCGACGAGAACCGGCAACAGATCAACGACCTGCTGGGCTCGGCCAAGGAGCTCAGTTCGTCCGCCGATCGCCTAGTCAACAATGTGGACGATCTCGTCACCGACAACCGCGAGAAAATCGACGCGCTCCTCGTGAATACGCAGGAGGCCGTCGCCAAAGTGAACGATATGATGACGAATGTGAAGGAACTGATCGTCAGCCTCCAGGGCACTCTCGAGCGAAACAGCCCCGAGTTTGACGATCTGTTCGTGACCCTGAACAATACGCTGAGGAATCTCGAAGAACTCACCCGCACACTGGCCGACCAGCCGCAATCGCTCATTCGCGGCAAAGAACCGGTAGGGCGGCAGTAGGCAACACGGAGGAACAAGACGCGTGCGAAACTTTTCTGGATATGCCACGTGGGCCGGCGTGATCATGGTTCTTGATACGCTGTTGTCCGGCTGCGCGTCGGTGCCGCAATACCGCTACTACACGATCGATATGACGCCGCGCGCCGAGCTTACGCCGCCCGTGCGGATCGAGGGCGTGCGCATTTTTACGATCAATCAGGCGCTCCAGCGCCCGGAGATCATGATCCGCACCTCACCGACGCAGATTGAATACTACGCAATCGATCGTTGGGCCAGCGGCCTTGAGGAGCAGATCGCGGAGAAAATCAACACCGAGTTCGCTTCGGCATCTTCCGATCTTCAGCTTTTCAACATTACGGCTACGCTCATGGCCTTCGAGCAGGTGGATACTCCGGCCGGACCCGAGGTCCTTGTCTCGCGCGACGGAGGCGATCGCTTCGGAAATGGCCGCGGACATCGCCGCGGTTGTGGCGCAACCCAGCAAGAACTAGAATCGTACCGCACCTCAGAGGCAGCATGACCCTTCCCGATCCCAAAGACGAGCGGCTCACCGAATTCGAGCGCGCCGTGTGTTACGACACGTTGCCACAGGTCACCCGCCCGATGACGCTCGGCGTGATCGCGGCGTACGCTGTTGTACTGTTCGTCGCCTTTGTGTCGATGGCCTACGGCATACGCTCCAATGAGGCCGCGTGGAAGTCCCGGGGCGCGGGTGCATTTGCTCTCGTGGTCGTGGGTGGACTCGTCGGATTTACCTACCGCGCTACTGCGAACGCCGTCCGCCGCCGCGCCGCGCTTGTCGAGGCCGGGGAAGTGCCGAATGTCGAATCGGGCTTCGACGAGTTGCCCGATCCCTTCGCGGGCCACGCGCTGCTACGCTACTACCGCCAAACCGGCGGCGAGCGAATCGTCACCGGCAACCGCGGGGAGACGGTCTATACAATCGTCCCGCGCGACTCCGGGCAGGCGTGGAACGCGCAGGACCCCGCGGGCGAGGTCGCGTTTCGCGTGGAGGCCACCGCGCCATCGCGCAGCTTCAGCTTCGACGCGGGTACTCCCGCCGCGCTCAGCGTATTGCGCAATGGCGCGGAGTGCGCGCGGGTCGCGCGGCGCTGGAGCCTGGGGCCCGGCCGCGTCGAAATCAGCGGGGAACGCCAGCCTGCCAAGCCGCTCGTGTTCCGCAGCGGCGGCCTCTTCGACGGCGAAGCGCTCGTGGGCCGCATCTATTCGATCCGCAACTACCTCTACCTCGATGTAAAGCAGTCCTACGTGGACGACGGCCTGCTGGCGTTCTACGTCTGTATGCTCGGTTGACACGCGGCGCGGCCATCCTCGAAAATACCCGGATGAACAGCCCGCACCAGCCCCACCAGCCCCCGCGCCCGGGGACGAGACCCACGATTCTCGATAGGTCCCGATGCGGAGCGCGCGGGACCCGTGACTGACGCCTCTTTCGATCCGCGCATCTTCGTCGCCGGACATCGCGGCATGGTCGGCTCCGCGATCATCCGCGTCCTGAAAAAACGCGGCCACTCGCGCATCGTCACCCGCCCGCGCGCGGATCTCGACCTGACCAACCAGGCGCAGGTGCAACATTTTTTTCGGGACGAGAGAGTCGACCAGGTTTATCTCTGCGCATCGAAGGTCGGCGGTATCCATGCGAACAACACGTACCCCGCCGAATTCATTTACGACAACTTGATGATTGAGTCCAACGTCGTCCACGAAGCGTGGAAAGCGGGGGTCCACAAGCTGCTGTTTCTCGGCTCCAGTTGCATCTATCCGCGGCTCGCGCCGCAGCCGATGGCCGAGGACGCGCTGATGATGGGCCCGCTCGAGCCCACGAACGAACCCTACGCGATGGCGAAGATCGCCGGCATCAAACTCTGCGAGAGTTACAACCGCCAGTACGGCACCGACTATCGCAGCGTCATGCCTACGAATCTCTACGGGCCCGGCGACAACTATCACCCGCAAAACGCCCACGTCATCCCCGCGCTCATCGGCCGTTTTCACCAGGCGAAGATCGACGGCGCGGACAAGGTCGTCATCTGGGGCACCGGCGCGCCGCGCCGCGAGTTTCTCTACGTCGACGACATGGCCGAGGCGGGAGTCTTCGTGATGGAGATGGACCGTGCGCGCTACGACGCCAATACCCGCCCGATGCAGACCCACATCAACGTCGGTTTCGGCGAGGACGTGACCATTCGCGATCTGGCCGGACTCGTGGCCAAGGTGACTGGCTTTCGCGGCCGCATCGAGTTTGACTCGACCAAGCCCGACGGCTCGCCGAGAAAGCTGCTGGATGTCTCGCTGCTGACGCGCCTCGGATGGGGACCGTCAATGGGCCTCGCGCAGGGCCTCGAAGTGACCTACGCCGACTTCGTCCAGTCGCCGCGGACGCGCTGACGTATGCGCAACGGCCCCGGCGCACCGGCGACTTCGCCCGCCCCGATTTTTGAGGCGGAGTACCTCGCATACGAAGCGGCGCGCCGCGCGTTCTGGGACGGCGTCGCGCGTGGCGGCGCCAAGACCTGGGGCGGCTACTACCGCAGGCGACTCGAGCGCGCGTTCGGCCAGCTCGTCCCGCAGGGCGCCTCCGTGCTTGACGTCGGCTGCTCCACCGGCCGGCTGCTGGCCTCACTCAAACCTTCGCGCGGCGTCGGCGTGGATTTTTCGGAGGCGACGATTGCCCTCGCGCGCCAGGAGCACCCCGATCTCGAATTCATCGTCTCCGACGCACACGAACTGACTCTCCCCGGCGAGACCTTCGACTATATCGTGCTCTCGGACATCGCCAACGATCTCTGGGACGTCCAGCGCGTCCTCCATCGGCTCCGGCCGCTGTGCGCGCCGCACACGCGGCTGATCGTGAACTTTTATTCGCACCTCTGGAGCGGCCCGCTGCGCGCCGCCCAGAAGCTCAAGCTCGCCACGCCCGTCCTCCCGCAAAACTGGCTCACCCGCCTCGACATGGCAAATCTCATGGAACTCGCCGGGTTCCAGCGCCTGCGCGACTGGGAGGAGGTCGTCGCCCCGCTGAACGTGCCGATTCTGTCCGATTGGGCGAACCGCTATCTCGCGCGGATATCGCCGTTCCGCCAGTTGGACATGGCGAACTTCATGATCGCGCGGCCGGTCAACGGCGAATTGCCCGCGGAGCCTACGGTGTCGGTAATCGTCGCCGCGCGAAACGAGTCGGGCCACATCGACGAGTTGACGGCACGCATCCCGGAGATGGGCGCGGGCACCGAAATCGTCTTCGTCGAAGGCCACTCCACCGACGACACCTACGCCGCCATCGAGCGCGCGATCGCGGCGCACCCGGAGCGAAATTGCAAGCTGCTCAAGCAGAAAGGAACGGGGAAGGGCGACGCGGTCCGCTGCGGATTCGACGCGGCGACCGGCGACATTTTGATGATCCTCGACGCCGACATCACCGTGCCGCCGGAGGACTTGCCGCGGTTCTACGACGTGATCACCTCGGGTCGGGCCGAATTCGTCAATGGGGTACGCCTCGTCTATCCGATGGAAAACGACGCCATGCGCTTCGCCAATCTGGTGGGCAACAAACTTTTCTCCGCGGCATTCAGTTGGCTCCTCGGCCAGCCCATCCGCGACACGCTCTGCGGCACGAAGGTGCTCTGGAAAAAAGACTACGAGCGCATCGCCCGAAACCGCGCACACTTCGGCGACTTCGATCCCTTCGGCGACTTCGACCTGCTCTTCGGCGCCGCTCGGCTCAACCTCAAAATCATGGAAGTCCCCATCCGCTACCGCGCGCGCCGCTACGGCGAAACGAACATCCAGCGCTGGCGCCACGGCTGGTTGCTCCTAAAAATGGTCGTCGTCGCCGCGCGCCGCATCAAGTTCGTCTGAGTCCCGCCCTAATCCCGTCCAATCCTGGGAAATCCCGTCCATCCTGTCTACGCCCTTGTGGCCATAGCGGCTGCGCCCATGCTACTATAGGCGGACTTGACGCGGGGGCGCGTCGAGGCCCAGGGCGGCCGCGGGGGACGCGGGCCGGTCGGGCTTGCGGGGGATTTGTGTCGAAGATTCGGGGGAAGCTCACACTTCTTTTTTTTCTTTCGCCTGCGGTGTGCGCACTTGCGCCGTCCGCGATGGCCGATGAAGTCATCCGCCGCCCGCTCGAGTCCGGCGTGTACGCGCTCGGCAGAGACGGCGGCGTCTTCGGTCTCGAACTTGTCGCGGCGCAGGGCGGCGGGACGCAGCGTGTGCTCGCCAAATACCTCGCCGTCGAGAGCGAGTGGGCCGCGTACCGCGGGCGGACGAACACCTTCGTGCCGCTCTCGCGCCTCAAATCGGACTACCGGCGGCGCGTGTTGCTCGCCGTATTCGAGCGCGACGCGGTCAACGCCGAGGGCTGGTATCACCATACCGCGTTCGGCGCGGAGACCCTCTGGGCCGTGTGCGCGCTCATCACGGGCAACGGCGCCAACCACACGCAGGTCCTCGGTCATCCCTTCAACGAATCGCTCCCGTCGACGTTGCCGCGCGGCGCCACCGTGCTCATTCCCGCGCGATTCCTCGACAAGACCATGCGGCAGGCCACGCCCGATCGAATCCCCGCGCCCTCGATGTTCCGCGAACCGGCACCGGATATGGCGTCGCTCGACGGAGCGCTGCGCTACGGCAAAGACCGCGAAGGCGGATACGCGGCCTACACCATTCAGCGCGGCGAGTCGCTCTATACTTCCGTAGTCGCGCGGTTCACCGACTACCACGAAAACGCCGACATCCTGCAGGCCTGCGAGGCCGTCGCCGCGCGCAGCGGCATCCGCGACGTGCGCGACATCGACTCCGGCCGCGAGATCCGCATCCCCGTGGACATGCTGTCCTCGCGCTACCAGCCCAAAGGCACGCCCGATCGCGACGAGTACGAAAAGGTCATGGTCGAGGCCCAGCGGCTCAGAAGCACTCCGGTTCGTTCGCAGGGCATGGCGGGCGTGGTGGTCATTCTCGATCCGGGCCACGGCGGCAACGATCCCGGCACACAATACGTCCGAGGCGGCCTTCACGAAGACGAGATCAACTACGACATCATGTGCCGCATTAAGGCATTGCTCGAACGGGAGACGAGCGCGCGGGTGCATGTAACCATGATTGATCGCAGTTCCGAGTTTACTCCGGCTGACGTGACTAGCTTCGCCAACGATACCGACGAAGAACTGCTCACCAGTCCGCGCCACAAAAACCAGAACGGCGCCACGGTTTCCGCGAACTTGCGCTGGATGCTGGCCAACTCGATCTACGCCGCCGAAATCAAGCGGGGCACCGATCAAAACAAGATCATCTTCACCAGTATCCACACCGACAACATATACAACGAAAAAGTGCGCGGCGCGATGGTGTACATCCCCGGCGCGCAATACCGCCGTCAAGAAGAGGTGCGCCGGGACGCCGTGTATGCGGCGTATCAAGAGGGCAAGAGTTTCAACCGCTTTAGCTCCACCGCGGGCGAACGCCGGCGTGACGAGGCCCTCTCCCGCAACTTCGCGGACGTGCTTATCGCGGAACTCCGCGTCAAGCAGATCAAGTGCCACGACCAAGGCGATCCTGTTCGTTCCAAGGTCCAGCGGACGCGGTCCAATATTTTTGTGCCCGCGGTCATTCGGAACACGAAAGTGCCCACAAAAGTTCTGATTGAAACGGCGAACATCAATAGCGCAACCGATCGGGGCCGGCTGGCGGACCCGTCGTGGCGGCAAAAATTTGCCGAGGCGTATGTGGATGCGTTGAAGCGGTATTACGGCTCGCAAGTGCAGACCCGCGTAGCTGCGGCAGACGAATAGGTCCGCGCGCCGGTCTTGTAACACCGGCGGATCGGGTCTATACTGCGCTTCGAGGGGACTACCGCATGGGCGCGCAAGGGGTGCGGGGGCATGCGCTTTCTGCGGGGGGAACGACTGAGGCAGCGGGGGGAACGCGTCATGAATCATGCAGCAAAATTGGCGGGGGAGATGGGCATGAGCCGCGATGAGCGCTCGATGCTCTTGGGCAACGGTGGCGACGCCGCGGGCCCGGATCAGCAACTGCTCGGCGTCCTCGGCGCCGTGCGCGAGGCCGCACAGGCCGTCGTCAACGGGCGCGCGAAACGCTTCTGGGCCGACGAGTGTATGAACCAGCTCATCCTCGGCGTCGAAGTCGCGCTGGGCCAGGGCTGGGGCGAACTCGTCGACGCCTTCACCGACGCCGGCCGCATCTTGCAATCGTATGAGGCCGGCGGCAAGCCGAGCCAGGCCGCGCCATACCTCGTCGACGCCTATGACCTCATGTGCGCGCTGGTGGGAGACGCCGTCAACGGCGGATCGACGCCCGCGCTCGCCGCGCAATGGCGCGCGCGCTATCAGAAAGAAGTCGCGCAGCTTGAGAAAGCCGGCTTCAATCTCGTCAACGACGAATACGACGCGGCCGCCGAAGACTCCGACGATCCGTTCGCGTTTCCCGATCTCTCGAACAATATCGTCAGGTTGCGTCCTCAGGACGATCTCCCCACGCTCGACGAGCTGCCGCCGCTCGATACCATGCTCGGAGGCGCGGCCGCCGCGAAGGCCCAGCCACAGCCGCAAAAACCGCGCGTCGACGCCACGCCGCCCTCCGCCCGCATCGACGCCGTCCGCGTCGCGCGCGTCGAAGAGGCCCGCGCGCAACAAGCCGCGGAGGCCGCCGAACGGGCCACGCCGGCCGCGCGCGGGGGCGTCCAGCCGTCGCGCGTGGTGGTCGAGTTTATCGATCGCATCTGCGACGAAGTGGGCGGGCTTCCGCATCGCTCCGAAGGCGACCGCTTCCTGTCCATGGAAATGATCCAGGGCGGCATCGCCGCGCTCAAGCGCGAAGCCGTGAAGGACGGGTACGCCACCTCCGCCGAGTTGTGCGACGAAATGCTGAAGGCCTGCCTGTTTACCGGCCAAGGCCCCGCACCGGTGGATGAACTGTTCACCGATCTCGCGTTTGGCTTCTGCGGCGTGTTCGTCGAAGCCATGGGCAACCCGGCCAGTGAGAACGTGTCCGAGTGGCGCGTCGAGTGCACCGCACTGCTCGAAGAGTGGCTCGAAATCGCCACGCGCCCGGACGCGCCCGCCGCGACGGCCGGGCCCGTTGCCGCCGCAGCCGCGCCCGTTGCGGAGGTCCTTACTCGGGACAAGCTGGAAGAGGAATCGATCGACGCGCAAGGCGCCGAGGACGACGGACTCTGGATCGGCTCCGGCGCGGAGCCGGAATTCGATGTCGGCGACGAGGCGCCGCAGATGCCGGCGGGGCCGCCCGCGCCCGCGCCTGAACCGCTGAAGGCCGCGGCGCCGGTGTCCGCACCGATCGCGCAGTCTGTGCGCATGGCCGGATTGCCATCCGCTGATCTCTTCGTGCGCGCACAAGAAGCGCTCGCCCGCGGCGACGCCGAAGCGGCCAAAGGGCTCGCGCTCCAGGCCGCCGCGATGATCGCGGAGTCCGAAGTTGACAAGGCCGAGCACATGCTTTGCGCGGCCGAGTCCAAGCTCAAGGCTAACGTCACCGCGATCGAAGAAGCCCGCGGCGACGTGAAGAACACCGAAAAACTCGTAATGAACGCCGCCTCTGAAGTCGCCGGCGGCGAAACCGTGCTGGGCCAGGTGAAGACGCAGACCGCGAAAACCACGCACGACCTGCAGGAGTCCGAGGCCGAGGTCGCCGATCTCGAGCGACAACTCGCCGAGCTGCAAGCCCGGCTCGCGGCGCAGGTGACCGACGTCACCGGCGTCAAGGCCAAACTCGACGACGCCAGGACCATCGAGACGCAAAGCGAGACCCAACTGAGCGGCCTGCGCGACCGCGAGAAGGACACGCGCAAGGAACTCGAAGCGGCCCGCCAGCGCGTCAAGGACCGCCAGCGCGTCTCCAGCGAGATCGAGTCGGAAATGGACCGCGCGCGCGAAATGCTCAGCCGCCAGCGCACCTCGCTCTCCGACATCAAGCAAACCATCAACCGGCCCGAAGCCATCAAGACCGGGGGCGCGGGCGATCCGTTGCTGTTCTGAAGCGGGGAGCGTGAAGCGTGAAGCAGGAATCGGAACGGCGGAAACCGGCGAGATCGTTTACCGACCTCGACGTCTGGCAGAACGCCCATGCCTTTGTGTTGGACACATACCGGCTCACTGCTAAGTTTCCTGCGGATGAACGATTTGGGCTAGTAAGTCAGTTTCGTCGTGCCGCTGTATCCATTCCTGCAAATATCGCCGAAGGTTTCAGGAAATACTCAACTGCTGACAAGGCTCGTTTCATGAATATCGCGGAAGGTTCGCTTGAGGAATGCGACTACTATTGCATTCTGTCCGAGGATCTTGGATACGGCAAGACTGGCACATTTCGTTCATCTTTGGGATCCATTCGGATGCAACTCGCCGCATACACACGGAGGCTTCGTTCTTGATTTCCACTTCGCTATCTCATTCCCGCTTCTTGCTCCCCGCTCCCCGCTTCACAGACGAGGTCGCCCATGCGTGGTCGTAGTGAAATTGTAGGTGCAGTTGATTTTGGTTCACGTGAAATACGCGTGATCATCGCGCGCAAAGACGACGATGGAACGATTCAGGTCATCGGCCACGGATCGTCCCCCGGCTTGGGGAGCGTGTCGCAGGGCGTCATCCAGGACCTCAGCGCCGCGCAGGTCTGCCTGAAGGACGCGCTGCGCCAGGCCGAGGACGAAGCGCGCATCAAGGTGATGACGCTCTTCTGCGGCATCAACGGCCGCAACGTCGAGACCTTCATCCGCGAAGGCCAAATCGAGCTCGATGCCGATGTCGTCGAGCAGCGGCACATGGACGAGGCGATCGACATGGCCTCGCGCGATATCAACGAGGCCGGCAAGCGCGTCGTCTCCTCGCTCGCCGCGCAGGAGTGGTACGTGGACGATCTGCGCGTCGGCGATCCGATCGGCATCACGGGACGCGCGCTAAAAATCCGCGTACACTTCGCGCGCATCCCCGCCGTCATTGAGGACAACATCGCGCGCTGCGTCGAGTCGCAGCGCCGCGAACTCGAGGACATCATCTTCATGCCGCTCGCCGCCGCGCTCGGCTGCCTCACGCCCGAGGACCGCGAGCTCGGCGTCGCCGTGCTCGACATGGGCCGCATGACGACTGGCCTCGCCGTGTTCCGCGACCGGCGCATTCTCGGCGCGCACAGCTTCGAGTGGGGCGGCTACCACCTCACGCGCGACGTCGCCGCCGGGCTGCACGTGTCCTTCGAGGAGGCCGACGACCTCATCCTCGAATACGGCCTCTCCGCCGAGCGCATCACCGCCGAAGGCGGCGCGGACGACGCGGGCGGCGCCTGGCCCCCGCGACGCCGCACCGAGAGCCAGATCAAACTCAAGACCGCGGTCCACGGCGCGGCCACCGTGGTCGATCGCGACGAGCTCGACGTAATCATCTTCGAGCGCGCCAAGGAACTCATGACCAAAGTCCGCCAACACCTGCACTCGCGCGGCTTCGCCAAGCACCTCGTGCGCGGCGTGGTCTTCACCGGCGGCGCGGCCTCCATCAAGAACTTCGTCCACCTCGCCGAGACCGTCTTCCAGACGCCCTGCCGCGTCGGCACGCCGCTCGGCGTCGAAATCCTGCCGCCCGAAGCCCGCGGCCCGGAGTTCGCCGGCGCCATCGGCCTTATCCGCCACGGCTTCGACTACCGCGCCGCCGTCCGCGGCGGACGCCTGCGCCTGAGCGCCCCGGTGGTCCAGCGCGCCAAGCAAATCGGCGAAGCGCTGCGGCGGTATTTCCGCTAGGCGTAGCCACTCTTCTCAAATCTAGTCAGCAAGGGTGGTCGAGTTCTCGCCTGGCTCCAACCCGTCAGGCAAGCTCAGCGTCCGCAGCGTTATATCTACGGGTTGAATGGTCACTATTTCGTCCCCTGAAGCCGCACCGAGTTCTCTGAACTTCCGCGCCGCTGGGAATACGCGCGTCTCCAACGATCCGACGGTGCTATTGTAGGCCGCGGTGGCTCTTTCCAGTCCCCTACCTATGCCTCCGATGTGTTCTGCGACGATCTTCATTCTGTCATGCAGCTGCTTTCCGAGATCGCTAATCTCCTGTGCATTGCGGGCGATTCGTTCCTGTCTCCAGCCGTAGGCAACCGCGCGAAGAAGGGCGATTAGTGTTGTCGGAGTCGCCAAAATGACCCTTTTCTCCAACGCATCCTCCAGGAGGTCACGATCAGCGTCAACGGCGGCTGCAAAAAAGGATTCTCCAGGAATGAACATGACTACGAACTCAGGCGCCTTGTTGAACTGTTCCCAATAGCTCTTGTTGGCCAAGCCCACCATGTGAGCACGTACTTGTGACGCGTGTTTGGACAGCGCATCATTTCGATCGCTTTCTGATTGTGCCGACACCGCCTCGTGATATGCGCTGAACGTGGCCTTGGCATCAATGACTATGTCGCGGTCGCCTGGAAGATGCACGATAAGATCTGGCCGAACCCGGCCGTCTTCCGTCGTTACCGAGACCTCTGTGTTGAAGTCACAGTGTTCTGACATCCCCGACAGCTCAATGACGCGTTGAAGCGCAATCTGCCCCCAAGCCCCAACAGTTCTCGGAGTACGAAGAGCTGAGACTAGATTTCCGGTCTCCCTTCGTAACTGCTCATGAGTGGTTGTAAGGCCCCTTAGCTGCTCTGTCATCCCTGCGTATGCTTCTTGGCGATTCTTCTCAATTCCTTGCACGTGTTCATTAAATTGCTTTAGCGTGTCCGAAATCGGCTTGATCAGCCCCTGAATCGCCTCTTCCTTCTTTCCTAAATCACCTTTGGCTTCAGTCAATGCCTTGTCGAAGGACTGTTTCGCAAGAGTAAGGAACGATTGTGTATTTTGATTCAGCGTGTCACCTGCCAAGGCTTTAAATGCGTCCGTTAGTCGGAGCTTGGCATCGTCAAGGAATTGC
>JBCLBO010000072.1:0-17267 GCA_038916785.1 Candidatus Hydrogenedentales bacterium | reverse complement strand
TTGCGGTCGGCAAGGAAAAGGATGCGCGGCCTTCGCGAAGGTTCGGTTCCAGAGTTCTTCCGGGCCGGGAAACTGCGGCACCTCGCCTTCGGCGCCGGTCTCCATGTCTATGCCGTAGACGCCGCGCCCGTTGGCGGAGTACGTGAAGCGCACCGCGAGCTTGCCTGCGTAGTCCTTGGCTTGCCCGACGCCCCACCCCGCCGCCTTCAGCGCGGGGTCGATGTGTTCTGCTCGGGTCTCGGCTTCGTTCATGGCATATTCCCGGGACCGCCAATCTCCCGATTGGCCCTTTTTCCATCAACTGCGCCAATCAGGAGATTGGCGGTCCCGGCGCTGCTCCACGGCCAATCTGTGGCGGAAGTAACCAATCTAGCCTTGACCGGATTCTGGTGAATGTATTCGATCGCCTGTTGGTAGTGCCCCTCATTGCGGATATAGCGATCCCAATACTCTCGATGCCACACCCCGGGAACGCCAGTCTCCCGATTGGCGCACTTCCCCTTCACCCCGCCAATCGGGAGATTGGCGTTCCCAGCGGATCTCTTATGATCGTTTATTTTCCGTGCGGTGAATTTTTTCCAGGACGCGACAATCTTCGCGACTGTCCAACCGTTTAGCGGTTGAAACAGTACGTGCACGTGATTGGGCATCGCGATCCACGCGAGCAGGCGATAACGCTCGGCATCGAAATGAAGAAGTGTGGACTGCACCATCGCGGCGATGCTTGGCTCGCGGAGCACGCACGAGCCGTGGCCCGCATCCATCCATGCCTCGATTCGCTTGCGGCGTTCGACATCCTGTTTCTCGAGGGGAAGGCTTTTTAACTCGCCGGACAAGCGATCCAAAACGTCCTTCGGCAAACTATCCGCCAAATGAAATGTGACGTGCTGGATGGCGTCGGCGCTCTCAAAATGCGGCAAATATCCACGGCTATGCCACCGCTCAGGACCGCCAATCTCCCGATTGGCACCCTCAGGACCGCCAATCTCCCGATTGGCACTTTCTCCCTCTACCCCGCCAATCGGGAGATTGGCGCTCCCAGGGTTTTTCCCTTCGGACATCGCCCACATCTCCTATAGATTGCCCGAGAATGCCTGATGCAACAGCGACTTCTTCAACTCGTCGAGCGCGGCGAGTTTTTCTTGATACACCGAAATCAATCTCCCGTTTTCCGCCGAAACCGCGTTCACTTTCTCGACGATGAATCGTTGTGTTGCAAGGGATGGTATTGCTCCAACGTCCAACGCTCGGATGTCCTTCATATTGACATGCTGCACCGTTGCCCCCCGCGAACAGGCTAGCAGTTTCCGCTGCATTTCTGGCTGGAGCAAGAGCAAAGCGAGAAATTCGGAATCAAAGACTGCGCGCTTGGGTCTTATGAGGACTGTCCGTTGCCCCAGACAGAGCGGAAGATTCTCAGGGATTACCGCAACATTTCCAGCGGGAGCTTCTCTGGCGAGTATGAGGTCACCCGCCGATGGCACGGCTCGGCGTGTCCAGTCTGAGTAGGTTTCTGCGGAGACACGATTGACGCCATCGAGCAGCAATCTCCCTTTGCCGATATTGGGTGTGCGAATCGACGGAAATCCTTCGCTCTGTGTAGGCGCTGTTTTGTGTTCGCAGTCTACAATTAGGTCGCACAGGTCGGACAAGGGCTTGCGCATCTCCACCCACCCCTCGCCGCGCTGGGTGAAGACGGATTGGAGGTGGCTTTCAAAGAGGGCGCGGGCGTTTGGGAGGTTCTTTTCGGCGTTGGCTTTGGCCGTGGCGATGCCGTCAAAGGCTTCGTCGAGGATGCCGACGATCCGCTGCTGTTCGGGGAGGGTAGGAAACGGAAATGCGAAATCCAACACTTCGTTCATGTCTGCGCGCGGCATTCGCGCGCCAGTGCACGTCGCATTGATGCGCTCGACGGTGTCGTCGGCGAGGAACCAGTAAAGGAGATACTCGCGCGAAAGCTGCGAAGCGGGTTTAATTGGGAAAATTTCCGTTGAGCAATGACCCTCGAAATCAGGTGCAAGCACCTTGTTCAGGTATGGACGCAACCGTCCGTAGAGAACGTGTTCTGTGGAAAACCTGAACGTTGAGCTCTTGGCAGCTTGTGGTTCAATTGAACCGATGAAGCGTGCTGTGTGTGACTCGATATGCTCAAGCCCTACGTACGGTAGGCGGCGATGGAGGCCTTGTGTTTTGTCGAACTCACATACGTCGCCAAGCCGCTTAGTTTGCCAGCCCTTTTTCATAGCAGAGCCCGCGCCGGGAACGCCAATCTCCTGATTGGCGGTTTTCCTTTCGCCACTCGGGAGAGTGGCGTTCCCGGGGTGGGTTTTCATAGTAGTCCACGGATGGTTTGGAGGACTTCGGCGCTCTCGGCGTCGAGCGCGGCGATTTCGTCCATGATGTCCTTCAGGCTGCGGTGCGTCACTTCTTCGCCGCCGTTCGGGTTCTTCACCGAGAGGTCAAAGGTCGTCTGGTCGATAGTCTTGGCGTCCACGCTCCAGCTCTTGGGTGAGTCGGCCTTGGTCTTTTGCAGTTCAACAAACTCGGCGAGGTCGGCGTCGTTCAGCGGGTTGGTCTTGCCGAGATTGCGGCCGGGGTCGAGCTGGTAGTACCAGATTTTGCGCGTCGGCGCGCCTTTCTCGAAGAAGAGCACTACCGTCTTCACGCCTGCGCCCTGAAAGGTGCCGCCGGGACAATCGAGCACGGTGTGCAGGTTGCAGCTTTCCAAGAGCAGCTTGCGCAGGCTGACCGAAGCGTTGTCGGTGTTCGACAGGAAGGTGTTCTTGATGACCACGCCACCGCGCCCACCGGCCTTGAGCATCTTGATGAAATGTTGCAGGAAGAGGAAGGCCGTCTCGCCGGTGCGAATAGGAAAATTCTGCTGGACTTCCTTGCGCTCCTTGCCGCCGAAGGGTGGATTCGCCAGCACCACATCGAAGCGGTCTTTGTCCTGAATGTCCGCGAGGTTCTCCGAGAGCGTGTTGGTGTGGATGACGTTGGGGGTCTCGATGCCGTGCAGAATCATGTTCATGATGGCGATGACGTAGGCCAGCGACTTCTTTTCCTTGCCGTAGAAAGTGCGCTCCTGAAGCGTCTTGAGGTCCTTGGTAGTAAGTTTCCTCCCGGGAACGCCAATCTCCCGATTGGCGCCATGAAGATCGCCAATCGGGAGATTGGCGTTCCCGGCGGTCCCGGATAGATATTCGAAGGACTCGCAGAGGAAGCCCGCCGAGCCGCAGGCCCCGTCGTAGATGCGCTCGCCGATGGCGGGCTGGACGACCCGCACCATCGCGCGGATGAGCGGGCGCGGGGTGTAATACTCGCCGCCGTTGCGCCCGGCGTTGCCCATGTTTTTAATTTTGGCTTCGTAGAGGTGCGAGAGTTCGTGCTTCTCGGTCTGCGAGCGGAAGCGTAGCTCGCCGATGTGGTCGATGATTTCGCGCAGGCTGTAGCCGCTCTGAATCTTGTTCTTTATCTCGCCGAAGATTTCCCCAATCTTGTACTCGATGGTGTTCGGCCCGGTCGCGCGCTCCTTGAACTTGTGAAGATACGGAAATAGTTTCTGATTGACAAAGTCGCGCAGGTCGTCCCCGGTCAAAGCAGCGTTGTGGTCGAGCTTGCCGTCCTTGCCCTTCGGTGCGGCCCATTCCTCCCAGCGGTAGGGCTTGTCGAGGATGTAGGCGTACTTCTTGCCCTCCAGCTTCGCCTCGTCGGCCTTGTCCTGCTCCAGGCCGTCGAGGTACTTGAGGAAGAGCAGCCAGGAGGTCTGTTCGGTGTAGTCGAGCTCGGTCGTGCAGCCGGCCTCTTTGCGGAGGACGTCGTCGATGTTCCTGAAAGCTTGTTCAAACATGGGCTAGCGAGGATTCCTGCATGAACCGGGCAGCTTACCTCACGGGAGCGGGGCTATGCACAGGGAGCACCGCCAGGCCCAGGCGGCTTGGACATCGAGTTGGGCTAGGATTTACAATAGAAAGCGTGGCGCGGCGGCGGTCGCGTAGAAGGCCCTTGACAGGCTGAGGGGGATGTGTCACAATCCGGCTCCGGTGAACATTTATTCAGTATACAAAAAGGAGCACGCGGCCATGGCTACCAAGCAATCCGATGCAGGGGAAATCAAGCACAAGGCGCTGGATGTCGCCGTTGCCCAGCTTGAGAAACAGTTCGGCCGGGGGACCCTCGTTCGCCTGGGCGACGAATCCTTTATCAACCTGATTCCGGCGATCTCGACGGGCAGCCTCTCGCTCGATATCGCGATTGGCGTCGGCGGGCTGCCGCGCGGACGGGTCGTCGAGATTTTCGGGCCCGAGTCCTCCGGCAAGACGACGGTCGCTCTGCACGTGGTGGCCAACGCCCAGCGCGATGGTGGCATTGCGTGCTTTATCGACGCCGAGCACGCGCTGGACCCCACCTTCGCCCGGAAAATCGGGGTGGACATCGACAACCTGCTGGTGTCTCAGCCGGACAACGCCGAGCAGGCGCTGGAAATCTGCGAGACGCTGGTGCGCAGCAACGCGGTGGACGTGATCGTGATCGACTCGGTGGCTGCGCTTGTGCCCAGGGCCGAAGTCGAGGGCGAGATGGGCGACGTGCACATGGGTCTCACCGCGCGCTTGATGAGTCAGGCGCTGCGCAAGTTGACGGCATCGATCAGCCGTTCGAACACGCTGGTGATCTTCATCAATCAAATTCGGGAAAAAATCGGCGTCATGTATGGCAGCCCGGAGACGACCCCCGGCGGCCGCGCGCTGAAATTCTATTCGAGCGTGCGTCTGGATGTCCGCCGGATTGCGCAAATCAAGGAGCGCGACGAGGCCGTCGGCAACCGCGTGCGCGTGAAAGTTGTGAAGAATAAGATCAGTCCGCCCTTCCGCGAAGCGGAGTTCGATATCCTATGGGGCGAGGGCATTTCGAGCGAGGGCGACCTGCTCGACTTGGCGGTCGAGGAAAAGCTCTTGCAGAAGAGCGGCGCCTGGTTCGCGCTCGATGGAGAAAACCTGGGCCAGGGCCGCGAGGTCACCCGGCAATACCTGCGCGACCACCCCGAGGTGTGCGCGAAGCTGCGCGAGCAGATTCTCGAGCGCCGCGGCGTGACGTGGGGGCGCGCCGCGCCGCCGGCCAACGGCGAGGAGGCGCGTGGCAACGGCCGAGACTAAAGCGAGATCCCGCTCGGGCCAGGCGCACGAATTGCCGCTGAACCGCGGAGCGCGCGTCGGCCTGCTCGCTCTTCTCGTACTCACGATAGCATTCGCTTCGGGCGTGCTGTTCATTAAGTACCAGCTCGAGGCCTTCCGGCAGGATGTCGCGAAGCGCATCGAAGAGCGCTTCGGCGCGCGCCTCAGCATGGGCGCCATTTCCGTGAACGGCTTGCGCGGCCTGCGCATCGAGAATCTTCGCGTGGACCTGCCGCTCAAGCAGGGCCCCGTGCTGCACATCCATGCCCCGGAAGCGCTGATCAACATCCAGTTGAACGATCTCGTGTACGGAGGCCTGACCGTGGAGCGTTTGCAGTTGGACGGCTCCGAAATCATCCTCGAGCGCCCTGAGGGCGCCACCTGGTACTCGAGCGACGATGACGATCTCCAGATCGAGGAGTTGGCGCCCTTCGTCGTCAGCGAGAGCGTGCCATTTCGCATTACCGGGGCCGGTTGCCATCTTTACATCCGCAATATCGTCGGCGGCACTTCGCTGGATGTCTCCGATTTCGACTTTGACGCGTCGAAGCTGGCCGGGTCGAAAAACCTCTCGGCCGCGCTCCAGGGCTTTGTCTCCGGCGACCCGCGGAAGCGCGTGAGCGCGACGTTGACCCTGGCATCGATCGAAGATTTCGATCTGCGGGTGACCTCCGATTTGATCACTGCAAACGATATCAACGTCATCTTGCCTGCCGACCGCCCGCTGATCGTCGAAGGCGCCGCGCATCCTACGCTGCGCGTGAGCGGCCTGGCCGATCGCACGCTCGTCGTTTTGCTTCAATCCTCATTTGAAAACCTGTTGGTGCGGGACCAGCCGGAATTCCTCGATCCCGCCGCCGGCGACCTCACCGTCGTCGCCACGTACTCCGCCGACTCCAAGCGCTTGACCGTGTCCACGGCCAAGGCCGATTCGAACCAGATCGCCGGCACCGTCGAAGGCGCGATCTCATTCGCGGAAAGCCATCCCGTCTTCGATCTCACGCTGCACGCGCGCCGCATCCCGCTGCGCGAAATACTTCTGTATTCCCTCGAGGGCGAGATGGAAGACATCGGCCGCATGGACATCCTGCTCGACGAATCCAACGAACTCGCCGTGACGCTGACGGGCAATTCGCAGGAGCCGGTGATCCGCGGCCATATACGCGCGGGCACGGGGCGATTCGAGTTTGATCCCAACGACGAGGACCTCCCCCCCATCCAGCTTGCGCTGCGGCAGATCGAGGGCGCGTGGGATTCCTACACGCAGGACATTAGTCTCGAATTTGATGTCGCCGACGGCGCGATCGAATACGAGCCGCTACGCGTGTCCGCCCAGGGCCTGCAAGGGCACGTGACACTGAAGGACAACGTGGTCTCGTTTGCCCCGATGAATGCGCAATACCGCGGCAACACAATAGTCGGCGGCGGCGAGTATGACCTGATCTCCGGCGACGGCACACTCCGATTCGAGGGCACTGTGGCGGGCTTGGACGAGACGCTGCTCGCGGACAAGTTTGCGGACACCACCCTGGCCGGCGCGGTGTACGTCAAAGGCGAGGCCCAAAAGAAGGGTGAGACGCTGATCGTCGACGCCTACCTCGACGCGACCCAGGCCGATATTACGTACCAATGGTGGCTCAAGAAGGCGGCGGGCATGGGCGCCACGGGGCACATCCACGCGGTGATTGTGCCCGATTCCAAGGCCTCCGTCAAGGTCACCGCCGGCCGCGTGGCCTCGTCCGATCTCAGCGCCGAGATGACGCTTACCCGGAAGGGCAAAAAAGACCCCGAGTGGTCCGTCGATTACGTGCGCGCCACATCCGACAATCTCGACGTGAATACCGCTGCCACATTTGCCGTCGTGCCCTATCGGGCGACCGGCGGGACCGTGAGCAAGGCCTACTTTGAATTCACGCGCGATCCCGAGGAACCGCTCAACACGACGCAGAAATTTGGCGGAGTTGCCGACGACTTGGCGCTGCTCCCGGATATCGAAGGGGCCACGATCCCCCTGAGCGGCCGCGGCGTCGAACTCGCGTTCGAATTGCACACGGACAAGTCGGGCCGTTCGAAATCCACCGGCGCCGCCCAAATCGCCGCGACGAGCCTGAGCGTGCCCCCCTTCGGCACGACATGGATGCTGCCGATCGCCCCGCCACCCGGCTGGCCGCGGGTCGAGCGCGCTTGGTCGCTCGACATTTCTGCCGCCGAGGCTTCCGTCCCGCCGTGGGCGGGCACGGATCTCTTCGCGCGCGCCTACTCCGACGGCGACAACGCCGGCTTCAATCCCTACCGCGCCAAGATCGGCGAGGGCACGCTGGAGGGGTCCTACGACGCCAAGCGGGCCGACCATACCTACGTTGCGGCGGTGACGTGGGCCGATGTGCCGGCCCATTTTTTTCTCGAGCACCTGAAGATGCCCGCCGTGCTCGACGGAAATATTTCCGGAAACGTCCGCTACAGCGTTGACCAGGACGACCCGAACACGCTGGAGGGAAAGGGACACTTCGACGTGCGCGACGGACGATTCAGCGCCGACTTCCTCTACGAGTTGCTGGAGGGCTCCGTGCAGACCGACATCACGACGATTCCTCCGAAGCTCGACTTCTCCCGCCTCAGCGCCGACGTCGAGTTTGCCCAAGATACCGTGAAGACGCCTACGCTCGTTCTCAATTCGGAGACGATTAACGTCGATGGTTCCGGCCAGTACATCCGCAATGGCGACATGGACTATAGACTCAAGGTCGCGGTGGATCCGGATACCGCGGCTCAGATCCCCGTGATGGCGGACAATTTCAATATCGAAGGACACCGGATTTCCAATATGCCGATTGAGTTGACCTTCCATGTGACCGGCCCGACCTTCAAGCCCAGGGGTAAAGTTGAAGAGCTTCCCCCGGCGAGTGTAGCGTTAGTGAGCGGGGGGCTCGAGGTGGGCCGGGAAGTCGTCAGTCTCATTGATTTCCCCCGCAAGATACTCGTGGACCTGCTCAAGCTCGGGGGCGGAGTGCTCCGCGGCGGCCGCAATCGCGATGCGCAGGAGAAACCGTCCGCGCCCTAGGCCGGACGGCAGGGGGAGGTACCTCGGGTCCGATGGAAATCAAGATCAGCAAAAGCGCGCGGCAGTGCCACGGATGCCGGAATGCATTCGTGCACGAACAGCGCCTCACTTCAGTTCTACAGCGCGGCCCCGAGGGCTGGCTCCGCGAGGATTTTTGCCCGGATTGTTGGAACGAGGATCGCGGCGGGAAATCGCTCTGCGTGTGGTCCGCGCAATTTCAGGACCCCGCAGTCCTTGAACAGCAGCCCGCTGAGGCCTTCTCTCCCTTGCGCCAAGCGTTCTACGAGGCGGCAGAGCGCCCGGGCCGCGAATCGATCGCGCTGGCCTATCTTGCCGGCCAATTGCTCCGCAGGCAAAAGGTGTTCCGCTTCATCAAGCAGACCATGGATCCCGAAACCGAAGCCGCGATCATGCTCTTTCTCGATCGCATCGGCAATCGCATGATAGAAGTACACGATCCGAACCTCACGACCGCGGAACTCGAACGCGGCCGCGTACACTTGCTGCACCGTCTCGCGGAACTCGAGGGCACGCTGGACGAGTCCGAAACCGGACCGGCGCCGGCCGCCGCCGTTCTCCCTGAAGCCACCGGCGAATCCGCCGGTGATGCCGAAATCGGGGAGGACGAGTACGAGGAAGATGAATTCGACGACGACGATGACGACGAAGAGGAATTAGACAACGTAGAGAGTGCGGGCGACACCGAAGATGAGTACGCGCAGACCTAAATCCGTCCTGGATCAAGAGCGGTACACGGCCGAACTGTCGACGGGGCAGCTCGTGATCGGCGTGTGTATCCTGCTCATGTTCGGACTGGGGTGTTTTCTGCTGGGCGTGCTGATTGGAAAATTCGATCCGACATTGAAGCCGGGCACGACCGGTTCCGTGGCGGTCTCTTCTGGCGGCGCCGCACAGCCGGAGGTCACGGTCGCGGAGATCACCGTCACGTCCGCCACCCCATCGCCGGCCGCTTCCTCGACCGAGTCCTCTATGCCGCCGGAATTGCGCGTGCCGCCGCGGATATTGAACGAATCGCCCGCGCCTGTCGCCGAGAGCCTACCGGCCGCGGCCGCCAGCGCATCGCCGCCGGTCGCTTCCCCCGCGAGCGACGCCAGCATCGCCGAAAGCGTCGGGGCCGCGGCGGAGAAGAACCGCGTCGCTCCGCCGGGCACGTCGCCGCAGGCCGTGGATGAGTCCGCGTCGGAGCCTCCACCGGCCGAAACGCCACCCGCCGCAGCGCCTGCGGAAGCGCCCGCGGCGGACGCTGCGTGGAAAGGATTCGGCGTGCAAATCATCGCGGTTGCCAAAGAGCGCGCCGAGGCGGCGCGAAAGACGCTGGAGTCAAAGTCTTCCTACAAGGCCCGAGTGTTCCCGCACACCCGTAACAGTTTGTATCGGGTCGTTGTCGGCCCATTTAGCGATCAACCCGCCGCGCTACGCGCGCGCGACGATCTACGGTCCCGGTTCGGCTACAAAGACGCATTCGTGCTCACGCTCCAGTAGGGGCGGCTCTCCGGTGACCGTCTCAAAAGGCGCCATGCGCCGTCGCATTCGTAGCGCCGCCGTCCCGGCGGCAACGGCGGACGCGAGTTCGGTAGAGCAAATTATCCACCGATAGATACAGATGGACGCCGATAACCGCAATACAATTAAATGGAGTCTGGTCCCTATCGTATCGATGATTTGTTAAAATGCTGTAGACGCGATGGCGCGGCCCTCGCGCGAGGGTTTCCGGCCGCCGTCCCGGCGGCCGCCTTTGCCGGCCAGAGGCCGACGCTACGATGTACTGATGGGTGTTTTGAGACGGGGCCCTCTGTGGTCGCCCAATTCCCGCGGCGCCAGCCACTTAGCGGAGCACGCCTACCGCTTTGCCGCGATGGCTGTCTCGGCCGACTGCCGCCGCAATTGTCCGCAGGCCGCGCTGATGTCTTGCCCGCGCTCTAGCCGCAGGGTCGCGCCGATGCCGCGCGCGGTGAGCGCATCTCGAAAGCCCTCCGCCCGCTTGCGCCCGGGCGCCTCGTAGGGCGTCCCGCCGACGGGGTTGTAGGGAATGAGGTTCACGTGGATTGGCCGTCCGCCGATATACGCCGCGAGTTCCTCGGCGTGCCTGGCGGTGTCGTTCACCTCGGCGAGGAGCGTCCACTCAAACGTGATCTGCCGCCCCGTCCTATCGAGATAATGATCGACCGCCTCCATCAGCTTTGCGAGATTGTAGCGGCGGTTCAACGGGACGAGTTCGTCGCGCAGTGGATCGTTGGCTGCGTGCACCGAGACGCTCAGCCGCACTTGCCAGTCCTCCGCCGCGAAACGGTGGATGCCCTCGGCCTCGCCCGCCGTGCTCACGGTGATGCGCCGCGCGCCGATGCCCAGTCCCTCCGGGTGCATCAGAATCCGGATCGCCTTCATGGTTGCATCATAGTTGCGGAACGGCTCGCCCATCCCCATGAACACGATGTTCGGCGATCGTCCGCCGAGGTCCACCTCTCGCAGCAGATAGAGCGCTTGCTCGACGATTTCGCCCGGCGTCAGATCGCGGGCGAAGCCCGACAGCCCCGTGGCGCAAAAGCTGCATTTCACCGCGCAGCCCACCTGCGTCGACAAGCACAGCGTCACCCGGTCGCGCGCGGGGATCATCACCGACTCCACGGTCTCCCCGTCCGCCAACTCCAGCAGCGCCTTGCGGGTCTCCGTGTTGGCCGACACGGCGGTGCGCACGAGCTTCAGGCGCGTCACACCATGCGCGGCGGCCAGGCGGCTACGCAGGTCCTTGGAGAGGTCGGTCATCTGCTCGAAGTCGAAAATTTTCTTCTGATGGATCCAGCGAAAAATCTGTTTGCCCTGGAACGGTTTCAGTCCGAGCGCCCCGGCGATTTCTTCGGGAAACATCCCCCCGAGATCGAGGTCTGCGGGTGGAGTAGGGGTCTGCGTCATCGCGTCAGTCATGGGGGCCCGCTTGTCGTTCCGTGAGATTCAGTTCACGCGCGCGCTCGCGGATGTTGAAATACTCGTCCGGCACTTCCGCGTTCAGCCGTACATTGCGCATCGTGAATGTCATCCGCGTCTCTTCTGTAGGGAAGGTCGCCTCCACGTGCGTGGGAAAAAGCGCTCCGTCCACATTTATATACTCGTCCAAGGTCGTAATCGCGAGCACGTCGCCCGCATCTGTCAATCGCGTGTTTCTCTTCAACACCCACTTCGGATCCTGCTCGTTCACACGCACGACTTCCAATATCCGCCGCGCGCGCGCGCCCGCGCCCACCGACATCACCGCGGTCTCCGCCGCCGGATCGAAGTCCACCATTCGCACCTCGCGCCGTTTCAGCGCCGCCCAATCCTCCGGCAGAAACATCTCGCGCGCAACGTCCGAAGGCGACACCGAAAAGGGAACATCCTCGAACTGCTCGCCTTCGATCTGGTAAAAACTCTGGTCCTTGCTGTTTGGGAATTCCATCAGGAACTCCTGGCCGACGCACGCCAGCTTAAAGATCGGGATTCGGGTCACGCGCTGATTGCCCTGGACATACAGATCCGCCGGCCGGCGGAACCGGATGTTCCCGGGAAAATGCTTAACCGCGTCAAATTCCGGTGACGCAATCTCAAAGGTCCCGCCCGCCCGAAAACTCTGGATACGCGCGTCATTCGCGGCCAAGTCCCGCAGTACATCCTCGCTAGATGGCGCGCCCTTCGGCAGAGACGCCCGGCCCACGCGCTCCCCCAGGCCCGCGCACCCCGCCGCCAGCGCCAGCAGCGCGATAGCGACCGACGATGCTGCGAAGCGTGGCATGGACGGGAAACCCCCAACGCGGCGCGTTTGAAACCTGCCGTCAGCGTGTGTTAGTCTTTGGCGCTCATTGAGTTAAGAGTATATCACTCGAAGCGAAGCCCACGAAATAGTGCGAGGATACAGCCATGTCACGGACCTGCGAGTACAGCGGCAAGCGAGTTCGAATCGGCAAACGAATCGTCCGCCGAGGCAAAGCCAAGCGCGAAGGCGGCGTCGGTCAAAAAGTCACGGGCATCAACAGCCGCACGTGGCGCCCGAACTTGCAGAGGATACGCATCGTCGATGCGAACGGCACGGTGAAGACCGTCCGCGTGTGCGTGCGCTACATCAAGGCCGGCAAATTCGCCAAGGCCACCCGCGGCCGCAAAAAAGCCCAAGCCGCCTCGTAACGATTCGATCCGGCGAGAGTAAATCGGCCCCCGGCGCCGTCTGCGCCACCCGGTGTCATCGGTGGGCAATTACTTTCTAAGGGCCTCGTGGACCTGTCTCACGATCGCCACGGGCCTGTTCCGCGTCTGCGTGAGAATTCTGCCGACGTAGGCGCCGACCACGCCGACGGCCGTCAGCACGAGTCCGCCGATGAACCACACCGAGGCGAGTGTCATCGCCGCCGCGCCGCCGCCTTGACGCAATGCTCCGAGGATTCCCGCGGCGCCGATCGCGCCTATCCACGCGCCGGCCCAGAATATCCACGTCATTGGTTTGGCGCCGAGCGCGAACATCGCATCGAGCGCGAGCCGCAGCTTTCGGCCAAAGGTGTAGCTTGTCGCGCCCCGGCTTCCCTTCGGGCACGGCACGGCCACTTGCCGAAAACCGTTCAGCTCCATGAGCGCGCCGAGGAAGGGCTCGGCGTCTCCGAATTCCAACAGGCTGTCCACATACGTGCGCGTCATCAGCCGTGCGTTGAGAATGTTTGGCGTCAGCGGCGTACTCGATATGCGGTTGACGAGCCAGTAGAAGACTGCGCCGCCCAGCCGCTCGGCGAGCCCCCCCTTGCGCTGCTGCATCACTCCGAAAATGACGTCGATATCGCCAGGCTTGTCCTGCATGCGCGCGTAAAACGACGCCAGCAGTTCGGGATCCTCCTCGAGATCGGCGTCGACGAGAAACACGAGATCGCCGCGGGCGTAGCGGAGCCCGATCCACAGCGCGCGGTGCTGGCCGAAATTTCGCGACAGCTCGACCAGACGCACGCGGGGATCGCGGCCGATGATCCCCAGAACGATCGCGCGGCTGTCGTCCGGAGAGCCATCGTCCACGAAGACGAACTCGTGATCGCCGGGCACCGTTGCGAGCGCCGCGCTGGTACGCGCGTAGAATTCTTCGATGTACGGGGCGACCCGATAGAGGCTGGTGACGACGCTGATACGAGGCATTCGGATTGCCGGCAATTACCGTTTTCGGCCGCGTACGGGCTGGCCGCCGCCGGCAATTCTAACGGGCCGCGGGCGGAAGACCAAAATCCATCCATCCGCCACGCGTGATACCACGCTCAAGGCGAGCCCTGGGACTTCGGCGCCGTACGAAACACCATCTCTGAGCCGGCCACCTTCTGCGCCTGCAGCTTGGGCAGCCCGTCGGCCCCGGCTTCGATCAGATCGACCAGTTCCCCCATCCGGCCGGTGTAGGAAAAACTCAACAAGGCGGCCCCCTCGCGCACGCTGACCACCGTGGCATCCGCCACGCCCACGCCGGTCCGGAGCAGCTCCGCGAAGCGCTGCGCGACCACGAAGTCCCCCACGCCCTCGAGCGTCAGGCGGAGCCGTTCGCCTGGACCCGACCGCGCGGAGAGGATCGCCCCCACGATGGCCCGGTCGCGCACTTTGTAGATGGCGTCTGGCAGCGCAAAGCCGAACCCGGACTCCGCGTTGGCGCAGTCCGTCTCGGCTTGCCCGCGCGAGCGATCGTGCTGACGTCCGGTCGCCGTTGACACCGCCCGCGTGAGCACATCTGCCTTGGCCCGAAGCCCGCCTGAGCTCTTTGGGTCGGGCGCCGCGCCGAGCGTAACCTCGACGGCGACGACGGTGTCCGCGCCCAGCTCCGCGCCGTAGCGTGCCAATGCGGCCTCGCCCGCGCCTGCGACGGAAAGTAGCTCACGCTCCGAATAGCGGGAGGCGGACGCAGCCGCCTCGACGATGGTGAACCCTTTTTCGCGGAACGCATCCGTGAAGAGTTTTGAGACCCGCGTCTCCGATTGAAATTTCCGGCTGCCTTCGATCGAATCCTGCTCGATGAAGAGAAACGCGATCCTTGGCGGGCTGGCGCGCAGCCGAAACATCAGCGCCGCGGTATCGGCGCGCAGCGGCCACTCGTAGAGGTAGATTTCGAGTTCCACACAGGTCCGGCCGTCTTGCGGGTGCACGCCCAGCAGCCGATACGACGCGACATAGTGGTCCAGATAATCGAGCAGCGGGAGAAATTCGTCGCCGGGCGTCTCTCCGAGTTCGAGTTCGAGCCAAAGCCACACGGCGTTTCGGCGCGCATCGGCCACCGCCGCATCGCGTGACGCGGGCGACGTGCCCTCTGCGCACCCCTCGCTGCGGACCTTGGTGGTGTCGCCCGAGGGCACAGGGTCTTTGGTCGCGCCAGCGGCGATCGGAGCGTTCAGAAAGGCCGCGCCAATGAGCGCCGCGGTGAGCGCGCGGGACCCCGCGATAAAAACGCGCGACTTAGGTGCGCCCGCCCACACGTTAGCGCCGGTTGTTCGCCAGGAGGAGCATGCGGACGAGGTGGATCGCCGAGACGGCCGCCGCGGCCACGTAGGTCAAGGCCGCTGCGCCGAGTACCTTGCGCGCGCCGTGCAACTCCTCGTCGGTCAAATAGCCGCCCTGCGCGAGCGCGCGCATCGCGCGCGAGCTTGCATTAAACTCCACCGGCAGCGTGAGCACGGTGAAGAAGACGGCGAGCGCAAACAAGACGATCCCCAGTTTCAACAACACCGGCATGCTTAGGAATAGCCCGATGAAGAATAGCGGCCAGGCCACCACAGTCCCAGCGTTGCAGACCGGATACACGAAGTTGCGCAGCATCAACGGCGAATAGAGGCGCGCGTGCTGGATCGCATGGCCGACTTCGTGCGCCGCGATTCCGAGCGCGGCAACGCTCGTGCCGTTGTACACTTCGTCCGACAGGCGCAAGGTCCGGGATCGGGGGTCGTAATGATCGGTCAAATGCCCTGGTACCGCTTCGAGCCCGCAGGCGGCGCCGCCGGAGTGGCGCGCGGGGTCGCGGGTGAGCTCGATGCCTTCGTCGCGCAGGATCGCCGCGGCGACTTCCGCGCCCGTGATGCCACGGCGGTTCATCATCTGCGAGTAGTGGCGGTAGGACGAGTGCACCTTGGCCTGCGCCCACACCGCCAGCAGCATCGCCGGAATGACGAGAAGAAAGGTCGGATCCCACAGGGGCATAAACACAGGTCAACTCCCTACTCGCGGACAGCCGGATTTCGGCTTCGTTCGTCTTACTTGGAATCCCCGTTGGCGCCGGAGAGTTGCGTCATGTTGCAGGCGCCGTTGAACTGCGCGCCTTCTTCTAAAACGAATGTCCGCGCGCGGATATTTCCGGTCAGCCGCCCTGTGGGCGTCAGGCGCAGCCGCCCGCCGCACTTCACATTGCCTGTAATCTCGCCGGCAATCACCATGTCCTTGCCCGCGATGGCGTCTGCATTGATGACGCCGGTCTCGCAAATCGTCAGGTCTTGCTGGCTCTCGATATCGCCGAGCACCTTGCCGCGGACGCTACAACTCGCCGCACGCACTCGGCCCTTGATCACCGCTGCCGGCTCGAGCGCGAGGCGCGCATCCACGCGCACGTCACCGTCGATCCGGCCGGCAATCTGCGTGTCCGATCCGCTTGATAGCGTGCCTTCAATCACGACACCCTCGGGCACGATCATTCGCTGCGCGACGACGGATTGGCCCTGGCGCACGGCCATATCGTCCGCCGGGATCGCCGCTTCGCGGGCGAGGTTGTCCGCGGGACGGCGCACCGTATCTTCCGCGCGACCCTGCTGCACGGCGTCCTGTAACTTTGCGCCGAAGCGGCCCAAGAGACCACCGCCGCTGGTCGCCGCCTTCTTGCCGGCGTCGCCGCCGAGCGCTCCAGACAGATTCCCCGCCGTCGTCTCGCTCATACCGTGGATACCCCTCTGCTCGACGAAACCAAAACCCCCACGTCCGCCTCGTAGGCGGACGCCCCGCGACTCGAGGCCATGCTTCGGGCACGGCCCGACTCACCCGGATTTTAGCACACTTGCCCCCCCGGCGTCCTAGCGGAAGAGTCAACGCCACCGGCCCGCCTGGGCTCTCCAGGGCCCTCAGAAATGCGCTTCTAGCCTACGGAACCAGCAGAAGGTGGACAGGATTCACAGGATTCGCAGTGTTAATTGCTATGTTCGGCGCGCCCGCGTTCGTAAGCAGCCAACGGCTAGCAGGACTCCGACTGCGGCGATCGCCAAAGCCCACCCGCCGGGCGCCGGAAGCGCCGGAAAGTCGAGCGGGTTGTTGGGGTCCGTCCCCAATTCGACTTCAGTGCCATCCAACACTCCGTCGTCGTCGGAGTCGGGGTCGTTGGGATCCGTACCCGTCTGGGTATCGTCCACGAAGTTACCCGTATCGTCCTCGTAGATATCGGGCAATAAATCATGGTCGTTGTCGATCATGGCCGGATCGGTGTCGAATCCCTGAATCGAAAGTGTCCACGAGTCGAAGGTGCCCGTAGTCCCGGAGCTCAAATCCTTCACTCGCAGCGACCAGGTTCCGTTCGGGTTCTCGCCCCAATCTGCGACCGTGGTGAACTTCCAGTTACTGTAGTTGATCCCGAAGCCGGAGCGCTCGAGGGCCAATGGCGATTGCTGCCCCGAAGGCGCCGTCAAGACAACTTCAAGGTTGCTCCGATCGGCATGGGTCGCGGTGAAGATGACCTCGACGTGTTCAATCACAAAGGTCGGGCTGGCTCCGGAGATTGTGATGTTGCTCGTGATGCCGGTGTTGTCGTTGTCGGGGATGCTCAACGCCACGGTTCGCGAGTCGCTAATGGGCGCGGCCTCGGCGAGCAGCGGCGTCCACGTCTGCGCGAGCGTCACCGCGGCCAGCGCATCGACACGCCCGAAGCCGTAGTTCACGTTGAACAGGTGGCCCGCGCCATTCGTGACCCAGTCTGGGTCAGTCGGGTCGTTCTGCTCGGCGGTCTCCACGAGGATGTGCTGCACATCGCGCCAGCCGAGGTTCGGGTTGGCTTCGAACATCAGCGC
>JBCLBO010000071.1:0-17927 GCA_038916785.1 Candidatus Hydrogenedentales bacterium | reverse complement strand
AGAACTCATGGTGCACTGGCGGTGCACTGAGGTCGAAATTTCGTGATAGAATGCACCAGACGAGCGGTGCGGACTGCTCGCAAATGCGGAGGCCGGGAAAGCGAGAATTGCCCCGTCAATCAATGCGGAACGCGGATGTTGAGTGGGTGCCGGAGAAGGGGGTCGAACCCTCACAGTGTTGCCACTACTGGATTTTGAGTCCAGCGCGTCTGCCAGTTCCGCCACTCCGGCGCGGATTGCGGGGACGCAGTATAGAGAATTCGCGGCGCGCGGGGCAACGCGCTTGCGAGTCGTGCGGGGGCCGGTCCGGGCGAGGTGGACGTAGTGGACGCCGGACGCGATCTCGGGCGCGGCGGTCCAGTCGAAGTTGCCGCTCTGCGGGTACGCCGCCGCGTGCAGCAGGCACGCCACGGCCAAGGCAAGAAACGAACGCATATTGCTACTCATGACGCCACTCTACCCGACACGACGGTCGATTCGTAGCGTCGCCGTCTCGGCGGCCAACCGGGCGCTCAAATTCCTAGAACTGTCTGGCGCAGGCCCAAATCTATGCTGGTGGTCTTCGGATTGCCGCCGTCTCAGCGGGGCTACGAAGGGTCATACAATGCATCCACCCATAGTTCGACAAACCGGGATTCGGCCTCAGGCGTAAAATGACAGGGATCGGCGTGTCGCCGCCGCGGCCGGTGTAGAGTTTCGCGGTGACCAGTGCGGCGCCGGCGGCCGAGGCGATGGCAAGTGCAATGCCTGCGATCCGAAGCGTTATGCGGGCGATGCGGGTCGTATGGGCTCCCCCCGGTTATCGAATCTGGCAGCGCGCACTAGGGCGGCCACGGGGGCCGCCCCTACATTTCTTAGCATAACCCAATACTTGTAGCATGGGCGGCTCGCCCATGCGGATTCATGGCAGCCGGAGCCGGGTATTATTAGAAGCTTTTAAGCTAGCTCTACGGTGGCCGTGGGTTCAGCGGTGCCTTCGGTCTCGTTGAGATCTAATACGTTGATTGAGAGCATGCGCGTGATGTCGAGCACGGCGTGATCGAGGGCGGCGGCGTCCTGCGGATTGCACACGACTACCACGCGTTTCACGGGCGCCTTGATGCTGAGGTTCGCGTCGGCCTTGGCCTTGCGCACCGCCTCGGCCACGAGCAGCGTGAGCGGCCAGGTGCGCGGGCTCTTCGGCTCGGGGATCGCGGCGAATTCATCGAGCGTAGGCCAGGGGCTGCGATGGACCGACGCGTGCATATCGGGATCCGCCGCGTAGGCCCAGTGCCAGATTTCCTCCGCGAGAAACGGCAGGAAAGGCGCGAACATTCGGACGAGCGCGCGATGCAGCAGGCGCAGCGTCGCCGCGGCGGAGAGTTTTCCCTCCGTCAGCCCCTCGTCGTAGGTGCGCGGCTTGGCGAGTTCGATGTAGTTGTCGCAGAACGTCGCCCAGAAAAATTCCTCGGTCAGTTGCAGCGCCTGCGCGTAGTCGAACTCGTCGAAGGCGTCCGCCGCGCGGCGGATGAGCGGGCGGAGCTGCGCGATCGCGGCGCGATCGGACTCGCAGGTGATCTGGTCCGGCGTGAGCGCGGCGGGATCGAGCCCCGTGAACCGCTCGATGACGAACTTGCTGGCGTTGAAGAGTTTTGTGCAGAGGCGCTTGCCGACTTTGAACACTTGCTCGTCGAGCGCCGTGTCCACGCCGAGGCGCGCGCGGCCGGCCCAATAGCGGACGGCGTCTGCGCCGAACTGCGTGATGAGCGGCTCCGGTGTGACGACGTTGCCCTGGCTTTTGGACATTTTTTTGCGCTCGGGATCGAGGATCCATCCGCTGAGGATGATGTTCTTCCATGGAATCTCGCGTTCGTGCAGGTAGGCCTTCACGATCGTGTAGAAGGCCCAGGTGCGGATGATCTCGTGCGCCTGCGGGCGGATGTCCATCGGGAAAAGTTTCTTGTGCCGCTCCGGATCATCCACCCAGCCGGAGGCGATCTGCGGCGTGAGCGAACTCGTCGCCCAGGTGTCGAATACGTCCGGGTCGCCGGTGAATCCATTCGGTTTGCCGCGCTGGTCCTCGCGGAACCCCGCGGGCGCATCGGCGAGCGGATCGACGGGGAGCTGCTCGCGCGTGGGGACGATACGCTGGTCGTAGAGAGTCTCGCCGTTCGCATCGATCGCGTACCACACGGGAATCGGCACGCCGAAGTAGCGCTGGCGGCTCAGGCACCAGTCCTGGTTGAGGCCCTCGACCCAGTGCTCGTAACGCTTGCGCATGTAGTCCGGGTGCCAGCCGATCTTACGACCCTGCTCGATGAGCGCGTCCTTCTTGTCGAGGAGACGGGTGTACCACTGGCGCGCGGGGATCAGCTCGAGCGGACGATCCCCCTTCTCGAAAAATTTCACCGCGTGTACGATGTCTTTCTTCGGCGCGGCGATCACGCCGGGCGTAGCCTCGGCGATTTCGACGATTGTTTTCTGCGCTTGCTTGGAGTATTTGCCCTGGAGCTGCGCGTAGATTGCATTCGCGTCAGTCGGCTTCGTGCTCTCCCAGCCTGGCTGGCCGAAAGTCACGGGGCGCAAGCAACCCGCGCGATCGAGCACTTGCCGCAGCGGCAGCTTGAATTGTGTCCACCACTCGACGTCGGTCTGATCGCCGAAGGTGCAGACCATCACGACGCCGGTGCCTTTTTCCGGGTCGGCCTTGGTGTCCGCGTAGATGGGAACAGGCACGTGGAACAGCGGCGTGACGGCGCGCTTGCCGACGTAGGCGCGGTAGCGCTCGTCGTCCGGATGGACGACAACCGCCACGCAGGCGGGCAGAAGTTCCGGCCGCGTAGTCGCGACAACAAGATTGGTATCGGTGCCGTCCACGCGGAAATTCAAATGGTGATACGCGCTCGGGCGCTCCTTGTCGGTGAGCTCAGCCTGCGCGACGGCCGTCTTGAAATCGACATCCCACAGGACGGGCCGCTCGTCCTGATAGACCTCGTTTTTCTCGAGGAGATCGAGAAAGCTGAGCTGCGAGATGCGCCGGCAATGCGCGTTGATCGTGGCGTATTCCTGCGCCCAGTCGTAGCTCATGCCCATGCGGGTCCAGAGCGATTTGAAGATTTTTTCGTCGTCTTTCACGACGATGTCGCAGAGTTCGACGAAATTCTTGCGGCTGATCGCGCGCGGCGGGTCCTTCGGCTTGCCATCGACGCGCTCGACCTTGAGATTCGGATCGTAAGGCACGCCCGGCTCGCAGCGGACGTTTAACAAATTCTGCACGCGGCGCTCGGTCGGCAGGCCGTTATCGTCCCAGCCGATGGGAAAGAATATGTTCTTCCCGCGCATTCGCTGATAGCGCGCGACGAAGTCCTGGTGCGAGTAACTGAAGATGTGGCCCAAGTGCAATGAGCCGCTCACGGTGGGCGGCGGCGTATCGATGACGAAGGTTTCTTCGCGGCTGCGCGTGGGGTCCCAAGTGTAGAGGTCCTGCCCCGCCCACGCGTCGCGCCAGCGCAGCTCCGTGTCTTCCGCTTCGTACTTCTCTGGTATATCCATGCTTTCTCCACGCTCAAGGACGAATCACGATGGCACTCTCGGCCAGTGAAGTATAGCAACGCGCGCGTAGGGGCGACCCCCCGTGGTCGCCCGCGTGGTCGCCCCCGTGCTCACCGGTGTCGTCGCCCGAAGAGGGCGGCCACGGGGGCCGCCCCTACCTCATGCCGCGCCAAACGCGCGCAACACAAAATTCTGGATCGGCGGCAGCACCGCATCGAAGATTGGCCTCGAGAGCCACCACGCGATCAGAATTCCGAAGATGCCCAACTGGCGCACGACGGCGCGAGCGCGTTCGGACAGAAACAGGTCGAGCAGGTAGTGCCCGTCCAGCGGCGGCAGCGGAATGAGATTAAAGATGACGAGGATGCAGTTCACCATGATGGCGAACCAGAAAAATCTGAGGACGAGATCGGGCAAGTGGACGACGCCGCCGCTGAGCCGGGCCAGCGCGACACCCGTGACCAGAAACACCGCCGCGAGGAGAAGATTGGCGGCCGGGCCAGCCATCGCTACGAGGACGGTATCGCGCCGCGGCCGGCGGAAATTTTCCGGACGGAAGGGGACCGGCTTGGCATATCCAAAGCCGAATCCGGCCAGCACAAAGAGCATGATCGGCAGGATAATCGTTCCGAATAAGTCGATGTGCGACAAGGGGTTAAGGGTGACCCGCCCCTGCGATTTCGCCAGATCATCTCCGCAAAGTGTGGCCACCGCCGCATGGGCCGCTTCATGGAAAGTCAATGAACTGATGATGACGAACACGAATATGACGACCGATGCCGCGTCCAATCGACGAATCCCCCGCGAGGAAGGCAATTATACGTGCCTTTCGGGATCGCTTCAAAAGACCGCCGTCGCCCGTCCTGCCGGGCTGGAAACTGGATAAAACCATACAGCCAAAAGAGTTGCACATGGGGGAACGCCGAATTATAATGCGCTCACTATTCGCACCCTGTATGCTCCTGGCGTGCGTAGATGTTTGAATCGGCGAGGGTTAGGACCGTGACGATGACCAAGCGAGAGCTGGTGATACGCGTCGCGAACCGGCTCGGCCTCACGCAGAGCGAGGTCGGCAAGATCGTAGAGACGACGTTTGAGGCCCTTTCCCAGTCCCTGGCGGAGGGTAAGCGCTGGGAACTACGGGACTTCGGCGTTTTTGAAGTGAAGACCCGGGCCTCGCGCATAGGCCGAAATCCCCGGACCGGCGATCAGGTCCCCGTCCCGCAGCGGCGCGTGGTCACCTTCCGGCCTGGCAAGAAAATGAAGGAAGCGATCACGGCTGGACCCACGATTCCCGCGCCGACGCCTGTCCCCTCCCCCGCCCCGCCCGCGGCCGAACAGCCCGCGCCGGCCGCCGATCGCTTCTGACGGCCTCTCCCGGTGGCGCGTTTCTAGTCCGGCGCCGCATTGACCGCCATTTCGACGTGCCGCTATGATCGGCTGCAGTATGTATATCCTCGGCGTAGACACCAGCACGGAGTTTCTCTCGGTGGGAGTCTGCAACGAAACCGGCACGCTCGCCGAGACGACGTTCAACGCCGACCGCGCTCACGCGGAGCGAATCATCGAGACCATCGAGTCGGTGCTCGCTGCCGCGCGGATTTCGCTGCGCGATGTCGATCTGATGGGCGTGTCCCGCGGACCGGGTTCGTTCACCGGCGTCCGCATCGCCGTGGCCACGATGAAAGGGCTCGCGCTCGGCACGCGCAGACCCTTGGTGGGGGTATCGACCCTGCGCGCGTTGGCGCGGGCCGCTGGAAGCGACGCGCCCGCCGTGTGTCCGCTACTGGATGCTCGCATGAACGAAGTGTACGGCGCGATCTATCGCCGGACTGAAAACGATTGGATCGCCGAGACGCCCGATTGCGTCGGCCCGATTGAAGGCATCGTCGCGCGCGCGCCTGCGGGCTGTGTGGTCCTCGGCGACGGCGTGGCGCGCTACGCGGACCGGCTGCGTGCCGCGGCCCCGCATCTTCGCGTGCTCGCGCCCGAAGCCGGCCGGCCCAGCGGCGCGGCCGTGGCGCGCGAGGCCCATGCGGCGCATTGCGCGGGCGACCCAGGCGATCCGGCGGCCGTGCGCCCGGTGTATTTGCGGCAGTCGCAGCCCGAAGAAGCGCGCCGCCTGCGCGCGCAGGCGGCCTCGGCATGAGCATCACCCCCGAAACCCGCCTGCACTACGGCCGATTGCATGAGGAATATCTCCCGGAAATCATGGAGATCGAAAAGGAGGCCTACCCCGAGCCGTGGACCGTGGGCATGTTTCGCGAAGAAATGCGCAGCGGCCGCTCTTATTTCTACGTCGCCTTCGCGGGCGATAACTTGGTCGGTTATTCAGGGTTCTGGCTGGTGTTGGACGAGGCGCACATCACCAGCCTCACGGTGGCGAAGGATTTTCGCAGTCAGGGGTATGGCCGCGAACAACTCATGCATCTCCTCGCCATCGGCGAAGCGCACGGCGTGCGGACCTACACCCTGGAAGTGCGCACGTCGAACGAGCGCGCCCAGTCGCTGTACGCGAGCGAAGGTTTCCGCGCGGTGGGCGTGCGCAAGGGCTACTACTCCAGCACGCGCGAAGACGCGGTCGTGATGATCAAGGAAGTCGAGTGAACGATCACCCTTCGAGACTCCGCTGATGCCCCCGGCCGTGCCGCGCCCGGATTTGCCCGGTCACTACGCCGGCGTGCCGCTGGGTGGGATCGGCGCAGGCTGCATCGAAGTGGGCGAAGACGCGCGCTTTCGCAACATCACGATCAACAACAACCGCACCGCGGCGACCCGCATTCCGCTGGCGGCCGGCTCGTTCGTGGCGGTCCGCGCCGGCACGCGGCTCGGCGGAGCGACGCGAATTTTTCAGCCGGACACCTCCGTGGCGTTCAACGAGGCAAACATCACGCCGCCCTACGCCGGCGCCGACGAGCTGGCGTGGTACGGGCTGTACCCCGCTTCCAACTTCCGGCTCGACTCGCCCGAATTCCCGCTCGACGTCCAGTGGAGCTGCCTCTCGCCCATCATTCCCTTCGACACGGACGCCTCCACGCTTCCGCTGATGTTCTCCGTGATTCAATTCTCGAACCCGAGCGAGGAGGTCTACTCCGTCTCGGGGATGTTTAACTGGGAAAACCTGCGCGGCTGCACGGCGACGGACTGGCCCGCTGCGCGCGGCGGACTTTCGCAGGTGTGTTACGACGACTTGAACGAGCGCCTTTTCGTCGGCGCGGCGCGCCCGACACCGGGCGTCGAGACGATGGCTCCGGTGCCGCTGGGGATCGCGTTTGGGCACGACGAAGCCTGCACGCAGAACGCGCACGGCAACTACTGCCTCGTGGCCGCGCCGGGCGCCGGCAATCGCACTACGATCGCCGGGTGGAACAAGGACGACCCCGACGAAGTGCGCGAGGTTTGGAACGCTTTCGCGGAATCCGGCTCGCTGAATAATTACGTCTCCACGAAGCCGGGCGCTCAATGCGGCGCAGTATGCGTGAACGCCACGCTCGCGCCGCGCGAGACGCGGCGTTTCCTTTTCGTGTTCTCGTGGTATTGCCCGGTCTATCGCGTCGCGGGCGCCGACCTGGGGAACGCCTACACGAACGAGCACGACAGCTCGCTCTCGGTGGCGGCGCAGGGAATCAAGCACTCCGGGTATTTCCAGCGCGCCGTGGCCGGCTGGCAGCAGCGGCTCGCGAAGTCTTCGCTGCCGCCGTGGTACTCGCGCATGCTCCTGAACAGTTGCCACGTGTTCTCGACGAACACCCTGTATACGAAGGCCGGCGAATTCGCCACCTTCGAGTCCCCGCAGGACCCCGCCGCGGCCTCCCTGGCCAAGAGCCTGTATTCGTCCTTCGGAATTCTGCTCTTCTTCCCCAGCCTGGCCGAGAAGGAACTCGAACAGCTCGCGCAGGCCGTGTCGGCCGACGGTACCGGCCGGCCCTGCCGCGATCTCGGCCAAGGGACCGTGCGCGCGCATTCCGGGCCCGTGGCGGCGGGAGAGATGCTCGACCTGAATCTCACGCTCGTGCTGTTGGCCTATCGGAATTTTCATCTCGCCGGCAAGACGGCCGTGCTGATGAACGTCTTTCCGAAGTTGCGCCAGGTCATGGAGGCCGCGCTGAAATGCGATCGCGACGGGGATGGCCTGCCCGAGAACCGCGGCTCGGTCGCGCTTTTCCCAGGACAGGACCTGGCGCCGCTCAACTCGTACATCGCGGGCCTGTGGATTCCGGCGCTGATCGCCTTCGTCCGGATTGCCAAACACTTGAAGCAGGCGCCGGACGCCGAGGCCTGGGAGGAGCGTGCGAGACGGGCCATCGACGCCTTCGAACAGAAACTGTGGAACGAAGCCGCGGGCTCGTATCGGCCGCGCGGCGCGCCGGAGGGCTGCTTTCTCGCGCAATTGGCCGGGCCCTGGATCTCCGATTTTCTCGATCTCGACGCGGGATTCTCGCATCCGCACGTGCGGCGCGCGCTCGAAACCATCCAGCGCACGAACGGCGGGCGGGCGGGCCTCGCGCTGGGCGATGAGCCGGGGCGGTCCATGCCGGGGACCGGCAGCGCTGGTCCCGGCGGCGAGAGCGCGTGGAACTGGCCGCTGCTGGATCTCAGTTGCGTCGCGTCGTCGCAATTTCGCCACGGCGACTCCGACGAGGCCCTCGAGTCGATGGGCGCGATCTACCGCATGGTCCATTTACGCAACAAGCGCACGTTCAATCAGCCGCTCGCCTGGGACCTGGATCGCGGGCTGCCTGCGGGGCCGATGCAGGACCGTCACATCGGCGCGCTCGCCGTCTGGCAATCGCTCTACGCGATGCTCGGATTTTGGCTGAGCGTCCCCGATCAGCGCATCGTGATCGCGCCACAATTTTCCAAGGGCGTGACGCAGTTTGAAGCGCCCATCTTTACCCCCGTCGCATTCGGCACTTTGAAGTACGAGAGCGCGCCGCCGCCCGGCTCGCGCCGCTGGATCCGGCTCAGCTTCGATAGCCCGGTGTTCATCAAGACGATCGAAGTCGGCCTCGCGCGCACGACGCCGGCGCCCTACGTCACCCTGCTGATCAACGACGACCCCGCCCCGATCCGGCAACGGGTATTGCCGGGAAAGCCCTTCGGCCGCCTGGAAATTTCGCTGCAAACGCCGCTGCAAGTGCAGCATCCGATCGAAATCCGGATCGACTAGACGGGGACCCCGATGAAGGTGTACGCATTGACGGGCGGCATCGGCGCAGGCAAGTCGGAGGTGTCGCGGCTCTTCGGCGAACGCGGCATCCCGGTCATCGACGCGGACCGCATCGGGCAGGAGGCGACCGGGCCGGGTGGTGCGGCGGAGAAGGCTGTCATCGAAGCCTTCGGCGTGGACATCACGACGGACGGAAAAATCGACCGGAAGAGACTCGCTGCGCATGTCTTTAGCAACGCCGCCGCGCTTCAGCGCCTCAATGGCCTGGTCCACCCCGCGGTGCTGCGCGAAATCGCGCGGCGCACGGCGGAGCTCGCGCAGGCCGGGAATCCGGTGGCGCTCATCGAAGCCGCGCTGCACGCCGAGGACGGCCGCGTGCAGGAGTGGATGGCGGGGCTCATCCTCGTGGAGTGTCCCGTCGAGACGCGCGTCCGCCGGCTCGTCGAGAAGCGCGGCATGACCGAAGCCGACGCTCGCGCGCGCATCGCCGCGCAGACGCCGCCGGAAAAAAAGGGCCCGCTGGCGCGCTGGATCATCCGAAACGACGCCGGGCTGGATCATTTGCGCGCCGAAGTCGAGCGCGTCGCACGGGAGCTGTAATAAATCCTGGTAGGGCGGGTCATGACCTTCTGGTAGGGCGGGTCATGACCTTCTGGTAGGGCGGGTCATGACCCGCCCTACCAGGAAAATTCTCCAGGGTCTCGCTACTGCACGCTTCCGGCAGGCTTCGCAGGCCGGTCTGCCGGCCCAAGTTTTCCGTCGCCGTCCTTGTCCATTACTTTGAATCGTTCGTCGGTCACGTTGGGCAGGCCCGTGCGCGCTTCGTCGCGCGTGACGAATCCGTCGCCGTCCGTGTCTGCCTTTTTGATGCGCTCGCGCATCGCCTCGCGCTGCTCCGGCGTCACGCCCTTGCCGCGCGCGGCTTTCGCGCCGGGCTGCTTGGGGCGATCGCCTGGCTGCGGCGGCGACGGCGAGTCCGCTGCCGTGATGAATTGGTCTTGATCGCGGTCCGCGCGATCGAAGTCGGCCTTGGCGAAGCCGGGCTTCGCGGCGCTCACTTCCTCGAACGACACCTTCGCGTCTTTGTTCGCATCCGCGGCCATCAGCGTTTGCAGCATCTGCCGCCGCGCCTCGGGGTCGGCCGCTCCGCGGGGGTTCCGTCCGCGCTCGCCCTCGGGGCGATCTTCGGGCCCGACGAAGCCGTCGCGATTCTGATCCATCGCGTTGAAGCGTTCCTGCGTCGCCTGCGGACGCATGGCCTTGAGTTCATCGAAGGAGATTTTTCCGTCCTTGTTCGTATCGGCCCTGCGCAGGCCCTCCTCCGGGCGGTGCGGCTGTTTGCCGGCGGCTGGCGGCGGAGTGCTCGCGGCTGGCGGCGGAGTGCTCGCGTCCGGCGCCTGGGCCAGTGCCGTGCCGGCGGCCAGTGCTGCTGCGAACGCGCCGAGCAAAAATCGCTGCTTCATGGGTGATACCTCCATCGTCTACGCGACTTGCGAACGCCACCTTAGGAGTGGCCGCGCCGTTTACATTGGTTAGGTGCGGCAAGTAGACTGAGCGCGATTGACCGTCTATTAGACGAGTTTACACGGTACTTATTCGTCTGTAAAATGGGCCTATTTCGGCGGTTTTCCGCAGTCCACAGGGGGTAGCGACTCTGGTGAGTATCGAACCGGCGGGGCAGACGGGCACCATTCGCGAGGCGCTCGAGGAGGTCGAGCGCCGCACGCTGGCGCCGCAGGCGTGCCGCGCCGCGGAATCCCGGGGCCGCGCGCAGCCGGAGCCCGAGCACGCCTACCGCACGGCATTCCAGCGCGACCGCGATCGTATCCTGCACACCAAAGCCTTTCGCCGGCTCAAAGGTAAGACGCAGGTCTTCCTCGCGCCGCAGGGCGACCACTACCGCACGCGCATGACGCACACGCTCGAGGTCGCGCAGATCGCGCGCACCGCCGCGCGCGCGCTGTTTCTCAATGAGGACCTCGCCGAAGCGATCGCGCTCGGGCACGATCTGGGCCACACGCCTTTCGGCCACGCCGGTGAAGCGGTGCTCAACGAGGTGCATCCGGGCGGATTTCGCCACTATGAACAGAGCCTGCGCGTCGTCGAGATTCTGGAGAGCACCCGCCGGGGGCCGGGGCTGAATCTCACGCACGAAGTGCGCGACGGCATTGTGCACCACTCGATCGGCAAGGCCATGCTGCTCGGTCACGCCGGGCCGCGCGCGTGCACGCTGGAAGGGCAGATCGTCAGCCTGTGCGACGCGATGGCCTACGTGAGCCACGACATCGACGACGCGCTGCGCGCCGGGGTCATCGAGGAGCGCGACTTGCCGCAGGACGCCGCCGGCGTCGTCGGCCATTCGGTCTCCGAACGGATCGACCGCATGGTGACCGCGCTCATCGAAGGCAGCAGCGGCGGGGAAATCGGCGTCGTGGAGGATGTGCGCGAAGCGATCGTCGCCTTGCGCCGGTATCTGTACACCCAGGTGTATCCCGACCCCGTCATCTACGTTCAGATCGACCGCGCGAAAAAAATCATGCGCGAGTTGTATGCGTTCCTCTTGGCGAACCCTGCCTTGTTGCCGCCGGCCGCCGTCGCCTCGGACCCTATCGAGCGGCGCGTGGCCGACCACCTCGCCGGCATGACGGACCACTTCGCGCTGCGGCTTTACCGCGAACACTTCTTCCCCGAATCGGGGCCCGCATGAGCCGGCGGGAGCCGCTGGCCGTCGTTGCGGGCTCGGGGCTGGACTTGCGACCGCTGCTGGATGAGATCGACGAAGAACGCGACTTCCGCGAGGTGCCGGGGCTCGCCGCGGCGGGCGTTGCGGGGCATGAGGGCCGCTTTCTCTTCGGCCGGAGCGAGGGCGCGCGCGTCATCGTGCAATGCGGAAGGCCCCATGTCTACGAGGGAATGAGCTTCGCCAGCGCGACCGCGCCCGTCGCCGCGCTGCATGACTTCGGCGCGCGCACGGTTGTCTTCACGAACGCCGCGGGAGGTCTCCTGCCGCAGATGCGGCCCGGCGATCTGATGGCCGCGGACGCGATCCGCGTGTGGCCCTACTCGCGCTGGACGGAGCGGCCGGACGCCGTTGCACCCGATTTCGTCGCCGAAGACTGCGAATGGCGCGGCACGTACCACTGGGTGCATGGCCCGTGTTACGAAACGCGCGCGGAGATTGCGGCGCTTCAAGTGCTGGGCAGCGCGGCCGTCGGCATGAGCACCGCGCCGGAGATGGCCCGCGCCCACGCACTCGGCATGCGCGCGGGCGCCATCTCGTGCATCACGAACAACTGCTGTAGGCCGCAGGTCCTCACGCACGGCCATGTACTACGGACGGCGGCGGCGGCCTCTGCGCGGCTTTGCGCCGTACTGCGGGGCGTAGTGCGGAACACAGAGTCACAGAGTCCACAGCGAGACACGAATACCTTTCTTCGTTCCTGACTCGGTGTGTTCTCTGCGCCTCTGTGTCGATTATTTTTTTGCTCAGCCGAAACTCTGCACCAGCGAGCCGATGAGCAGCATCCACCCGTCGGCGAGCACGAAGAGAATAATCTTGAACGGCAACGACACAAAGACCGGCGGCAGCATCATCATCCCCATGGCCATGAGCGTGCTCGCTACGACCATGTCGATAATCAGGAATGGGATATAAATTATGAAACCTATCTGGAACGCGATCCGCATTTCGTTCAGCATGAACGCGGGCATGAGCACGGTCGTAGGCACGTCCTCGCGGGTCTGTGGCCGCTCTAGCTTGGCGATTTGCATGAACAGCGCGATGTCCTTCGGATTGCGCTCGAGCTGGCGGAACATGAAGTCGCGCATCGGCACGAGCGCCTTGGTTGAGGCCTCGTTCAGCGTGGGGATCTCGCCGCGGATGTAGGGCTGGATGGCCTCGTCGTTCACGCGCTGGTACGTCGGCGCCATGATGAAAAAGGTGAGGAACAGCGCGAGCCCGATCAGCACCTGGTTCGGCGGCGACTGCTGCGTGGCCATCGCCTGGCGCAGAAACCCGAAGACGACGATGATGCGCGTGAACGACGTGGTCATCACGAGGATCGCCGGCGCCAGCGTGAGGATCGTGAGCAGAAAAAAAATCAGCAGCGAGGCCGAGATATTTTCCGGCTGGCCCGCCTGGCGAAACGCGTCGACGATATTCTGTCCGAGCGGGTTCTGGTCCGCGGGCGCCGCTTCCTGGGCGGCGACGGAGACGCTGACGAGCGGGAGAAGAAGCGCGAGGAAGGGCCGGAGCGGCCTAGTCCCCGTGCTCACGGTTCTCATCCCGGAGATAACGCTGAAGCCGCTGGATGTCGCCGCGCAGATTGGCGATTTCGTCCTCCTCGGCCTGCGGCACGCGCTGCGCGGACGACAACTCCTGCGAACGCGCGCGCAGCTCTGCGAGGAATGAATCCGGATTGAATGGAACCGGCGCCGCGGGCGATTGCGGCGGCGCGCCGCGATGAATTCCCGATGCGGAAACCTCGCTGATCAGCGAAACCGAGTTCGCGTTCGCGCCGATCAGCAGCACCTTCTCCCCCACCTGCACGAAATGCAGCGCGGTGCCGCGATCCAGGTAGAGCCGCCCGAGCACCTTGCCCAAGTGTGCGCCCGCCAACAACGGCACGCGCTTACCCCACCGGCGCGCGGCGTAATACACGATCAAGATGAGCGCAAGCACGACGAACAGCGAAGAGACGCTGCGCAGCACGCTCGCCGTGGAGTCGACCGGCGCGGGCGTCGTTCGCTCGCCCGGCGCCTCGGCGGCCTCGGCGGCGCGCCGATCCATCTCGACGCCGATCTGCTGGGTCAGCGGATCTGCGGCTGGCGTGGGTGCGGGTAGCTCTTGGGCGGCACTGAGCGCGGCGCAGCACAGGCCGGCGGCGACGGCGATGAGGCATGCGGTCCGGCTAAGCATGCGCGCCTCCTCCCTCGGCCGCGCCGACGGCTATATCCGCGACGCGAATATTGATCGAATCGCCGATCACCACGACTTCCCCTTTGGCCATCGGCAGCCCGTTCACCGTAATATCCGCCAATTGGCCGGCGTACTTGTCCAAAATCACCAACGACCCGGCTTTTAGCGCGAGGACATCGCGCACCTTGATCTGGGTCCGGCCCAATTCGACCGTGATGCAAAACAGCACGTTGTGCAAATCGCGCAGTGTCAGCCGGCCGTCGGGGAAGTCTCTGCCGGCCGAGGGGCTAAGTTCCTCGATCGGGGCCGCGGTGACGTGTTCGACGGCCATGTTGCGTTACCTCTCCACCACGGGACTAGACGGGATCCTGAACGACGAAGGTCTGATGGAACACAGCCGTGATTTTGATTTCATCGTTCGGTTTTTTCTGGAGTTTTTTGAGGAGTTCATTGGTCTTTTGCAGCGCCTGCCGCTGGATGCTTTCCTTGATCAGCAGCGTGTCGTCCAACTCCTTGCGGCTGCGCGAATCGTGCAACTTGTTGACTATATCAACAAAGCGCGCCTTGTGCGCGTCCACCAGGTGCGCGGTATCTGCGTTGTTGCACTCGAGGGTCACGCCGAACTGGAGCATCGCCGACGGACCGTCTCCGTCGCGCATGACATTGACCACCACGTTGGGCAGCTCGACCGCCACCGGATGCGCGGGCATTTCGTGTTCGTCGTGCGCCTTGGCCTCTTCGTGCGCGTCGGGGTCCTTGAGCACCGGGGCGAGCACAAAGAGATACGTGGCCAAGCCGCCGATCGCCGCTACGAGCACGACGCCCACCAGCAGGAGGATGCGCCCCATGCCTCCGCCCTTGGGCGCTTCGACTTCGGTTTTCTTCTTTTCTTCAGGCATGACTGTCCCCCAACAGTTCGCCGCACATGGTCCGGAATTTCCCCGCTTCCAGCAATTTTCGCAGGCCGCGCCCGATCTTGTCAATTCGCGCCCGCGGCAATTCCCTCAATTCCCCGTCAAATTGCGAAATACCTCGTGCTTGTAGGCCATCACGGCGCGGCGGATCTCGTCCACCGGCTCGCGCACCATGATCTTTTGCGCGTTCGTGAGCGTGACGATCGTGTCGGGCGTCGCCTCGATCTCCTGGATGAGTTCGGCGTTCAGCGTAAATACGTGGCCGTTCAAGCGCGTGAGCTGGATCATATTGCCTCATAAAAAATGGGGCTGGAGGGCGCGGCCCCCCAGCCCCGGATCAACTGCCTACGCTGTTACCGGACCAGGTTCACCGCTTCACCCAGCAGCGTGTCGGCCGTCGTGATGGTCCTCGCGTTGGCCTGGAACCCGCGCTGCGTGATGATCATGTTACTAAATTCGGTGCCCAAATCCACGTTGGAGCCCTCGAGTGCGCCGCCGTTAATCGATCCGCGGCCACCGGAGTCCGCCGTGCCGATCTGCGCCAGTCCGGTCGAAGTGCTCGTGCGGAAGAGGTTGTCGCCGATGCGCTCCAATCCCCCGACGTTGGCAAAGGTCGCCAGCGCCACCTGTCCGAGGACGCGCGAGAGGCCGTTGCTGAATATCCCGTTCACGATACCTCCCGAACCGATATTGAAGGCCTCGAGCACGCCGAGCGGAAAGCCGTCCTGATTGGGATTGTTCACCTGGCTATCGCCGGAGAGGTGGCTCATGTTGTCGAAGCTGATATTGAAGTCGAACGGCATTACCGGAAGCGTCTCTCCGGTAATGTTCGCCACGCTCAGGACTGGCTCGCCCGCGGCCAGGGTGCCCGCGAAGGCCCCGGCGCCGTCATCGAAACCATACTGGCTGAGCGAACCGTCGTCGTTGAACAACAGCACCGCGCGCGTACCGCCGCTGGTGCCCACGTTCACCGCCGAGACCCCGTCGAACGTCGCGTCGAAGGCCCACGCGTTAAACAGCGTGCCGCCCACGTCGACCTGCTCGATCTTGGTAAAGGTCAGCAGGATGTCGCGCGGCGAGCCCAGCGAGTCGAATACCCGAATGGTTCGGGTGGCCGTCGTCGCTGGGATCGGCGGGATCGCGAGCGGATCGCCTTCGGTCGCCTCGGCCGTTAGATTGCCGCCGAGCGTCGTAAGCGTCGTCGCCTGGACGATCGCCTGGCCACCCACAGACACCTGGATATTACCGACGACCCCCTGGGAGTCGATAACACCGTCGATCGCGGGGAAGCCCTGGACGAACAGGCCCGTGGCCGTGTGTACCAGCTCTCCGTTGGCGTTGAGCGAGAAGGCCCCGTCGCGCGAGAAGACCTGCCCCACGCTGTCGCTGAGCACGAAGAAGCCCGATCCTTGAATCGCGAGATCGGATGACACACCGGTCTGCAAGAGCGAACCCTGGCTGTGATTGATATCGATCGACGCGAGCCTGACGCCCAGGCCCACCTGCGAGGGGTTCGTGCCGCCGAAATTTCCGCTCGGCGTACCCGCGCTCTCGATGGTCTGGCTGAAAAGATCGCCGAACGACACGCGCGCGCCCTTGAACGCGGTCGTGTTCACGTTGGCGATGTTGTTGGCAATCACGTCGAGCTTGCGCTGGAAGGCCTGCAAGCCCGTTAGGCCTGTGAAAATCGCTGTACCCATTCTAGTTTCTCCCTTTGTGGTGCGCGGCGGAATTCGCCCGCCGCGCGGGGCCTCCCGGATGGGTCCGGCCCGATACTTCTCCCATTGTCACGCGCCCGAATTGGGCACGACGACGACACTGTCGATGTTCGTGAAGACCGACGGGTCCCCCGCGTGGGGTTCCATGACGGTGATCACCGTTCGGCTCGGCACGCTCACCACGAGCGCCAGCCGATCCATGAGGACTAAGGTTTCGCGCGAGCCTTTGGCCGCGGCGAGGTTGGTCGATTCGGTGATGCGCGCGCGATCGGACTCGCTGAGATGGATGTTCCGATCCAGCAAGCGTTTCTGCGCGTGCGCGGAAAAACGCATTTCGCCGATTGAGGCTTGCGCCGTGGCGAGTTCTCCCGCAAACGCGCCGCGCGCACTCGCTTTGGGAGGGTCGCGCTCCTGCGCGACCGGCGCCGCCGGCAATGCGCCGCCGCCAATCGCGTCAATCACGACGCCGCTCCTCCCGTCGCAGCGGCCACCGGCAACGTCACGCTGTAGACGCTCGCCATCGACATGAGCCTGCCGCCGACATTCAGCATCACCAAACTACCGTCCAGGTGGATCGAATCCACCACGCCGGTAATCATCTCACCGTCCACGTCCAACCCGGTGACCGTCTTGCCGAGCATCTGGGCGCCGGAAATGAAGTTCAATTGATCGACATTTCCGCTCAGCAATTCGAAGGCCTCGTTGAGGTTGGTCTGCGCTTCCAACGCGGAAAATTGCGCGAGCTGGGAGATCATTTCCGTGTTGTCCATCGGATTCAGAGGATCCTGATTCTGCATCTGAAGGACCAACAGTTGAAGAAATGCGTCCTTACCCAATTCCTCCTGCGGCACAACGCTCGCGCCGCCGGTCCTGGGCGCGGCCGCGGAAGTTCTCGATACCTGCGAGTCCGCCTGGATTCCGGCGCCTCCCATGATCGCTTCCTCCGCGGTCCGCTCGCCCGCGCGCGCCGCCGCGGTCTCCGCCAATTGCTTGGCCACCGCCGCGCGCGCCTCGGGCGTCGGGCTCATCAGTCCGGTCATGTTCGACCGGATTGCCACTAATCCATTCATTGCGTCAACCCTCCATTCATGCCCACATGTTCAGGCGGCCGTCATGCCGCTGCCGCCTGGGTTGCTGTTCTTCGCCGTCTTGCGATCTCGGGCCTTGCGGCTCGCGATACGCCGATGGCGCGTGCCTGGGCGCGTGACCCGAAGGATCCTGCTGCGCCTGCTGGCCGAGCGGCGATTGGTGGCTCGCGTCGAAGTGCGACGCGACCTGAATCGTCACCCGCGGTGCGTCGACCCCTTCGCGGCCGAGCGCTTCGCGCAGTCCGGCCAGGTGTCCTTCGAGCGCGTCGCGCGCAGCGGCGTTCGCCGCCGTCATCACCACCTCGACGCCATTGCCGGAATGCCGCACCGCGATCTGGAGTTCGCCGAGGGAACGCGGCACCAGCCGCACGATCACCACCTCCTCGGTCTTTCCGGAGAGGTAATGCACGCTGCGCACGACCACGTCGCCGAGATCGCGCACGCTCACCGCGTCAGGCACTGCTGTCCGCGCGGCGCTCGCTATGACCTCCACGCCGGCCTTGGCGTGCGGCGCGGCCCCGATCGTGCTGAGGTCCAATCGGGACTCCGCTCCGAGCGTGAACTTCGCGACCTCGGCTGGCTTAGCGC
>JBCLBO010000070.1:0-17975 GCA_038916785.1 Candidatus Hydrogenedentales bacterium | reverse complement strand
GAGTTCCCGCAGCACGACCCCGACAACATAAGCCAGCCCAGCCGCGCACGCTCCGATCAGCAGTGTTTCAGTCGCGGAACGCAACACGGGCCGCTCGCTCACCTTACCCTTGGCCGCCCCGATTAGAGCAAAAGTGACCCCCGTCGCCAGCGAACTCCACGCGAAGGTCTCGCCAGCTGAGAGCCCACTAAAAAAAAGCGGGAGCAGCGGGATCAATCCGGCCACCACAAAGGCGGTAAAAGTTGCCGAGGCAGCCCGGCTCGGCGAAGCCGGCTCGAGGCGCAGGCCGAACTCCTCCGTAAGCATCGTATCCACCCACCGGACCTTCTCCTGGGTAATGGTGTCGGTGATGGACTCCAGAAGTTCGCCCTCGAAACCTTTGGCCCGGAAAATCTGCCGGACCTCCTCGCGCTCTCCCTCCGGGTGGTGCGCGATGTGCAGTTCCTCGCGTCGGCGGGCCCGCTCGAGCAAATCGTGCTCGGACTTTGTGGACAAATAGTTGCTCACGGCCATGCTGAATCCGTCGGCAAAGATGTTCGATATTCCCAACACGATGGCCACCCCGTGCGACAAGCCCGCCCCCGCGCTTCCAGCCACAATCGCGAAGGTCGTCACGGCGCCGTCGATGCCGCCCAGCACGAAATCCCCGAGGTAGCTGTGCTCGGTCGCCGCTTCGAGCCGCGCGACGATGGCCTCGCGCGTGTGCGACTGCTCCAGACGGTCACGCTCGATTTCCATGCTCTCATCCCCTCGTCACGCGACAACGGCCGCGCGCAGGGCCTCTGCGATTTCAGGATGACGAAATCGAAATCCCGCCGCTTCCAGCCGTCGCGGATACGCCCGCACGCTTCCCAAGAGCAGACCAGACATCTCCCCCATCGCCGCGCGCAGCACGAAAGCCGGAACGCGCGCGATCGCCGGACGACGCAACACGCCGCCGAGCGCCCGGGTAAATTCCGCGTTCGTCACCGGAACCGGCGAGACGGCGTTCAGAGCGCCCTCGATCGATTCCGTTTGAATCGCATAGTCAATGATTCCGACCGCATCGTCCAGCGTCAGCCAACTCATATACTGCATTCCGCTCCCGAGCGTGCCGCCGAGCCCGAGCCGAAACAGCGGGAGCATCCGCTTCAGAGCGCCGCCCTCCGGCGTGAGAACGATTCCAAATCTAAGGTTCACCACGCGGATTCCCGCCGTATTCGCAAGACACGCCGCATCCTCCCACTCCTTGCACAACTGCGCAAGGAAATCGCCACCGGACGGACTCTCGTCCGTAAGCACCTCGGCGCCGCGGTCCGCGCCGTAAAATCCCGTGGCGCTCGCGCAGACAAGACTCTCGGGTCTCTCCTGGCAACTCGCCAAAGTCCTCGCGAGCAGCGACACCGGTCCCACACGGCTGTCGCGCAACACCCTCTTGCGCCCCGGTGTCCAGCGTCCGCCGGCGATGCCCGCACCCGACAGGCACACGGCGGCATCGAAGCCCTCCAGCGACGAAGCAGCGATGCCGCCGCGCGCGGGATCCCACGGGATGTCCGTGTCCTCCAACCGCTCCCCGCGAACCAGCCGACGCACCTCGTGGCCCATCGCGCCAAAAAACCGGACCAAAGCCGTGCCAATCAGGCCGGTCGCCCCGGCAACTAGAATCCGCATGTTGACCCCCCCGAGAAGGCGATAATTATGGGCCGGATAGGGCTCCTCGACGCAAACGCAACCACGGGAGGCCGCAGGGGATTCACTATTCAGGAGAGAATTGCTGCCTCGCCTCTGAAATGCTTGATTACAAACATTTTCCTGTGATTCAATTCGATAGCTAACCGGGGGGATACGCGTGAAACTGCAAGACGAGCTGGGGCTCCAGGCACCCTTCCAGGACATGCGCCACGAGACCGTCCTCAATCTCGTGCGCACCGCCACCCTACTCTCCGCACGCGCTACCCAACTCTTCCGCCGCTCCGATCTCACGGAGGCCCAGTTCAACGTCCTCTTCGCGCTCAAGTTTTCCAACGGCCGCATCACCCAGGCCGAACTCGGCAAGCGCCTGGTCGTCACGCGCGCAAGCATTACATCCGTACTCGACAAACTGGAGTCTAAGAGTCTGGTGAAGCGGGTCGACGTGCCCGAAAACCGCCGCATCCATCACGTCGAGCTGACGGAGTCGGGCCGCCGGCTGGTGAACGAAGTCGAGCCCTTGTATCGCAAGGCAGTGCACGAAGTCCTCGGCGATCTCGTAGACGCCGAATGTCATACGCTCATCGGGCTGACCGAACGGGTCCGCGAGCGCGCGAGAGACATGATCGCGCGAAATGGGAGCCAGCCGGACTAAACGAATTTCGCCGGCGGGCCGCAAGACGCCGCCGGCATTGCCCGGCCCGATTGGGCCTGGGCCTTTGGGTGGAGGACGAGTGGGGATGGCTGCTCCGTACGACAAGAGCAACTACAAAAAAGGCCTCTGGCCCTACATGATCGCTCAGGCGCAAGGCGCCTTCAGCGATTTCCTGTTCCGCAGCATGGTCGTGTTCACCCTCGTGCGCGCAGCAGGCGCCACGGACGACTCCGCGAAAGCCGGCTCCATCGCCAGCATCGCCGCCATGCTCTTCGCGGTCCCCTTCTTCGTGGCCCCGGGCCAGTTCGGCGCGATCTCGGACCGTTTCAGCAAACGATCCGTCGCCGTGGCGATGAAATATTTCGAGATCGCGATCACGGCCTTCGCCGGCATCGCGTTCTATACCGCCGAGCCGGTCCTCCTCTGGGGCACGTTGTTCCTCTTGGCCTGCCACAGCGCGCAGTTCAGCCCATGCAAGTACGGCATCATCCCCGAGTCCGTTCCCGAGGAAAAACTTTCGATGGTGAACGGCATGGTGCAAGGCTCGACGATGATCGCCGTGGTCGCCGGCGGCGGTCTCGCGGGCCCGCTCTTCGTCTGGCTTTACAATCGCGATGCCGTCTACATGGTCTCGCCCATCATGGTAATGCTCTCCGTCTGCGGCCTCTTCGCCGCGCAGCGCATGTTCGCCCCGCCCCCGGCCAATCCCGGCCAGAGCATTCCACTCAACCCCTACAAGGGACTCGGCGATCACGCCCGCCTGTTCTGGAAAGACCGCTGGCTCGGCCTCGCCGTCCTCATATATACCTTCTTCTGGGGACTCGCGCAGTTGATCCAAGTCAACCTCGTCCCCTTCGGATACACCACCCTCGGAATCGACGAGACCAAAATTAGCCTCATTCTGGCCTCCGTCTCGCTCGGCATCGGCGCGGGCTCGATCACCGCCGGCCGCGTCTCGCGCGGCAAAGTCGAGCCGGGCCTCGTGCCCTTGGGCACGCTCGGAGTCGCGCTGTGCTCGTTGCTGCTCAGTGTCCACTGGTACAACTACTGGGGCGCGCTGCTACTGCTCTTCGGCATCGGTTTCTTCGGTGGTCTCTTCGACGTGCCTAGCGCCGCGATGATCCAGCAGCGCAGTAACCCGGCCATCCGCGGGCGCATCGTCACCACCGCAAACCTCTTCACCTGGATCGCCATCGGCGGCGCCGGCGCGATCTATTACGTGTTCACGACCATCGGCTTCGAGCCGACCACGGTGTTCCTCATCTCCGGGCTTGGCACGCTGGCCTTCGGCGCCTTCGTGATGGTGGCGCAGCCGCTGTTCTTCTTGCGCACCGTCCTCTGGCTCATCTCGAACACCATCTACCGCATCCGCGTATTCGGCCGCACCAACATCCCGGAAACCGGCGGCGCGCTGCTCGTCGCCAATCACACCTCCTTCCTCGACGCGCTCGTCATCATGGCGTCCATCGATCGCCGCGTGCGTTTCGTGATGCACCGCGGCGAATACGACGTGCCGTGGATCAAGCCACTCGCGCGCATCATGGGCGCCATCCCCGTCTCCACCGGCGGCGGCCCGCGCGAAGTGGTCCAATCGCTGCGCTCCGCCACCGAATCGCTCAGCGCCGGCGACCTCGTCTGCATCTTCGCCCAGGGCCAGATCACGCGCTCGGGCCAGTTGATGCCGTTTCGCAGAGGTTTCGATCGCATCATGAAAGGCGTCGAGGCCCCCATCATCCCCGTACACGTCGACAACGTCTGGGGCACGCTCTTCCGCTTCGTCGAGGGCAAGTTCCTCTGGAAATGGCCAAACCGCATCCCCTTCCCGATCATGATCGGATTCGGCAGGCCCATGGCGTCGGACAGCAACGCCTATCAACTCCGCGCCGCCATCCAGGAACTCGGCACCGAGGCCTACAGCGATCCCGATCTGATGCCTCGACTGCTCCACCGGCAGTTCGTGCGCAAGGTGCGGCGGCACCCCTTCCAGATGCTCATCGCCGACACGCGCAGCGGGCAGCTCTCCGCAATCAAAACGCTCGCCGGCACCCTCATCCTCGCGCGTAAGCTCCGGCCGCTGCTCGCGCGCGACAAAGAAATGGTCGGCCTGCTTCTCCCGCAGTCCGTCGGCGCGACGCTGACGAACGTCGCGCTGACCTTCTTGGGCAAGGTGCCGGTAAATCTCAATTACACCGCCTCGGCCGAATCCATCACCGGCGCGGCGCAGCAGTGCAAAATGCTGCACGTGATCACCTCGCGCGCATTTCTCGAACAGATGCCCGTCGCAGTCCCCGGTGAAGCGATCTATCTCGAGGACGTCATGAAGACGGTCGAAAAGAAGGACCGCATCCGCGCGCTGCTCATGGCGCTCTTCATGCCCGTCCGCGCGATCGAGCGCAGCCTCGGCGCGCCGGAGAGCCGCAGTCCAAACGACCTCGCCACCGTCATTTTCTCCAGCGGCTCCGAGGGCGAGCCCAAGGGCGTCATGCTCACGCACTACAACGTCGCGAAAAACATCGAAGCGGCCATGCAGGTCTTCCCGCACAAAAAGGGCGATTGCCTGGTCGGCATGCTGCCCTTCTTCCATTCCTTCGGATACACCGCCACGCTCTGGCTCGCGCTGACCTCCGCCAATTTCCGCGTCTTCTTCCACCCGAACCCGCTCGAATCGCGCGCGATCGGCGAGATGATCCAGAAGTACAAAGGCACGATCATGTTCAGCACTTCCACCTTCTTGCACGGTTTCATCCGCCGCTGCACGCCGGAGCAGATGGCCTCGCTGCGTTTCGTCATCACCGGCGCGGAGAAACTCGCACCCCGTGTCCGCGACGCCTTCAAGGAAAAATTCGGCATCGAGCCGCTCGAAGGCTACGGCACCACCGAGTGCTCGCCCATCGTCTCGCTCAACCTGCCCGACGTCCGCGCGCCCGGCTTCTACCTCAAAGGCACCAAGCGCGGCTCCATCGGCCTGCCGCTGCCGGGCATCAGCGTGCGCATCGTAGACCCCGACACGCGCGAAATCCTGCAGAACGGCCGCGCCGGCGTGCTCATGGTGAAAGGCCCCAACGTCATGCGCGGTTACCTCGGCCAGCTCGAAAAAACCAATCAGGTCTTGCAGGACGGCTGGTACGAAACCGGCGACATCTCCACCATCGACGAGGACGGCTTCATCACCATCACCGATCGCCTCGCGCGATTCAGCAAGATCGGCGGCGAAATGGTCTCGCACACAAAAATCGAAGACGAAATGCACAAAGTCCTCAACGAAACCGAGCGCAAGCTCGCCGTCGCCGGCGTGCCGGATGACAACAAAGGCGAGCGGCTCGTCGTGTTGCACACCCTCACCGATGAAGAGTTCGACGCGCTCTTGAGCAAAATGGACCAGACCGGCCTGCCCAATCTCTGGCTTCCAAAATCAAAGGCCTTCTACAAAGTCGACCTAATCCCCATCCTCGGCAGCGGCAAGATGGACCTCAAAGCCGTCAAGGAACTCGCCCGAAAGCTCGACGTCGGCGAGTGACGTGTAGTGGAAAAACCTTCAACGGGCGCCACCCCTAAGCTCGCCTTAGGGGCGCTTTTTTTTAAGACTGCCATTGTCTCCGCGATCACAGTCGGCGCCTACAACACAATCATGATCGGCCTAGCCCACCGGTACGACGACCACCAGCCACGCGACCCCGGCACCGGAGTGCTCTACGGCGCGGAAGCACTCGACCTCGGCCCGCGCGACGCAGACACCGCCGTCATTCTCGTCCACGGATTCGTCGGCGGTTCGAACAATTTCAACGAACTACCGCAACGCCTCGCCGACGCCGGCTACCGCGTGCGCGCGCTGCGACTGCCGGGCCACGGCACTTCGCCCTTCGACTTCGAAGGGACGCCACCCGCGGATCTCCTGATTCACATCATCACCGAAGTACGCGCACTCAAAGAACAACACTCGCGCGTATTTCTAGTCGGACACTCCATGGGCGGCGCGCTCAGCGTCCTCACGGCAACGACCACCCACGTCGACGGCCTGGTCCTCGCCGCGCCGTATTTTAAAGTAACGCACCGCTGGTTCTACCTGCTGCCCGTGGAAACCTGGAACAGCCTCACCGGCTGGGCCGTGCACTGGGTACACAAAGGCGACGCCTTCATCCAGGTCAATCGCGCCGAGGTGAAGCACGACATCCTCTCCTACCGCTACATCCCCTCGACCGCCACCGCCGCCATCCAGCAGATCGCCGCCCGCGCCCGCGACCCCGAGGTACTCGCCATGATCGACTGCCCCGTCCTCATGCTCGGAGGCACGCAAGATATCGCCGCATCACCCGCCGCCACCGTGAAAGCCTTCAGCCGGATCGCCGCCACCGACAAGAAACTAGTCCCCCTCGAACACTCAAACCATCACCTCTTCTGGGACTACGACCGCGAGCAGGCCTACGGGGAGATTCTGGAATTCATCGACTCGCATCGGTAGAGCAGCCCCAAATCGGCCATTCTCTGTGTTCCCCGTGCCTCTGTGTTGAGATCTTTCACCAATGAATGCGCAGTCATCGGTGCCCATCTGTGCAATCTGTGGGCGGATGTTCGCGATCTACTCCGCTTTCTTCTCGGCCTTGCGCATGACGCGGAGCAAGTTGCCGCCCATGACTTTTTTGATGGTCCGCTCCCCGTAGCCGCGGCGAACCAGTTCCTCGCTGATGTACTTGACCTTGGACACGTCCTCGAGCCCCTGAGGCATTTCGGGCACGCCGTCCCAGTCCGCCCCGAGCCCTACATATTCATCGCCGACAAGCGTGATGACGTGCTCGATATGATCGACGACCCAATGCGCCGGCGACGGCCCGCCCGCCTCCGCAATCGCACGCTTGAAGAGTTCACGCCGCGCGGCGGTGAGTTTCAACGGTTCATCGGCGTACTTCTTGGCAATTTCGTCAAACTCGGGCCGCAGCTTCGCCAGCAGCGCGACCCGCGCGGGGTCGATGTAGCCGGGATAAAAATTGATCTGGATCACGCCGCCGTTCTTCGCCAGCGCGCGAATCATCTCGTCGCTCATGTTTCGCGGGTGGTCGGCCAGCGCCCGGCAGCTCGAATGGCTCGCGATGATCGGTGCCTTCGTGGTCTCGATCACATCCCAGAAGGTCGCATCGGCCACGTGCGACACGTCCACCATCATGCCCAGACGGTTCATCTCGCGCACCACCTCGCGCCCAAAATCCGTCAGCCCGCCGTGTTCCGCGGCGATCGTCTCCCCCGTGCCCGACGAGTCCGCCCAGTCGATGTTAAACGAGTGCGTCAGCGTCATATACCGCACGCCGAGTGCGTAGAACATGCGCAGCGCACCCAGGTCGTTCTCAATAATGTGCCCGCCCTCAATGCCCATCAGGCACGCGATCTTTCCGTCGCGCGGCGCGTTCTTCACGTCGCGCACGCGCGTCGCCAGCACGAGGTCCGCCGGGTAGCGCCGCACGATCTCGTGCACGCTGTCGATGCGGCGCAACGCCGTCTTGATCGCCTTGCCGTCGCCCGGGGTCTTGCCCATGTAGATCGCCCAGAACACCGCGTCGTAACCGCCGTCGCGCAGGCGCGGGATGTCGATGTGCCCCTCGGTGTGCCGCTCGGCGAAGTCCCACTCCGGATTCTCGAAGTTCGGCGTAGTGTCCGAGTGCGTGTCGATCACTATCGCGGAGTGATGAATCCGCCCCGCCCGCTGCGCAATCGTGTCCCCCATCGCCGAGCTCCTCCAAGCAACGTCGCCATCGCCGCAATCACTGCACACTTCATTTCTGCCCCGCCTCCCGCTCTCGCCGCTTCACGTCTTCCCACACGCGCACCGCGTCCTCCGGCGTCGCGGCCTTCGCATCGCCAAAAACATGCTCGTGCCGCCGAACGATCTTCTCGTGCGCGAGCCGTAGCGCGTCAATCAGCTTCAAGCGCCCCTCGGACTCCGCCGCAGCAGCCGTGGCCAGCAGCGTGAATAAAGTATCGCCAAACTCCTCGGCCAGATGCGCGTCGTCAGCGCCGTGCGTCGCCTCCACTAGCTCCTCCGCCTCACCCTTCAAATATCCAGCAAAATCCTTCGAGGATTGCACCTTGTCCCAGGGACAGCCGCCGGGCCCCCGAAGAAACCGCGCCAGCGCGATCAGCGCCTCAAACCACTCCGGCTCAGTCTGTGGAGTCCTAGGCAAATGTGGCAACCGCCGCTCAGCCATACCCAAAACCACCAATCCCGTACGTCCCATTCTTCCCATACTTCCCATTCGCCGCTAAAGCCCGCACCCCTTCCCGCCGATAATCAAATCCGGGCGCTTCGCCCAAGGGACAAGGAGGTCTCAACATGGAAATCCAATGCTGTAAGTGCGCGAAAGCGCGGCACGAAGATGGCTGGCGATGGACGGAAGGGTTCACCGGCGGGCCCGTTTCCTATTCGTACTGCCCCGAATGCCTCGACGAATTCCGCTACGAAGCCGGACTACGCCGGCGCGCCGGCGCAGAAAATCCCGCGCGCGTGTTCGCCGCAGCATTGGCCTAATGCTCGCAGAAGCGCTGCGGCGAAACAAGCCTCCGCTCAGAGCGGAATCAGCGACACGGTGATCTTGCCGCCGAAACACAGCGCGACATCCGCGCCGGGATCCGCCGGCCGCAGTTGATAGTCGCCTTCGTAATGAAAATGCTCCCCTTGCACGCGATACCGCAGGGGGAGCGGTTGTTTACAAGGCCCGCAAAAAACTATCTCGGGATCCGGTTCCGCCGCCGTCAGATGCGGCAGGTTCACGTTCCAATATGCGCGCGGCGACGGCCCACGATTCATCAACTCGTCAAGCACGCGCCGCGTCCATCGCGCAGCGCGCGGCCAGTCGAAGTCCAAGCCGCGCTTCCGGTAGTGCGAGACCGCGATGCCGGTCTTCCCGTGAAACGCCGCCTCGCGCGCAGCGGCGACGGTGCCGGAATAATATATGTCCGCGCCCAGGTTTCCGCCGGGATTGATCCCCGCGATGACAATGTCCACATCCGCCGCGAGCGAATCGAGTCCAAGCCGCACGCAGTCCGCAGGAGTGCCTTCGATCGCCCAGAGTTTCGGACCACGCCGCTCGACGCGAATGGGTCCCTGCCACGTCGTCACCGCGTGACTGCACCCGGACAAATGCCGGTCCGGCGCGATCACGATCGCCTCACCGGAAACAATCCCCTCCAGCGCAACCAGCCCCGGCGCGCCGACACCGTCGTCGTTCGTGAGAAGGACTTTCACGGAACCCTCTTCCCGTCATTGCGAGTTTCGCGCCGGTGGTCGCCAGAACCCTTAGAAAGAAAACACCGGCCATCCGTAGCATCGGCCTCCGGCCGATGAAGAATGAACCATGATCGACGATTCCTGCCAATTACCGAACTTCGATTTCGAGACCTCAGGCCGACCTCGCGTGGCTGAAAATCCATGCCACCAAAGCCGTCCCTACTTGATGATCCCAGCCTTGCGCAGCGCGTCGATCACCTGCTTCGCGCACGCTTTCAAATCGGCCTTCCCAGTATTCACCACAAGCTCCGGCCGCTCCGGCGCCTCGTAAGGCGCGTCGATGCCGGTAAATCCCTTGATCTCCCCGGCCCGCGCCTTCTTGTAGAGGCCCTTCGGGTCGCGCTGCTCACACACCGCCAAGTCCGCCTCGACGTATATCTCAAAGAAACGCCCCTCGGGCATGATCGTGCGCGCGATGTCGCGGTCCTCGCGATAGGGCGAGATGAAAGCGGTCATCGTGATCACGCCGGCCTCGCCGAACAGCTTCGAGACTTCGCCGATGCGGCGGATGTTTTCCTTGCGGTCCTCGGGGCTGAAGCCGAGGTTCTTGTTCAACCCGAAGCGGACGTTGTCGCCGTCAAGCACGATCGTCGAGCAGCCCATCTCGAAAAGCTGGTCCTCCACCTCGTGCGCCAGCGTGCTCTTGCCGGAACCCGACAGACCGGTGAACCAGATACACGCGGCCTTGTGCCCGTGCAGCGCCTCGCGGTTCTCGCGCGTGATGTCGCCCTGGTGCCAGGTGATGTTCGTGCTCTTCACGTCGGTGCTCATCGCTGTGTCACTCCCAATCGATGCGTTAAAGTGGAAGCGGCGTCTTGCCGCTTCTTAAGCGCCGAGACGGCGCTTCCACATGAAATTCCTACTTCGTGCCCATCGCCCACTTGATCAAAACCTTCGCCACTTCGTGCCGGCTGAACTCCACCGGCGGCTCCTGGCCCGCATTCAGCATCTCACGCACCTTCGTGCCGCTCAGGTTCACGTGGTGTTCCTTGTCGTGCGGACAGGTCTTGATGGATGCCATGTTTCCGCAGGCCTTGCAGAAGAACGAATTCTCAAAGAACAGCGGCTGGATTTTCAGCGAGCCCTTCTCCAGTTCGTCGAAAATGTAGTGCGCATCGTAGGTGCCGTAGTAGCTGCCCACGCCCGCATGATCGCGGCCGACGATGAAGTGCGTCACGCCGTAGTTCTGGCGGTAAATCGCGTGCATCACCGCCTCGCGCGGCCCGGCGTAGTGCATGTTCACCGGCATGATGCTGAGCATCGTGCGATCCTTCGCGTAGTAGTTCGAGATCAGCGCGTTGTAACACTGCATCCGCACGTCGCCGGGGATGTCGTCGCTCTTCGTCGTGCCCATCAGCGGATGAATGAGCAGGCCGTCGCACATTTCGAGCGCGGACTTCGTCAGATACTCGTGCGCCCGGTGGATCGGGTTGCGCGTCTGGAACGCGACGATGCGTTTCCAGCCCTTCTCCTTAAACGTCTGCCGCGTAGCGGCCGGCGGCAAATTATATTCCTGGTGATCGACCTTGCGCTCCTTGAGCACCTCGAGGTCGCCGGCGAGGTACACCGAACCGGCCTCGTACACGCGCTTGACGCCCGGATGCGCCTCCTCGGTCGTGCGATACACCTTCTCCGCAAGTTCCTTCTTGTCGATGCCGAATTTCTCGGAGAGGTGCAGGATCGCGGCGATCTCGTTCGTGTCGTCCACGAGCGCGACCGGGTCCCCCACCTTCAGCGCGTCGGCCTCGGCCTGGCTCACGGGGAGCAGGATAGGAATCGTCCACGCGACGCCCGGCCGCAAGCGCATGGAGTCGAGCACGCTGCGGGTCTGCTCTTCGTTCATGAACCCGCGAAGCGGGCTGAGGACGCCCTTCGCGATCGCGTCGATGTCAAAGGCGGTGAAGCTCGAAATCGTGAGCTTCGGCATTTTCTTTGCCCGGTCGAGCGCGGCGGTGCGCTCCGCGCCGCTCAACAACCGATTCACCAACTCCCCGCCGTGCGGTTCAATAGACATGCAACTCTCTCCTTCGTGGGACGCAGTCGCCGGAAAACAACAGAAAAATCACGGCGAATCAGGCGTGTGAAGCCGGAAGTCTAGCAAACCCCCGCCGCAGCCCTCAAACGCCAGCGCAGTCCGCGCTCATCTTTCCTGATTTCCATTCGTTGCGACGTGCCGGTTCAACAACGCCCCGGAGGGGCAGCATGATAGTAGCCCGCCGTTTCAACGGCGGGTGGACGGGCCAATACAATTCAGTCCCGTAGGGACGGCTGAAGCCCGCGCGAATCGCACTAATAAAAAAACCACCCCTACGCGCAGCGTAGAGGTGGCACTCAAAACGAAACCAACTAACTCAGCAAAACCTTCGCGTCGGCCATGCGCCGCGCGATGTCAATTTTCTGTGGGCAGGCCTTCGCGGCGACGACGAGGTCCGCCGCATCGAAAACGCGATCGGCGTCAGTCATCGCGGCATAGAGCTCGCGCGCGCGCCCGACTTTGCCGTAGCACTCCGCGTACATCAGATAACGTAGCGTTTCGGCTATCTTCGCGCCCTGCGCGTGCGGCTCGCAGAGGTGGCTACAGCCGTTGCAGCGGTACGACGCGGTCTGCGCGGCGTAGCGGTTCAGCTCGTGGAAGTCCTGCATCGAGAGCGTCGTGCCGGACTTCGCCGCGTCGGTGTTCTCGCGGATGATCTGCACGTTCGTCATTTCGGAGACGGCGGCGTCGATCCGGTCGTCCGCCCAGACCGCCTTGAGTTTGGCCTGCGGCAAGGTGAAATTCTTGGACTGGAAGGTCTGCACCTTCTCGCTGTCCTGCGGCACGCTGGCCTGGGTCTTCATCGCGATGAGCCCGATGCCCGCCTTCTTGCACGCGTCGATCGCCTTGTTCAATTCGGCATCGCCATACCTGGTGAAGTTGTAGCGAAACTGGATCGCGTCGATCGCGCCCGCGCCCAGCGTCGCCGCCTTGTTCATCAACTCCACCACATTGCCCTGGTGGCACGAGAACCCGAAATACTTAATGAGCCCGCGCTTCTTCAGATCGTCGCCCATCTGGATGAACTCGGGATCCAACTGGCGCGGCTGATCGATCGAGTGCATGAAAAACATTTCGAGATAGTCGGTCTTGAGGTCCGGCAGGATGGACTGCTCGAGCCGCGTCGAGTACATCTCCGGCGTGCAGCCCGTTCCGCTGAGCATGACCTTGGACGTGACCCACACGTTCTTGCGGCCGACCTGATCGAGGAAGGGCGCAATCGTCTTGTGCGACTGGCCGTTCGCGTAGGCCTGCGCCGTGTCGAGGTAGTTAATGCCCTCGCGGAAGCAGCCGTGCAACACCTTGTCGTAGGTCGCATCGAACTTCTGCGAGCATCCGAGCAGCAGCACCGGCACTTCCTGGCCCGTCGCGCCGAGTTTCTTCTTCGGGACCGTGTTGGCCGCCTGGGACATCTGGAGCGCCTTCTGGCCCTGCGCGCTCGCCGCGCCCCCGGCCAGCGCCATGCCCGCGCCCGCCGCCGCCGCTTTCAGAAGATCTCGCCGTCCAAAGGTGTTGTCCATGCAAACTCCTCCCTGTGCCCCAATCCAAGAGCACCCCTAAGCGCAGCTTAGGGGCGCCACGTCTAAGCTCCCCTTAGGCGTGCCGTCTCTTACGCAAGCGCCGTCCGCGCCGCGGTCAGCCGCTCGCGGATGTTGATCCCCTGCGGACAGGCCTTCGTTGCGGCGGCCAGATCGACGCCGTCAAAATCCCGCTGCGGGGCGCTCAGCCTCGCGTACATCTGCCGCGCCTCGTCGCGCTGATCGTAGCACTCGGCGTACATCAAGTAGCGCAACTGATCGCCGATCTTGAGGTTGCCGACCACCTGTGTCTCGCAGTGGTGCGTGCAGCCCCGGCAAGAGTATGACGCCGTCTCGGCCGCGTAGCGCTGGAGCTGGACGTATTCCCTGGCCGTGAGCGCTTTCGCCGTGGTGACCGCCTTGGTGTTATCCATGAGAATCTGCATGTTGTTGATGCCGGAAACACACGCGCTCAAGCGCTCGTCCTCGAGCGCCGCGCGCAGGCGCGCCTGGTGGAGCGTGAAACTCTCCGACTGGAATTTCTTCACCATCTCGCTGTCTTGCGGCACCGACGATTGGGTCTTCATGCCGAGCATGCCGATGCCTGCCGCCACGCATGCATCGATCGCCTTGTTCAATTCCAAGTCGCCGTAGTCCTGAAAGCTGTACCGGAACATAATCATGTTTACGCCGTCGCTGCCAATCTTCGCGGCCTTGTTCAACAGCGCGACCACGTTTCCGTCGTGACACGAGAACCCGAAGTATTTCGTCTTACCGCTCTTCTTCATCTCGTCGGCAAACGCTATGTACTCGGGTTCGAGGCACTCCGTGTGCTTGAGGCCGTGGAAAAAGTACGCATCGAGGTAGTCCGTGCCGAGGACGTCGAACTCCTTCATGATCGCGTCGCGGTACTGACTCACCGGCGCTGGCGTCCCGCCGAACATTCCGGACTTGGACGTGATCCACAGGTTCTTGCGGCCGACCTGCTCGATGAAGGGCCGCAGGGTAATGTGCGACTGGCCGTTCGCGTAGGACTCCGCCGTGTCGATGTAATTCATGCCAAGCTTGAACGCGCGGTGCAGCATCTTGTCGAAGGTCGGGTCGAACTTCTGCGATCCGCCCATCAGCAATACCGGAACCGTGTCGCCGGTCTTCCCCAGCTTGCGCCGCGGAACGGTCGCCAGCGGTGCGGCGGCAGCGTCCTGCGCCATCGCCTGGCCCAATCCGGCGCCCGCCGCCGCCACTCCCGCGCCCACCGCCGCCGCGCGCTTCAAGAGGTCTCTGCGCCCAAATTCTTCCTGACTCATATCTCTTCTCCCGTTGGCGAGGTCACGCCCGTGTCTGTTCCGCGTAGTCCCTGTTCTTCAGCAACATACGGCGGTGCGGACCGCGGCTTTCGCCGACAGCCGTCACATACACCGCACGATCGTCCTTAATCGGGCATTCGGTCTCGCATATGCCGCACCCAATACACAAGTCCGGCACCATGAACGGTTTGTTCAGCACAACGATATGACCGTAGACGTCCTTCACTTCCACGTCTTTGGTCTGAATGGCCTTGGGCGAAGTCGGGCACACCTCTTCGCACACCACGCACGGGATTTCCATCGCGTGCGGCAGGCAGCGGCCCGTGTTGAAGAAGGCCGTGCCGAGGCGAATCGGGCCGACTTCCTCGTAGGACGCCTTGCCCAGCTTCTCCTCGACCGTGATCCGGCGGATCGCACCGGTCGGGCAGACTTCGGAGCACAGCGTACACTTGAACTGGCAATGGCCGATGGTGAATTTCATCACCGGCGTCCACAACGATTCTATACCGCCCTCCTGCCAGGTCGCCGGCTGCAACACGTTCGTCGGGCAGACGTTGATGCACTGGTCGCACTTGATGCACTTCGCGAGGAAGTCGGACTCTTCGACCGAGCCCGGCGGGCGAATCAGCGAGCCGGAGAAGTTGAAGTCGTTGTTCACGCCGTGGTTCTTAATAAAAGGATACGCCAGCACGCCGGAGAGCGCCGCGAACACCACCTTGCGCCGCGTGATCTCCGGACCGGCCACCACCTGCTTCGTGTCCAGCCCAAACATCGTGAACGACAGCGCGTCCTCGGGGCAGTCGTCGATGCAGTTCATGCAGGAGAAGCATTCGCTCAGCCGCACCTTGCCCATCGGATCGGCCGCGCCTTCGCAGCGGGTCAGACAAAGGTTGCAGTCCGTGCACTTGTGCACGTCGCGGTTGATGCGGAACAGCGAGTACCTCGAAATGACGCCGAGCAGCGCGCCGAGCGGACACAGCGTGCGGCAGAAGAACCGCGGGATCACCACGTTCGCCCCAACCAACGCCATGAGCACCAGGCCAATCCAGAATGACCCCTGGAACACGCGCGCCTCGACGCCCGGCTTGAACTTGAGCGCGTCGAATACCGTCGTCTCGACATGCAGCGCCTCCGCGCCGTTGGAGAGCTGCACCAGCCCCATGTCCACCGCCGGTGAAATCACCGTCGCAAAGGTGCGGTACATCAGGCAGATGGGATCGAGCAGGCCGATCTGCAACGATCCGAAGGCCGCCATAATCAGCATCACGATCAGGATCGCGTATTTGAAGTAGTACATGTCAAGGTAGCGATTGGAATCGATGCGCAGCTTGCCGGTACGCGTATTAAAGAGCCAGCCGATGAACTGATGCAGCGTGCCGTAGGGGCAAATCCAATTGCAGAACACCCGGCCGAACAGCAGCGTCACCCCCAGAATCAACAGGCCCCATCCCAGGTAGCGGTACACGTAGCCCGTGCTCAGGATGTTCGCCAACATCACCAGCGGATCGAACTCAAGAATGCGCGAGACCGGGAACCCTTCCAACCGCGTGGTCCACGAGAGCCACACCGACACCGTGAACGCGGCGAAGAAGAACACCTGGCTCAACAGCCGGACGTTCGTGATCCGCAAAAACTTCCGGACGCGCGTGCCGTCCGCTCTCAGTTTCACCGTATCCGACATCTGTCCACTACCTCATGCTCGTTGTCGCTTCCACTCGCTAGCTCGATACCCAAAAGCCGCCAGTGCCAAATCATCACCCGCCAGTCTTCATCAACCTCATTCTTCCCATTCTTCCTAATACTTCCCATTCAACCTCGCGCGACGCCGCCGGCCTTCTCAACCGCTTCCTAAATGTGAAGTTCCTTGATGCGGCCGGGCTGGCGCCAATCCATGTCGAGCAATTTCTCGCCGGGCTTGGCCACCGCCGCGAACTTCTCTACCGCGCGCTGAAGGTAGCGCGGCAGGTCGTCCGGCTTGCGCAGCAGGCAATTCTCGAAGGCCCACGCGTCCGACGCCGTCGTATCGAGGCTCGCAATCACCACGTCGCCCTTGCGCACGTTCGAGGGGTCGCCGCCCGTCGGGCCGTTTTCCATCAGCACGTTCGTCCCGTCGAGAAAAGTAAACGTCGGCTTCATCATCACCACAAAGTCGCTCACAATGCTATGGATGTCCTGGTGGAACTGGTTGCGCGTGCCGCCGAGCAGCCCGTACCAATTCTTCAGGCCCATCGACGCATCGCACAGATTATGGTCCTTCACCGGCGAAATCCCGATCACCTTGTCCACATTCGTGAAGGGGCGGTGGAAGAACGACCAGAACTCGATGCGTTCAGCGCCCGGAGTGTTCAGCACCTGGAACGAATTGCTGTCGGGCAAAAAAATCCGCCCGCCGGCGTTGGCCGCCGCCTGGTTGATCCCCGCCTTGCGGAAGCAATCCGGCGGCGACTCGATCGGGTTGTCCGCCACGCGCACTTCCTGAGCGCCCGCGGCCAGCACGATGCGAATCATCTCCTCGACGATGATCGGATTCGAAGTCGCGCCCAGGTTCGGCGACCGATCGAAAGCGACGTTCGGCTTGATCAGCACGATGTCGCCCTTCTTAATAAAATGCCGGATGCCGCCGATCTGATCGATCGCGGCGTTCATCATGTTGCGCAGCTGCTCCGGCTCAAACTCGAGCGGCTTGCCCTGCTCGTCAAATTTGCGGTCGGCCCGCGCGATCCCCATGTCCGCCACGATGCCCGAGGCGCGTTCGACGCGGTAGTCTTTCAGCGTAAACGGTTTGGGCTTCTGCGAGACCAGGCTGCGATTGCCCGGCAGGGTTTTGTCTTTGCGCGAGAACAGCCAGTTCTCCGGCGCCATTGCCGCGTAGCCCGCCGCGCCGGCGATCCCGGAGGCCGCGGCGATCCGCGCGAAGAACGCGCGCCGATCCATCGGAGTCTTCACGTACTCCGGGTGTTGGACGGGCTTCTCTTTCTTTGCCATGCCTCACCATCCTCCCAGCGGCGAACCGCCACGGCGCGTGCCTGCTTCGCTGTTACGCTACGGTATCAAACAGCTTCGCGGCCAGCGCCTCCAAGCTCTGCGACGCCTCTGCCGTATCCGGGGCCTGATCGACTCCGTACACGAAGGCGTCGCGCGCGTCAATTGAAAAATAATTCTTCAAAAAATTGTGTTGCAACACCACCCGGCTTCCCTCCTTGGAAACCACGGTGTAGTCCCACTGGTGCTCCTCGAGAATCTGTCCGATCAGCTTCGACGCATCGTCCGCGTTAGCCGCCTCGTGCACGAAATACTGCTCCTTGCCATCCGGCGTCTTTCTGCCAAACCAGAAGTCCTTGCAGAACGCGTACTTGAACACATCTTCGGGCTGATACTCGATGCTGCCAAAGTCCAGGCCCATGCCGTCGGCCAACAAGTCAAAGCCTTTCGGCGCCGTGCCGCCGGCCGCCTGCGTAGATGCGAAGTCGTTTACAATCTTGAGAGCGTGTTCCTGAAGTTTCGGACTCGGCGTGTCGCC
>JBCLBO010000069.1:0-18058 GCA_038916785.1 Candidatus Hydrogenedentales bacterium | reverse complement strand
GCGGTCTACCGCGTCGTCGTGCTGATTCCGCGCGGGCGCGTGATGACTTACGGCCAGATCGCCGCGATCCTCGGCGCGCCGTGCGCGGCGCGCGCCGTTGGCTATGCCATGCGCGCCTGCCCGGAGGACATCCCCTGGCAGCGCGTGATCAACGGCAAGGGGCAAATCAGCGCGCGCTCGCAGGTCGAGCGGCCAATTCTCCAGAAGATGATGCTGCAAGCCGAAGGCATCCGCTTCGACAAGACGGAGACCTGCGACTTGGAACGGGTGCTCTGGGAGCCCACCAACGCGGGGCGCTTTTTTTATCGCGGTTCGGACCGGATGCCCTTCGATTGAACTGCCGCGCTAGCGAGCGGCGGCCGCGCGGCGGGCCACGTACGGCTTCACCTTGATTTTGGCCGCGTTTTCGCGCACCGCCGCTACGTCAAAGGCCGCCTGCATCCGAAGCAGCGTGTCCATTTTCAAACCGAAGGCCTTCTCAATGCGCAGCGCCATTTCGGGCGAAAGCGACGAGCGTCCATTTAGAAATGCCGACAAGGCCGGGCGCGTCACACCGAGCACTTTCGCCGCTTCGGTGACCGTGAGCTCCAGCGGCTCGATAACTTCCATCCGGACGAATCGCCCGGGATGAGCGGGGCGTCGTAGGCGCAGCATGTTTCCGTCTCCTTTCAGTGGTAGTCCTCGAAGCTGAGGTCGTGAATCTCCTGAGACTTTCCGTCGACTCGAAACGTGATCCGCCAATTGCGGCTGACGGCCAGACTCCACGTCCCCTTGCGATCGCCGGAAAGTTGATGCGCCTTCCAATGAGACAGGCGTCGCAATTCCGAGGGGAATTCCATCTCCTGCAAGAACGTTATGATATTCCTGACTTTTTCAATCACCGCAGGATCGAGCCCCGAGGGGTCGTCCCGCTCGATAAATCGCCGCAGGCCGCGATGCGCCACGGTCCGTATCGTCATGGGATCAGTGTACGCCGGATAATGTATCGTGTCAAGTTACACTTTACAGTTTTCGAATGAACGGCAGAAATCATCCCAACCTCTCGAATCGGTGTGCGCCAGAAATCGCGCACAGATCGGTCTGGCATTGTTTCCAACGCGATCATTGCGTATCGTCTCAGCATTCGTCTACTGAGGATTGCCTATGTATCGTTCGCGACTTCTGATCTTGGCTGTTTTGTTTACCTCTCGGGTATTCGCCGAACCCCTCACTCTCCATGTCGCGCCCGACGGAAATGACGCGGCGGCGGGCACTTCCGGTGCGCCGTTGCACACGCTGATCGGCGCTCGCGATCGGGTGCGCGCACTGCGGGCTGACGGAAAGTATCCTGGCGAGGGTGTTGTCATCGAGCTGGCGCCGGGCGAGTATGCGCTCGATGCGCCGCTTGCCCTGACGCAGCAGGACTCGGGTGCGGAGGCGGCGCCGATCGTGTGGAGCGCCGCGACGAAGGGCGGCGCGTCCATCGTCGGTTCGCGCCGGATCCCGGCGTTCATCCCCGTGAACGACGACGCGACCCTGAAGCGCCTGCCCGAAGAGGCCCGGGGCCACGTCGTGCAGGCCGACCTTCGCGCGCTCGGCATTACGGACTACGGCTCGTCCGAAGGCGGCGGCCTCTCGCTCATCTTCAACGGAAAACCGATGACGCTCGCGCGCTGGCCCAACGAGGGCTTTACCAAAATCGTCGAAGAGGCCGGCGCCGACCAGGTCGACATCCGCGGCACGACCGGCACGAAGCAGGGGCGCTGGGTCTACGAGGGCGACCGGCCCGCGCGCTGGCTCGACGAGCCCGACGCCTGGGTCCACGGCTACTGGTTCTGGGACTGGTCGGACCAGCGGCACAAGGTGAAATCGATCGACCCTGCCCGGCGCATCCTTGAAGTCAAGCCGCCCTACCACGGCTACGGCTACCGCAAGGGCCAGTGGTACTACGCCTTCAACCTGCTCTGCGAAATCGACCAGCCGGGCGAGTGGTACCTCGATCGCGCGAAGGGCATCCTCTACTGCTGGCCGCCCTCCGATCCCGCCGCCGGAGACGCGCGCGTCACGGTGCTCAACGACCTCGTCACGATGGACCAGGTCTCCCACGTCGAGTTTTCCGGCCTGCGATTCGAAGGCGCCCGCCAACGCGCGATCGGTATCACCGGCGGCGACGGCGTCCGCATCGCCGATTGCGCGATCGCCAACATCGCCAACGACGCCATCGCCGTGCGCGGCGGGACCAACCACCTCGTCGAAGGCTGCGAATTCGACCGGCTCGGCGGCGGCGCCATCACGCTCCAGGGCGGCGACCGCGCCACGCTCACCCCGGCCGGACACGCGGCGCGGAACAACCACATTCACGACTACGGCCAATGGTTTCGCATGTATCACGCCGGAATTTCGATCGACGGCGCCGGCATCACGGTCGCCCACAACCACATCCACAACGCGCCGCACATGGCGATTTACTTCAACGGCAACGACTTCACCATCGAGTACAACGAAATCCACGACGTGTGTCTGGAGTCGAACGACGCCGGCGCCATCTACGCCGGACGCGACTGGACCATGCGCGGCACGAAAGTCCGCTACAACTATCTCTACAACATCACCGGCTTCGAAAATAGAGGATGTGTCGGGGTCTATTTGGACGACATGTTTGGCGGCACGGAAATTTCCAACAACCTCTTCTACCGCGTGACGCGCGCGGCCTTCATCGGCGGCGGGCGCGACGTTATCGTGGCCAACAACGTGTTCGTCGATTGCCGCCCGGCCTTTTATGCGGACAACCGCGCACAAAACTGGGCCGCCGACACCGTGCCGACGACGATGACGGAACGCCTCAACGCGATGCCCTACAAAAACGACCTCTGGGCCAGGCGCTACCCCGAACTCCCGAACATTCTCAACGACGACCCGCCCGCGCCGAAGGGAAATGTGATCGCGCGAAACGTCTCGCTCGGCGGGAAATGGGAAGAGTACTCCAAGGAGACCGGGGCCTATCTGACATTCGAGGACAACCTGATTCTCGGCGACGACAAAGTGCCGGCGATCGCGGACGCCAATCACCCGAAAGCAGAGGAATTGATCAAGGGCCTATCGACATTGAAGCTGCCAGACGGTTTCGAGCCGCTACCGATCGAGAAGATCGGGCAATCCAAGTGACGCAGCCGGGAGATTCTGCCGTTCGTGCGTTTTTTTTCATTCTTCGCTCCCGCTGCTAAGAAAACACGTCCGCCACGGTAGGGCGGGTCATGACCGCCCTACCGTGGCGGACGTGTTTCATTTCTACAAACTCCGGCCAAAGGCCGGTGGGAATTCAGAATGACAAGAGGGGTAGGGCCGTTACCGATCCCAGAAAACGCATCGGCGACCCGGATTTTGCCCACGTCAAATCTCCACCACGTAGGGGCGGCCCCCCGTGGCCGCCCTCGCGCGAACCCACGTCCTCACCTAACGCAGGGTGGGCACAGGGGCCCGCCCCTACTTGCCGCGGTTCCAAAATACGTACAACGAACCTTTGCCCGGCGCGACGATGTCTTTCCAGCCATTGCCGTCGAGATCCTCGACCCACAAATAAATACCCGTGCCGGCAACTTTCTCGCCTGGGCCGTAATCGATCGTGTGGCGAACAAACTTCCCGCGATTTATTTCGTAGTAATAAAGTCCGACCGGGTCGTTCACGCCGGGATCGCCCTCGGGGTGCGCGCGCCAGCGTTTGCCGGTGATGAGTTCCGGCGTGCCGTCGTTGTCCAGATCGGCCAACTGCATCTCGTGAAATTGCGATCGGTCCGTCTCGATTTCGTGCTGGGTCCACGTCAGCGCGCCGTCCTTCGGCGCGCCCTGCTCCCACCATGCCAGGCCGTAGGCGTGTCCCGCGCCGACGATGAGGTCGTTGCGCGTGTCGCCATTCACGTCGTACACAAGAATCGGCACGCTCGCGCTGTCGTACAACCTCGGCCCTTCGTGAAACGTCCACTCCTGCGCGAAGGGGCCGATGGGCGCCTCGAACCATCCATCGAACACAATCAGATCGCCGCGGCCGTCGCCGTTCAGATCGCCGAACCCGAGGCCGTGGCCCGTCGCGCGCTGCGAGATCGTGTGCTGCTCGAAGCGCGCCTCTCCCGTAACGAGCCGGAAGATCCGCTGCGGCCGGCCGGGCGTGTTCGGCGCAATATCGAGGTCGCCGTCACCATCAATGTCCCAAAACGCCGGCCGCTCCACATTGCCCACCTTCGCGATCTCGTGCACACTCCACAGCCCCGTGCCGCCCTTGGGGTTCTCGCGCCACTCCAGCTTCTCGCCAAACCACGCGCCCGTGACCACGTCGAGATAGCCATCGCCATTCACATCCATCGGGAAATCCGAGAAATCGTCAAAGTAATCGCCCGACGCCATCACGTCGCACATCTTGTGACGCTCGGTGAACGACGGCCCCGCGAACCAGAACTCGCCGGAGACGATGTCCAGCGTGCCGTCCTTGTTCACATCGAAAGCGGACGCCGCCTCGAAGTGCGTGTCCGCGATTTTCTGGCGATGGAACTCCAATTGACCCGGGGCTATCCACGTCAAACTGAGAACTAAACAAAGACCGGACACTTCCGAACCTCCGATGAGTCGAGTTCGTATCCTAACAGACAAGCGGATTCCTGGAGATGCGGAGGGGTTTACGACGCGGTATCGAATGGTATACTGCTGCGGCACGTTTGTTTCATTATTGAACTGCAGGGTGGCGATCATGGCAATTCAACGGCATCACCTCGCTACGCTCACATTCAAAGGTCCACGATTCGATGACCACGGCTTGGACCTGAGCGTACTTCCGGAACTCCTGGCGTACAGAAAACTCGTAGTCGAGACAGCCAAGGCGCTATGGCGCCGACAGAATTCCGACAGAGAACGTCTCCCCAAAGGTTTCGAGGAGAATATCTCCATTAAATTTTATACCCTCGAACCCGGCTCTACGGCCGTTCCGTTAGAACGTGTCTACGAAAGTGAGGAGTCCGGACTTCCAGTTGAGATTGGTGACGAAGTCGAAATGGCGGTAGGAATAATCGAGGACACAATGTCCGCCGCCGAACGCGAAGATTCGCCTCCTAGTAGTCTTCCTGGCGAGATTGTCCCGCTGTTCGAAGAATTCGGAAAGACGCTATCGGTAGATGAGGTTATAGAAGTGGTCGTAAATAAAGAAAGACCGCCTGTCCGGTACTCATCCAGTACCCGGGAACGGATCGGACAGTGGGTGGAAAAAACGTATGAAGACACGATTGATATTTCGGGAGAAGTTCGATTGGCCGACTTGGACGGGTCCCAGTTTGCACTGAGGTTGGACAGCGGAGCGAAGGTCCCTGGCAGATTTCAATCCGGACAGGAAGCCACGATCACTCAAGCTCTCCAGGATCATCAAACAAGACGCCTTCGGATTCGCGGCCGAGGGGAGTTCTTACACAAGGACGCCTCGTTGAAACGCATCATCGCGATCGAGTCACTAGACCTGAGGAATGGAATTGAAGAGCCTGTATCTGAGGGTGATTCGCCGTTGTGGCGTGTGATATCCCAGATTGGCGCCGAGATATCAAACGAGCGCTGGAGAGAATTGCCGGAAAACCTATCGGAGACGATCGACAAAACACTTTACGGGTCTGATGATTCCGCATGAGGATGGTGTTTGTCGATACGAGTTACTTCGTCGCGCAACTCCACCCCAGCGACAGATTGCACGAGAAGGCTACCACGGTAATGCAAGGACTCGGCGGCGTGAGACTTGTAACGTCTGAAATGGTTCTTGCTGAATTTCTGAATTTTTTCGCCGCTCGCGGTTCCGAATTTCGCCGTGCAGCGTCCAAACTTGTTGGCGTGTTACGCCAAACTACTCAGATTCGAATTGAACCCCAAACAAGCGATCTATTCCGGGCCGCCCATGAAATGTATGCCAGCAGAGAAGACAAGGGATGGAGTCTGACTGACTGCGCATCGTTTTCAATCATGCAGAATCACGACATCACTGATGCTTTGACGCACGATTCACATTTCAAGCAATGCGGTTTTCGAGTTTTGCTACTTGACGGGTAAGACAGGCATCGGCGGATGGTGTGGCTCAGTGCTTTTCCTGCACGTCCATCGCGAACTCCTCCTCGGGCGAGAGCACCATGTGGTGCCGCGCGTGGACCGCGAAGTAGATAATGCCCGCGAGAAACCAGATCGCGCAGCCAATCGCGCAGATGCGGTAGTCCGGATTAAGGAAGAGGTAAATCAGCGTGACCAGCGCGATCAGCCCGGCGACCCACGCGCCCGCGTTTCCCAGCGGGCTCACGTAGGGCCGTTCCATCCGCGGGAGGTTCCTTCGCAACAGCACGAAGGACGCCATCTGCATGATATACGCGATCACCGCGCCGAAGACCGCCATATTCAGCAGCACCGCGCCGACCGGCACTTCTCCGAAGAGGCGGTCACCAAACCTGATGAGGAGCGCGACGATATATCCCGCAACCGCGCCGACGAGGAGCGCAACGTGGGGCGTCTTGCGCGAGGCGTGCGTGACCGACATCCATTTCGGAAAATATCCCGCGCGGCTCAGGCTATAGATGTTGCGGCCGTAGGCGTAGATGATCGCGTGGAAACTCGCCACCAGCCCCGCCACGGCCACGAGCGAAAGCAGCGAGGCGCCCACGCCCGCGCCGAAGATCGTCTTGAAGCCGAGAAACAGCGGCGCGGTCGACGTACCGACTTCCGCGGAACCGGGCGCGATGCCTGCGTTCAAGAACAGTGTGAGGAACGCCGCGACGATCAGCGTCAGAATGCCGTACATCAGTCCGCGCGGCATGTCGCGCTTGGGATCGTGCGACTCCTCGGCCGCGAGCGGCAATTGCTCGATCCCCAGATATAGCCACACCGCAAACGGCAGCGCAGAGGCCGCGCCCGCCACGCCGTGCGGCAGCCACTTCGACTGGCCCTCGTCGGGCGGGATATTCAGCGCGTGGTCAAGCGAGAAGTGCGGAATCGCGCCGATCCAGAAAACGACGAGAATGCCCAGCGCGAGCGTCGTGATGACGATCGTAAATCGAAACGTCAACTGCACACTGAAAATATTGAGTCCGACGAAGACCGCATACGAGAGCAGCCACCAGATCGGCTCGCTGACGTGGATGCCGAGCAGATCGTCGAAGATCGCGCCGAGGTATCCGCCAATCGCCACCACGATCACCGCAGGCGTGAGCACATATTCCATGTTCTCCGCGAGGCCGGTGATGAATCCGCCCCAGGGGCCCATCGCCGTGCGGGCGAAGGAGTACGCGCCGCCCGTGTGCGGCAGCGCCGGCGACATCTCGGCTATCGAGTAGCACAAGCACACAAACATGACCGAGACGACCAGCGTGGCCGCGAGCATCCCGCCGAAGCCGCCCACGTCGAGCCCGAAATTCCATCCGAAGAAATCGCCCGAAATGACCGCGCCCACGCCCAGCGCCCACAGCGACCATACGCCCGCATGCTTGCGCAGTCCGCGCTTCTCGAAATACTCCGCGTCCTTCGAGTGATACGTAACCCCGCCCTGCCCCGATCGATCCGCCACGCCGCCGCCCTCCGCGAAGCGACCACGCTAGCGAATTCACACGCGACAAACAACCACCCGGGAGGGTCGAGCTCCCGCTCGACCGTTTGGGCCGCTGGTGAAAGCACGCGGTCGAGCGGGAGCTCGACCCTCCCGAGAACGGCTGGGCGGGAACTCGACCGTCCCGAGTCTACGCCGGATCGAAACTGAGCAGCCGGTGTCCCGCATCCGCGGGTAGCAGGCGATTTTCCGCATCGACGATCTTCATCCGCTGCAACCACGCCTCGAACTCCGGTGCAGGCCGAAGCCCGAGCACCCGGCGCAGGTAATTCGCGTCGTGAAACGACGTGCTCTGGTATTGCAGCATGATGTCGTCCGCGCCGGGCACGCCCATGAAGTAGTTGCACCCGGCCACGCCCAGCAGCGTGAGCAGCGTGTCCATGTCGTCCTGATCGGCGCGCGCGTGGTTGGTGTAACACACGTCGCAGCCCATCGGCAGGCCGAGCAGCTTTCCGCAGAAATGGTCTTCCAACCCTGCGCGAATGATCTGCTTGCCATCGTAAAGATACTCCGGACCGATGAATCCGACTACGGTGTTCACCAGCAGCGGCCGGAACTTTCGCGCGACGGCATACGCCCGCGCCTCGAGCGTTTGCTGGTCGCAGCCGTGGTGCGCGTCGGCCGACAGGCACGAGCCCTGCCCCGTTTCGAAGTACATCACATTGTCGCCGAGCGGGCCGCGCTTAAGCGCCAGCGCCATGCGGTGGGCCTCATCGAGCATGGCCAGCGAAATCCCGAAACTCGAGTTCGCTTTCTGCGTGCCCGCGATCGACTGGAACACAAGGTCCACCGGCGCGCCCTGCGCCATCGCCTCCATCGTCGTCGTCACGTGCGCCAGCACGCAGGATTGCGTGGGTACTTCGTACTTCACGATAAAGGTGTCCAGCATGCGCAGCAGCCCCACGCACACGCCGACGTTGTCCGTCGCGGGGTTGATCCCGATCACGGCGTCGCCGCAGCCGTACATCAGCCCGTCGATGATACTCGCCGCGATCCCGCGTGGGTCGTCCGTCGGATGATTCGGCTGGAGGCGTATCGACAACCGCCCCGGCAGGCCAATCGTGTTGCGGAATCGCGTCAACACGCGAATTTTCTTCGCGACCAGCACGAGGTCCTGATTGCGCATCAGCTTGCTGACCGCCGCCGCCATCTCGGGCGTGAGCCCTGGCGACAGCCGCGACAAGGCCTCGGGTGTCGCCGCATCGGAGAGCAACCAGTCCCGGAATTCGCCGACGCTCTGGTGAGACACCGGCGCGAACGCGGCTTGGTCGTGCGAATCGAGGATCAACCGCGTGACGTCATCGTCCTCGTACGGAATGATCGCCTCTTCCAGGAAGCGCGAAAGCGGCACGTCCGCAAGCGCCATCTGCGCCGCGACCCGCTCCTCCGCGTTCGCCGCCGCCAAGCCCGCCAGCTCGTCCCCGCTGCGCAACGGAGACGCCTTCGCCAACAGCTCGCGCAGCGAGCCGAAGGAGTAGCCTCTTGTGCCTATCGTGCTTCGATACATTCAGTCGCTTCGTAGGGGCGGGGCCCTGTCCCCGCCCAAAGGTTTACCCGCGCGAGCAGGGCGGGGACGGGGCCCCGCCCCTACACTTCCGGGCGCTTCGTCCTCTATGCTTGCACAACTCAGCACCGAAATGAGAGAGGCATGACGCACGCCGACAGCAATCCCCCCGCCTCGCCCGACCCCTGGGCCGGCCTGCGCGCGCACACCGCCGCGCGCATCGCGCTCGGCCGCGCCGGCACGAGCCTGCCGACGCGCGAACTGCTCGCGTTTCAGGCCGACCACGCGCGCGCCATGGACGCGGTCTACGGCGAACTCGATCGCGGCGCGACGGCGGCGGAACTCATGGCGGCCGGGCTTGAGTCCATCGCTCTCGACACGATGGCGGATTCCCGGCAGGCCTATCTCCACCGCCCCGACTTCGGCCGCAAGCTCAACAGCAACTCGCGGCAGAGTCTACGGGAGTTCATATCGAATCGCCCCGCGCCCGACGTTGTCATCGCCATCGTCGATGGCCTCTCCGCGATCGCCGCGCAGCGACACGCCGTGGCCGTAGCGCTCAAGCTGATCCCGCGTTTGTGCGAGGCCGGCCTGAGCATCGGCGCGGTCCCGCTCGTGCGCTACGGCCGCGTCGCGCTGCAAGACGAGCTCGGCGAGATCATGGGCGCGCGCGCAGTCGTCTCCCTCATCGGCGAACGCCCCGGCCTCGGCTCGCCCGACAGCCTCGGCGCGTATCTCGTCCACGCCCCGCGCATCGGCAACACCGACGCGCAACGCAACTGCGTCTCGAACATCCGCCCCGAAGGCCTGCCCTACGCCGCCGCGGCCGACGCGCTCTTCTGGCTCACCACCGAAGCGCTGCGCCGCGCGGTGAGCGGCGTCCAACTCAAGGACGACCGCCAAATGAACAGAGTGCCATCGACAGAGTCCCTGCCGAGACTATTCGGGCAGCCGAATCCAATCCCCGAAATCAAAGCGTAGGGGCGTTCCCGAACCGTCAACTACTTCGCAACGATCCGCTCGATATCGTGTCCTTGCCAAAGGCGAGATTCGCCAGAAATCGCGCCACTGGTCGCGCGGTTGCCGGCTAGGCGCGAGTGTGCGAGAATAAGGTATATGGGCGCGAATTCGCCATACCAGCGCGGGTGGATTGTCGGCACGGGTGTGTCTTGCCTCGCGACGCTCGCGCTCCTGAATGGCGCGGCGCGCGCCGAAGGCGACGCCCCCGACCTCACGTCTCCGGAATTCTTTGAGCAGAAGATAAAGCCGCTCCTCTCGGAGACCTGTTACGAGTGCCACAGCGAGAAGAAACAGGAGTCCGGACTGCGGCTCGACAGCTACGCCGCCTTCGCCCGCGGGACCGACACCGGCCCCATCGTCGTGCCGGGCGAGCCGGACTCCAGCCGCATGGTCGCGGCGATCCGCTATGCCGGCGAGATCAAGATGCCGCCGGACATGAAACTTTTCCCGGAGGAAATCGACCTTCTCACCGAATGGATCCGCGCCGGCGCACACTGGCCGCACGACCCCAGCGAGGAGGCCGCGCCACCTGCGCCGGAGAAAGTGTATGACGCCGACGGGCGCATGGCCGAAGCCAAGCGCACGCACTGGGCCTTCCAGCCGGCGAAGATGCCGGAGGTGCCGGCGGTCTCGAATCCGGCGTGGCCGCGCAACGAAGTGGATCGCTTCATCCTCGCCAAGCTGGACGAAAAAGGCCTCGCGCCCTCGCCCGAGGCCGACCGCCGCACGCTGATCCGGCGCCTCTACTACGATCTCATCGGCCTGCCGCCCGCGCCGGCGGAGGCGGAGGCCTTTGTCCGCGACGATCGCCCCGAGGCCTACGGCGAACTCGTCGAAACCCTGCTGGCGAAGCCGCAATACGGCGAGCGCTGGGCCCGGCACTGGCTCGATGTCGCGCGCTACTCCGATACCAAGGGTTACGTGTTCAACCAGGACCGCTTCTTCGCATTCAGTTACACCTACCGCGACTACGTCGTGCGCGCGTTCAACGAGGACCTGCCCTACGACCGATTCGTCGTACAGCAGCTCGCGGCCGACCAACTCGACCTCGGCGAGGACAAGCGCCCGCTCGCCGCGATGGGATTCCTCACGCTCGGCCGGCGATTCCTCGAGGTGAAAAACGACATCGTCGACGACCGGATCGACGTCGTCGCCCGCGGCCTGCTCGGCCTCACCGTCACCTGCGCGCGCTGCCACGATCACAAGTTCGACCCCATCCCCTCGGCCGACTACTACTCGCTCTACGGCGTATTTCGCAGCAGCGAGGAACCCGCGGAATTGCCGCTTATCCGCGAGCCCGACCAGGCCGATCCGCAATACCAGGACTATCTCAACGTCCTCCAGACCAAAGAAGACGACGCCGACGACTACCTCTCCGAAGTGCACTCCGGCCTCATCCAACACGCGCACGATCGCGTCGGCGAGTATCTCCTCGGCGCGAAGGCCGCGGCGGGAATCGAAGACAAAGAGGCTTTCCTGCGCATCGCGAAGGAACGCGGGATCATCCATCAGTTGCTGCAACGCTGGGTCGATTTCTTCAAGACCGATCGCGCCGCCGATCCCGTCTTCGGCCTGTGGTGCGCGCTGGCGAAACTGCCGGACGAAACCTTCGCCGCCGACGCCCCCAATGCGCCCGCGGCACTCACAGCTTCGGGCGCGGCCATTACTCCGCGAATCGCTGAAGCCTTCAAGTCGCCCCCGGCGACGCTCGCCGAAGCCGCGGATCGTTACCGCGCGCTCTTCGCGGAGGTGGACGAAAAATGGATCCGCTTCGTCGCAGAGCGCGTCCAGGCGGCGGTGGAAACCGGGACCGCGCCGCGTCTGCCCACGGCGCTTTCCGATGCAAACGACGAGGTCCTGCGGCAGACCTTGTACGCCGACGGTTATCCCGCAACCGCGAAATTGGCGGACGCCTTCGAGTTCAGCGAGGTGCCGGTCCGCGAACGCATCACCGCGATGCGAAACGTCGTTCAGAACCACAAGGCGACACACCGCGGACGCCCCGATCGCGCGATGGTCCTTACCGACGCCGAGAAACCCTTCGACCCCTACGTCTTCCTGCGCGGCAAAGAGGACAGCAAAGGGGAGGCTGTCCCGCGCCGCTTCCTCGGCGTCCTTTCCTGCGACGAACGCGCACCCTTCGCTGAGGGCAGCGGCCGGCTCGAACTCGCGCGCGCCATCGCCAGCCCGGACAATCCGCTCACCGCGCGCGTCTTCGTCAACCGCGTCTGGGCGCACCACTTCGGCAAGCCGCTCGTCGCCACGCCGAGCGATTTCGGATTGCGGAGCGATCCTCCCACGCACCCGCAGTTGCTCGATTATTTGGCGCGCCGTTTCATGGACGAAGGCTGGTCGATCAAAAACCTGCACCGGATGATTGTGCTGTCCGCCGCGTACCGCCAAGCCAGCATCGACCGCGCGGACGCGATCGCCGCGGACCCGGAAAATCGCCTCCTCTGGAAGCAGAACCGCCGCCGGCTCGACTTCGAATCGATGCGCGACACGCTGCTGGCAATGGCCAGCGCCCTCGACTTCGCGCAAGGCGGGCCCGCGGTTGACATGTTCAATCCACCCTTCACCTCGCGCCGCACGCTCTACGGCCTCGTCGAACGTCAAAACCTCCCCAGCGTATTTCGCTCCTTCGACTTCGCCACGCCCGACGCCCACGCGCCGCTGCGCCACGAGACCGTCGTGCCGCAGCAGGCGCTCTTCCTCATGAACAGCCCGTTTACGATTGAGCAAGCGCGGACTTTCGCTGCGCGCCAGGAGTTAAACGACTGCGCCGATTCCGGCGCGCGCGCCGCGCTGATGTTCCGCCTCGCCTACCAGCGCGACCCGAGTCCGGAAGAGACGGCCCTCGCGCACGACTTCCTCGCACGCGCCTTCGACAACGGCCCCGAGCCGCCGCCGCCCTTGCCCTGGCACTACGGCTACGGCGGCGTCGATCGCATCACCGGCCGGGTCCACGAGTTCACACCCTTTGGCCTATTCATCGACGGCCAATGGCGCGCGAGCGCGGCGATGCCCGATCCCAAACTCGGGTGGGTCTCCATCGGCAGTCACGGCGGACACCCCGGCCGCACACCCGAGACCGCCGCCATCCGCCGCTGGGTCGCGCCCTTCGACGGCGCCGTCCGCATTTCCAGCCGCCTGCGCCACTCGGACGAGCACGGCGACGGCGTCACCGGCCTTACCGTATCGAGCCGCCACGGAATCCTCGGACGATGGACCGTCCACAACGGCGCCGTGGACATGACGCACGAGCAGGTCTCCGTTTCGGCCGGCGATTCCATCGATTTCGTCACCGAATGCGGCCCGACCGACGGGTACGACACTTTCGAATGGGCCCAGCGCGTGCGCTACGTCGAGACGCCAAACGACCCGGACCCCTATCGCGCCGACTGGGAAGCCCGCACCGATTTCGCCGGCCCGCCCGCACCGCCCCCGCCGCCGCTGGCCCCGCTCGAACAGCTCGCGCAAGTCTTGTTGCTGAGCAATGAGCTAATGTATGTGGACTGACTCGGGAGGGTCGCGCTCCCGCGCGACCGCAACCAACTCGGGAGGGTCGCGCTCCTGCGCGACCGCAACGCTACAATGAGCCATCACCCCACATCACCGGAAGACTTCGCGTTCTCGCGCCGCGATTTCCTGCAACGCACGGGCCTCGGCTTCGGCGCTTACGGCCTTGCGGGCCTGCTCGGCGCGGGAATGCCTTCGGCCGCGTCCGCCGATATCCTGCCGACCTCGCTTGCGCCGCGCGCGCCGCACTTCGCGCCCAAGGCCACGCGCGTCATTCACATCTTCATGAACGGCGGCATGTCGCACGTGGACACCTTCGATCCCAAACCCCGCTTGACAGAACTCCACGGCCAGAAACTCCCGGTGGAGACCCTGACCACCGAGCGCCCGACCGGCGCCGCCTTCAAGTCACCTTTCACCTTCAAGAAATACGGCCAGAGCGGCCTCGAAATCAGCGAACTCTTCGAGAAAACGGCGGAATACGCCGACGACCTTTGCCTTGTCCGCTCGATGTACGCCGACACCCCCAACCACGAACCCTCGCTGCTACTGATGAATTGCGGCGAGGCGCGGCTCGTGCGCCCCAGCTTCGGCTCCTGGGTCACCTACGGCCTCGGCACGGAAAACCAGAACCTGCCCGGCTTCGTCTCCATGTGCCCGAACGGCTACCCCATCCAGGAATCGCAAAACTGGCAATCCGGCTTCCTGCCCGGCATTTACCAAGGCACCTACGTCGACACCAAGAATGTCGAGGTCGACAAACTCATCGAGTACATCAAGAACAAATATGTCTCCCAGCGCGACCAGCGCGCGCAACTCGACCTGCTCGACCGGCTCAACGCGATGCACGCCGGCGCCCGCGGCGACGCCCCCGACCTCGAAGCGCGCATTCACTCCTTCGAGCTCGCCTACCGCATGCAGATGGAAGCCAGCGACGCCTTCGACATCAGTAAGGAACCCGAATCCGTCCGCGAGATGTACGGCACGAGCGTGCAATCGCGCCAACTACTCATCGCGCGCAGGCTTGTCGAGCGCGGAGTCCGCTTCGTGCAAGTCTGGCACGGCGAAGGCCAGCCCTGGGACCACCACGACGACATCGAAGACGGCCACCGCAAACTCGCCAAGGAATGCGACAGCGGCATCGCCGCGCTCATCAAAGACCTCAAACAGCGGGGGCTCTTCGACTCCACCCTCATCCTGATCACGGGGGAATTCGGACGCACCCCCACCGTCGAGCTGCCCACCCCCGGCTCCAACGCCGGCAAACTCAACGGCCGCGACCACAACCACTACGGCTTCACCGCCGTCCTCGCCGGCGGCGGCGTCAAAGGCGGCCTGGCCTACGGCGCCACCGACGAATTCGGCTGGCAAGCCATCGAAAAACGCGTCCACGTCCACGACCTCCACGCCACCATGCTCCACCTCCTCGGCTTCGACCACACCCAACTCACCTACCGCTACGCCGGCCGCGACTTCCGCCTCACCGACGTGCATGGCGACGTCGTGCACGATATCCTGGCCTAAGGCCACCCCCACCCGCCTTCGCCGGACTCCAAAAAAACGTTGAACGCCGGAGGAATCGAGCGCCGCCGGTAGCATCGGGCACCGTCTGTAGCATCGGCCTCCGGCCGATGAGGCACCAGCCAGTATCCACGTTTCTCTCCAGAGCGGCGGCGTCCCGCCGCTTCTACGGCCACGGGAGTTGCGCAACGCCGTGCTTTTCCAAGCGGTGGAAAGGTGGAGAGGTCTACGCGCTTAATTCCATTGGCTTCATGCCCGGTGGGACGGGCGTCCTCGCCCGCCGTGCTTCGAGAGCATAGCGGTCGCGCACAGGATCCGGCAAACCCGGACGGCGTGAACTCGGTCAACCCCTACCGATTCTACGGGGATTGCGGAGACGAATCAGTTCCGCGTAATCGAAAAGTTGCCAGATACGTTCTGAGAACAGTCGAACGCCGTGAATGTCCCGGAGATTGCGCCATTCGACCCCACGTTGCCCGTCGCGGTAAATGGACAATCGCTGAAAGGGTACGGGTAATAGTTCAGAAAAACGCGGCTGCCGTTGATCCTTCCAAAGAATTCGCCAGAACTGTAAAAGTTTGAATTAAAAAATGACATTTCCAGGCTTCCCGTAACATTCAATCCCGTTTGGTCGATCGTGCCCGCAATCGATCCGGATCCCGCGGCGCTGGAGGAAAGTTGACCCGACCAGTTGCCTTCGATGTTCACGATTCCGCTGGAAATTTCGTCGACGTTAAAACTTGTCGAGTCATTGACGCTGCAGTCGATTGTTAGTGAAGTTCCCGAGATGCCTTTGTCGGTCACCAGCGCTGAGAACTCGGAGGAGCATCCGTTTACGAAGTATGAATCCAAAGTTCCGTCGAGATTTCCATCCAAAAATATCCCGTCCACGGTGCCCGCGTTATCATAGAGTTGTCCGCCGAAGTCTGCGGTCCAAGTTCCGCTTACGTATGTTTGGTAAATTCTGCCTATACTCGACAAAGAATCAGCCCCACGAGCAGTTACTACATCCGTAATATCAAGTGTCGCTACACCGTTGCCCGCGAGACTAGAACTGATGGAGCCGGTCCATGAACCCGGCGCAATCGAATCTGCAACAGTGCCGGTTCCTCCACCGCCACCTCCTCCGCCTCCAGAGCAGCCGGTCGATCCAATCGCCAGAGATACCAGTACGACAACAACCACATGAGTGGTAGCGGATATGCGGTCGGTCGTCTTCATTGACGTTAATCTCCGACATTAAACAGTTAGGCAGCACGGTTGATTGGCGAATGCCAGTGTAGCTGATTCCAGAACAGGGAACCAATCCGTCAGCAACCGTTTCCGCCTTCGCAGACACGCCTTCAAACGACTGTGAATTACTCGGCTGAAACCATCGGCTTCATCCCCGTGCGCGCGAAGAGTTCGGCGTCGTGAGACTCACCGGGATTCGGCGTGGTAAGCAGCTTGTCGCCTGTAAAAATCGAGTTCGCGCCGGCCATGAAACACAGCGCCTGCACCTCCTGCGAGAGCCCGCGGCGGCCGGCGGCGAAGCGCACCATGCTCGCCGGCATGGCGATACGCGCGGTCGCGATCATGCGCACCATCTCGAAGGGGTCGATCGGCGGCGTCTCGCCCAGCGGCGTGCCCTGCACGCGCGCGAGCAAGTTAATCGGCACGCTCTCCGGATGCGGCGCGCGGTTCGCCAGCACCTGCAAGAGCCGCATGCGGTCCGTGATCGACTCGCCGATGCCGATGATCCCGCCGCAGCACAGGCTGATGCCCGCCGCGCGCACGTGCTCGTGCGTTTCCAGCCGCTCGTCGTAGCTCCGCGTCGTGATGATCTTGTCGTAATACTCCGGCGAGGTGTCCAGATTGTGGTTGTAGGCCGAGAGTCCCGCGTCCGCCAGGCGCTGCGCCTGCTCGCGCGTGAGCATGCCCAGCGTGCAACACGCCTCCATGCCCAGCCCGCGCACCCCGCGCACCATCTCCAGCACGCGGTCGAACTGCTTGCCCTTCGGCACATCGCGCCACGCCGCGCCCATGCAAAACCGCGTCGCGCCGTGCTCCTTCGCGCGCCGCGCCGCCGCGAGCACGGCGTCGAGATCCATCAGCGAGTTCGTCTCGATGCCCGTGTCGTAGCGCGCGCTCTGCGCGCAATACGCGCAATCCTCCGGGCAATGCCCCGTCTTGATGCTCAGCAGCGTGCAACACTGGATCGCGTCCGGCTCGTGATACCGCCGATGCGCCGTCTGCGCGCGGAAGAGCAACTCCGTCAGCGGCAGGTCGTGGAGCGCGCGGAGTTCGTCGACACTCCAGTCGTGCCGCAACTGCCCGCCACCCGCCTCAATTTCCGTCTCGGTCAACGTGCCCATAGGGATCCCTCATGTGATCCGGTGAGTCTACGGTTTGCGCGGCGGACGAGGCAAACCGGGGAAGGTTTCGGTAGTGTAGTTGTCGGAGAGCGGCCATGAAGAGCGACGGGAAGAAGGGGAATGATGGGAGGAATAGTTCCCATAGCCCCCATGCGTCCCATGACTCCCATACTTCTCATTCTTCCCATTCCTCCCATGATTCCCATCCCATCATCCCCCCCCGCGGCGACTACCAAACGCTGCTCTCGTACCAAAAGGCCGAGGTCGTCTATGACATCACCTTTCGCTTCGCCCACAAGCACCTCTCGAAAGGCGACCGTACCGTTTGACCAAATGATCCAGTCCGCGCGCCGCAGATGCGGCGGTCCATCGCCTGCTCGCGCGCCTCGACCTGCGCGACCCACGCGTCGTCCCAGGAGATGGCGCAGGGCGTGCCGCGGGTCGTGGTGCGCGATGGCGCCGGTGGTGCTGCGGTGGACATGCGTGCCTCCGATAGGAATTATAGGAGGCATGGGACGTATGCGACCCATGAAGTTCTATATAGATTGCGTG
>JBCLBO010000068.1:0-18067 GCA_038916785.1 Candidatus Hydrogenedentales bacterium | reverse complement strand
AATACGCGTTAATCTTCCCCCGGCGGCGAGATGCGTGCGCGTGGATTGTAAAAAAGCGCGAATCGGTCTTGCAAAACTTGTAAATCGGGGCCCGCTTTTCGGCGGAAATGTCGATCTTTTCCCCGACCATGCCTACGTTGAGAAACGCGAGGTCGTCCACCGTGCGCGGCCGGCGGTCGGGCCCATTGCGGGCCGCGACGATGCGCTGCGCAATGTCCGGGTCCATTCCGGGCAGGCAACTGAGCGCCTCGGCGGAGGCCGTATTCACGTTGAGCCGGCCGTAGGACGGATCGCCCCACACGCTGAGGACGTCGACCAGGCCCTTCGTCCGGTCGGTGCCGTACCAGTCTTTGTCCGTGAAATCCTGCATGCTGCGAAATTCCTCGACCGAATGAAGTAACGTCTGCTGATGGTACGGGGTTGACGGCTCGCGCAGCTTAAGCAGCCTTGAAATCGTGCGTTTGTGGATGGGTTTGAGGGCCTCGAAGAACTCTTCCCGGCCATAATTCAGGGAAATACGGCTTTCCGCGTCCTCGATCCATACTTCGCAGTGGTCCTCCTCGGCGCCCTGCGCGCTGGCGGAAAAGTATTCGCCCTCCTCGAACAGGTCGATCGGCCGCGCCCAGCGCTGGTCGAGTCCGGTGTAGCCGCTCTGCTCGCTATAGGCGTCCAGAAGCTGCTTGTTCTGCAGCTCAAACAGCCCCCGCTGCGCAGCGGCCCGTGCCATCTGTTGCGCCTGTTCGCGGTCGAGCGCGTACCAGGCCATCCGGCGCTCGAGCATGGAGCGCCGCGCAAAACCGATCGAGATCACCGTGAGAATCGCCAGGATCCACAATACGGACACAAGGACAAATCCGCCTCGACCGCCGCGTTGAAATCGTGCGCGCGTGATCATGCTTATAGCCCCTCGCGTTTGCGGAGGTCGTCGGGCATGGGGCTGGTGGCCCCGCGAAAAACGACCCGCGTGCGGAACGTCGAGCGGCCGCCGTTCGCGGGATTGCCGGGATCGTCGAGTTCGAGCGCGACGCCGATGATCTCCGGCAGCGCGTAGAAAGAGGAGCTGTCCGTCGCTATGCGCGCGGGCGGAGGCGGCACACCGGGTAGTCCCGGCGGGACCGGGCCGGCCCAGGTGTAGTCCAGTCGAAACGCGCGGACGCCCTGCGCGATCGTGAATTGCGTGCGGCGGCCCACCTTGATGCCCGCCGGCGGTTGGCGGCTGGGCGGAATGGGAGGAGTGGGAAGTTCGCCGGTCACGGGCGCCTCCTCGCGCACGAGCTCGCCGCCGGAGCGGCCGCCGTGGAAACGGTAGCGCACGTGGAGCAGCAACTCCGAGGGCGCGGACTCCACGTTGAGCGGTTGCGCCACGGTGACGAACTCGATGGAGTCGGCGGTACCGCGCAGGAGGTGGATCGCGTCGGCCGGAATGCCGAGCAGCTCGCGCTCGATGAGGCCGAGCGCGCGCCGCGCGTCCTCGTAGGTCGAGTAATTCGACTCTGCGTTGCGCCAAGACCGCACGGCCGTGGTAAACGTGAGATAGACGCCGCTGAGCACGAGCGCCATGAGGGTGCTGGCGACGACGAGCTCGACCAGCGTAAACCCTGCGGACAATTGTTTGCGCGGGCGCGTCACGTCACCGCCTCCTCGGCGCGCGCGGCGGCTGCCACAGCCGGCCCGGAGCGAGCAGCGTCTCGGAGGTCTCCGAAAAATCGAGGCCGGAGCGGTCCCAGGTCACGGTGACGCTGACGCGCGCGAGGTAGTCCGTGCCGTCCGGAAACTCGAACTTCGAGGCCGGCTTGCCGTCCCTGCGCGGGCGCAGCGGCGCCTGCGGCACGGGGACGTCCACCCGCTTGACCTCGACGGTCCAGGCGAATCGGCTGTCAGCGCCGGCATACCGGCCCGACGTGCGCCGTTCCGTGAGTAGCGGCTGCGCGACGATATCGGCGAAGGTCCCGTTCATGAGAAAGCGCGCGCGGGTGAAATCTTGCGCTTGGCCGCGCGTGCGGATGGCTTCCTGGATGGTGCGGTGGACCGCTAAGGATCCCACGCTGAGCAGCACCAGCGCGACCGCCGTCTCGACCAGGATATATCCGGCGCGGCGCTCGCGGATCATCGGTCGTCGCCCGGAAATGTGATCGAGGCGCGGGTGCCGTTGGTGGCGATCGTGAATCGCCGGCTGCGATCGGCCGCGTCGACGAGTTTGATCGTTCCCGCGTCGCCGACGCCGCTGGGATAAAACGCGAGGTAGACTGCGCCGGCGCCGCCCTTGCGGCCCTTCACGTCGGCGATCACGAGCCGATCCGGGGCGCGAATCGCCTCGCCGCCCGGCACCTCGATGGGCAGAAATCCGCGTTCGCCCTCTTCGGTCACGCCGGGCCGCGCGGGCCAGTAGGTGTTCTTCTTGAGATCGAAGTAGACGCGGTGTTCGACGCCTTCGGACACGGCGCTCTCTTGTGCGGCCTTGATCTCCGCGAAAAGATCGCGCGCCGCGTGGTCCGCCCGGGCCCGGGCAAGGCTGCCGCGAAATACCGGCGCGACGCCGAGCGCCATGACCGCCAGCAGCGTCATGACGATCATCAGCTCGACGAGCGTGAATCCCGCGCGGTATGCGCGCATGGCCGGCCCGGCCGCCTAGTTCGCGTCTTCCTGGCCGGGCGCCTTGACCAGCCAGGGTGCGACGTCGTCGGCCGTGCCCTGTTGACCGTCGGGACCCACCGAAAACAGGTCGAAGGATTCCGGATAGTGCTGTCCGGGCAGGATGTAGACGTAGGGGTGACCCCAGGGGTCCCGATTCATCTCGCGCAGGTACTTCCTCTTTCCGGACACGAGATCCTGCAAGGTCTTGGGGAATTGGTCGTTGTGATCGAGCGAAAACAGATCGATCGCGGTCTGGTAACTCTTGATGTCGCCCAGCGTCGCGCGGATCTTCGAGTCTTGCGCCACTCCGCGCAGAGCGAGCGTCACCATTCCGGCGAGCACGGCGATGATCACGGTCACGAGAATCAGCTCGATGAGGGTGAATCCGCCCTTGCTGCGCGCCGCGCGTTTTAGCAGTATGACATTATACATGGTGATCTCCTTTAATGTATCTGTGAACTCAGGGTCAACATGGGCAACAACATGGCGATCACGAGAAAGCCGACGATCACGCCCATCACCACGATGATCGCCGGTTCGAGCAGCGCGGTGAAGGCTTTCACGGCGCGATCCACTTCGATGTCGTAGGCGTCGGCCAGGCGCTTGGTGACCTCGCCGAGCCGGCCGCTCTCCTCTCCGACGGCGAAAATATTCACGACCAGCGGCGGGAAATGCGCGGCCTTCTTCATGCCGTCGCTGATGCTTCCGCCCTCCGACACGACCACCTGCAAGTGCTCGACCTCGCCGCGGATGACCGAGTTGGAGAGCGTCTCCGCGGTGATCCGGAGCGAGGTGAGCACGGGCACGCCGTTGTCGAACAGGGTGCCCAGCGTGCGCGCGAACTTGGCCATCTCGAAGCGGTGCACGAGCCCCGACACCAGCGGAATCCGCAGCCAGAGCGCGTCGAGCTGCGCGCGGCCGGCGGGCGAGCGGCGATACGCGCGCGCGGCGGTGACCAGCATCGCCGCGCCGATCAGCACGGCCCACCAGAACCGCCCCATGAACCCGCTGAAGGCCATGACGAAGAGGGTGATCGCCGGGAGCTTTGCGTCGAAGTCTTCGAAGACCTCGATGAAATTCGGAAAGACAAACGAGACGAGGATGAACACCGCGATCGAGCTTACGATGCAGAGGAAGGCCGGGTAAATCAGCGCGGACACGACCTTGCCGCGCATTTCTTCGTCCTGCTCGCCGAAGGCGACGATGCGCGCGAGCACGTCCTCGAGCATACCGCCGGCCTCGCCCGCGCGCACGAGGCTCACGTACATCGTCGGGAACACGTCCGGCCGCTTTTCGAGCGCCTCGGCGAAGCTGCTGCCTTGCTGGACCGCGCCATGCAATTCTTCGATCACGGTGCGCAGGCGGCCGGGCGCGGTCTGATCGCGCAAGGTCGCCAGCGCGCGCAAGATGGGCATACCCGCCAGGAGAAGGTTGGCTAGTTGCCGGAAGAACCAGTTGCGGTCCTTGAGCCGAACGCGGCGGCGCGCCGCAAGAAACGACGGCCTCGGCGTGCGGCCCGTCTCGCGCACGGCGCCGTTCGACCGGCCCGGCTTCTCCTGCGACGGATTTTTTTTCTTCTTCTCCTTTTTTTCCTTGCCGGTGGATTCCTCGACCGAGATGGGGAAATACCCCATGGCGCGGAGTTGCGCGACGGCCGCGCTGCGGCTCTCGGCGTCGAGCATGCCGGTCTTCGCGTCGTCCGCCCCGCGCTTCACTTTGTATTGGAACGTGGGCATCGGCCACGCCTACTCGAACACGACGTCGTTGTCAGCCGTCACGCGAAGGACCTCTTCGATGGTGGTCTGCCCGGCCTTGACGCGCTGCCAGCCGGCGTCGCGCAGCGTGTTCATGCCGAGCGCGCGGCCCTTCTGTTTGATCTCGCCCGAGGTCGCCCCGCGCACGGTGAGCTCGCGGATCGGCTGCGAGAAGGGCAGAATCTCGGCGATCGCCAGGCGCCCTTTGTAGCCCGTGTGCCGGCAGGCGTCGCACCCGCGCCCGCGGCGGAAGATTGCCTTGGCGATTTCCTCGGGCGGCAGCCGCAGCTCCGCGATCATTTCGGCGGAGGGCTGGATGGTCTCGCCACAGCGTTCACAGATGATCCGCACCAGGCGTTGCGCCATCGAGGCGATCATCGTGCTGGCGATCAGGAAGGGTTCGACGCCCATGTCGATCAGGCGCGTCACGGTGCCTGCGGCGTCGTTCGTGTGCAGCGTGCTGAACACCAAATGGCCGGTAAGGCTTGCGCGGATCGACATCTCGGCCGTCTCGTAGTCGCGGATTTCGCCCACCATCATGATGTCCGGGTCGTGCCGCAACATCGAGCGCAACCCGGTGGCGAAGTCGAAGCCGATCTTCGGCTGCACCTGCATTTGCGTGATGCCCTTGAGTTGGTACTCGATCGGGTCCTCGATGGTGATGATTTTCTGGTCCGTCTGGTTCAGCTTGCTCAGCGCGGCGTAGAGCGTGGTGGTCTTGCCGCTGCCCGTCGGGCCGGTGACGAGGATGATGCCGTGCGGCCGGTCGATGAATCGCGCGATCTGCTGAAGATCGGCCCCCTGGAAGCCCAAGTCCTCCAGCGAAAGCGAGATGTTCGATCGCGTGAGGATGCGCATGTTGAGCGTCTCGCCGTAGGGCGTGGGCAGCACTGAAATGCGCAGGTCGTATTTCCCCTTCTCGAACGAGGCCTGTATTTTTCCGTCTTGCGGCAGGCGCTTTTCGGCGATGTTCAAGTTTGCCATCACTTTGATGCGCGAGACGATCGCGGGATGGAACCCGCGAATCGTCGGCGGCACCGGCAGCGCGTGCAGGATGCCGTCGATGCGGTAGCGCACGCGCAGCTCGTCCTCGAAGGGTTCGATGTGGATGTCGGTCGCGTCGGCCCCGATGGCCTCGGCGATCAGCTCGTTCACGAACTTGATGATCGAGGGATCGATCGTCTCGTCGCCGATGTCCTGCGCCTGCGAGACGGCCTCGAGATCCACCTCAGTGCCGCTCTGGCCGCCGCTGATGATCCGCTCGACCGTGTCCGCGCCGAGGCCGTAGACCTCCTTGGTCTTGCGCTCGATCTCGGCGGGCGTCGCCACGACGGCCTCGATCCGCCGCTTGAGCATGAGCCGGATGTCGTCGAGGCGGTGCGTGTCGAGGGGATCGCTGACGGCAAGTACGAGCGTGTTGTTTCGGATTTCCAGCGGAACAAACTTGTAGTGCGTCGCGTAGCGCGCGGGGACTTCCTTGACGACTGCGGGATCGACGGTGATTTTGGAGGGCTGGACGAAGCGCATCTCGCAGAACAGCGCGAGCGAGCGGTACACCGCTTCGGGCGCGGCGAGGCCGGTGGTCGCGATGACGTCGATCAGCGCGGCGCCGGTGCGCTGCGCCTCGGACTTGGCGAAGGCGAGCTTTTCTTCGGACAGGACCTGGTCCGTGAGCAGGTGCCGCTCCAGTGCGGAGACCCCCATTGCATCACCTCGTGGCCGGGACGGTTTTGTGCATGACTATGATACCAATGCGGGCGCGCCGCGCTCAAAGGCCGGGGCCGCGCCCGGCCTCCGGCGCGTCCATCGCGTCGAGGGATTTCGCCGCGAGTTGCGCCAGCGCGGTATACGGCCCATGCGCGATTTCTTGGTAGAGGCGCCGCGCTTCGGTGGACTGTCCGGGAGCGGCGCGCAGGGCGTGCGCGACTTCGAGGCGGAGCTGCTGCTTGGCGACGGGGTCCTTGGCGCGGAACTGCGCCACACGCAGCGCGCGCACGCCGTTCGCCGCGTTCGGATCGAAACCGTCCGCCCGCGCGACGACCCGCGCGAGCTCGTTCGCCGTCTGCGAGGCGACATAGGTGGCCGGATACTTGGCCAAGATTTTCTCGAAGGCCTCGAAGTTCCCTTCGCGCCGGGCGGCGTCCAGAGCACGCAACGACGAGAACTCACCCGACTGCCCGCGCGCCTCGTCCAACAGATTCAGGCGCGTGAAATTGATTTCGTCGGCGCGGAACTGGTCCGCGTAGTCGCGCCGCAACCGGTCGTAACCGGCGAAGGCCTCCGGATACCATTGCAACTCTGCGAACGCGATCTCGGACATTTTCTGACAGGCGAGCGCCGCCTCGGGCGAGCGTGATCCGGACTCGATCGCCTTCGCAAGCGCGGCGTAGGCCTGCGCGAACTGCCGCGAGGCGATCAAGGCCTCGGCCTGCACCAAGGCGGGCGATGACTGCGCCGGAGCGGGATCGCCCGCGACCGGGATGGCCGGCGCGACGGCCGCCGGCGAATGCGCGGCGATCCAGTACACCGAGGCCGAAGTGACCAACAAAAACGCGGCGGCCGCGAGTGCCCAGTGAGGCACGCCTACCGCGCGAGGCGCCGCGCGCCGGGACAACCGCGCGATCACCGCCGGACGGAGGTCGCCCGAAAAGACGACCGGCCCGGCGGCGATGCGCCCGACAAAATTTTTCAAGTCGCCGGCCTCGGCGCGCAGCGAGGGCTGATCGGCGAGCAGCCGATCCAACTCCGCGCGTTCCGCCGGATCCAGCTCGTCGTGCAATGATTGGCCGAGCAATTCCTCGGCTCGCCGTTTTCTCGTGTTCATCTACCCACCTCGCCTTCCAGGTCGTGCAGTTCCACGCGCAACCGCCGCACCGCGCGGAACAGGTGAACCTTTACACTCCCCACACTGCAACCCAACACCGGCGCTATCTCCGCCATCGCCAAACCTTCGTAATGCCGCAACACAAACGCGGCCCGCTGCGCGGGCGACAGCACGTCCATGGCCTCGCGCACGCGCGCATCCACTTCATCCCGCAACGCCGAGGCGTCCGCCGCGTCTGCGCGCGGCGCGCGCGCCTCCGCAAGACCTTCCGAACTTCCGATGCGCGCCTCGCGCCGGCGATTGCGCCGGCGGTAGTCAATTGCGTGGTTCACCGCCAGCCGGATCAGCCAGGCCGCGAATGGCGCGCGCGGCATCCAGCTACCCAGCTTGGCGTGCGCCTTGACGAAGACTTCCTGTGCAACATCCAAGCCGTCTTCGTGACTCCCCGTGATCCGGTAGGCCACGGCATACACGCGCCGCTGATGCCGCCCGATCAATTCCGCATACGCCGGGTCGTCGCCCCGGCACGCCCGCTCGACCAGGGACTCGTCGGTGGGAGGCGGCTGGTTCTCAAGAGGCATCGGCTCGATCCAAGAAACGCTCGCGGCAGGCAGTTGGTTTACGGGCGGGCGCACGGCCCCCAACACATTGTATATCAAGCGCTTAGGAGATTCGGCGGGCTGGCTGGCGACCGCCGGCTGGCCACTTTAGAGTTCGACCTGGAGCCCCAGCTCGATCACTTGGTTCACCGGAATCCCGTAGAAATCGGTGGCGCTCTGCGCGTTGCGCGACATCAGGCCGAAGAGCGCCTGGCGCCAGCGCGCGATGTCCTTGCGGCGCGTCGTGCGGATATTTTCGCGGCCGAGGAAGAACGTCGTGCCGAAGGCCGGAATCGTCAGTCCTTGGCCCTCGCATTGATTGAGTATTTCGTGAATTGATGGCGACTCCATGAACCCGTACCGCGCGACGACGCGGAAGAACCCGCGGCCGAGGTCGCTGACCTTTACGCGTTCGGACCGGGGGACATAAGGTTCGTCGGCCGTTTGCACGGTGAGTACGGCCACGCGCTCGTGGATGACTTTATTGTGGCGGATGTTGTGCCCGAGCGCGCGCGGTGTCCCTCTGACGTTCGCGGTCATGAAGACGGCCGCGCCGGGCACGCGCACGGGCTGATGTTCGCCGTGGGTGATGTTCGCCAGGAAGTCCTCGAGCGACATGACGTCTTCCCCGAGCCGCTGGAGCAGGATTGCGCGGCCCTGGCGCCAGGTCGCCATCACGATGAACATCGTGAGCGCGATCACGAGCGGGAACCACCCCCCGTGTAAAATCTTGAGGGCGTTGGCCCCGAAGAATCCGAGGTCGAACACGAGGAACGAGCCACACACCAGCAGCGCGGTCCGGAGCCGCCAGCCCCACTTGCCGTGGGCGACTAGAAACAGGAGCAGCGTGGTAAACAGCATGTCGGTGGTGACGGCGAGGCCATAGGCGCCCGCGAGCGAGTCCGAGGAGCGGAACCCGGCGACCAGTAACAAGGTGGTGAAACACAGGGCCCAATTTACGGCGGGCACGTAAATCTGCCCGATCGTCTGGGAGGACGTGTGAATGATGCGCAAGCGCGGCAGGAATCCGAGGAGCACGGCCTGGCGCGTCAGCGAGAAGGCTCCGGCGATCACGGCCTGCGACGCGATGCTCGCCGCGCAGGTCGCCAGCACAATCAACGGCACGAGCGCCCAGCGCGGCGCGAGCGCGTAGAACGGGTTTTCCATCGCCGACGGGTCTTGGAGGACCTTGGCGCCCTGGCCCAGATAGTTCAGCACCAGCGCCGGGAACACGATGAAGAACCAGTCCAGACGAATCGCCCGGCGTCCGAAGTGGCCCATGTCGGCGTAGAGCGCTTCACCGCCGGTGACGACGAGAAACACGGAGCCCAATACGACGAAGGTTTGCCACGGTTGGTGTAGAAACATTGAAACGGCGTAAGCGGGATTGACGGCCGCCAACACCCGCGGCTCATGGGCGATCGCGGTGACGCCCAACACGGCGATGGTGAGAAACCATACTATCAAGATTGGTCCGAAGGCCCTGCCCAGCTTGGCCGTGCCGAAGCGTTGCACGAAAAACAACCAGAAGATTAAGACGGCCGTGACCCAGGGGATGTACGCTTCGAAGCCCTCATGAAGGACGCTGAGACCTTCGACCGCGCCCATCACCGACACCGCCGGCGTCAGGATGCCGTCGCTGTAGAGCAGCGCGGTCCCAAACAGTCCGAGAAAGAGAACGAGCGTCATTCCGGAGGCAGCGCCGTCTCTTCGTTCGGGTTGCGCGAGCGACATGAGCGCCAGCATTCCTCCCTCGCCCTTGTTGTCCGCGCGAAGGACAAAAACCATGTACTTGACGCCGATGACGACGATGAGCGCCCAGACGATTAGGGACAAAATCCCTAAAATGTTGTCGTGACTGGCCTCGATGGCTCCTGGACCCGTGAAACACAAGCGAAACGCATAGAGCGGGCTGGTGCCGATATCGCCGAAAACCACGCCCAGCGCGCCCAGCATGATGATGCCGAGCCTCGTGTCGTGGGGGCCGCGATGCACATCTGGCGTGGGAGTTGTGGTGCTCAAGGGGCCTCGGGCGCGGTGGACGCTATAGGTCTGTCGGCAGGTTCGCGAAGAATTTATCCAAGTGCCCGTGCGGACACGGTCCGCAGTAGGAGGTCTGATCGTACCCAAAGGCCGGTGTCCGCTTCAATTCCGCGCCGGGGCCGGGAAATCCGCTGGATTTCGCCGGCGTTGCGATGCGCGATGCCAGGCTGTATATAGAGGGACTCGTACACGGGCCTTGCGGGCCGCGGGAGACTATCTATGAAGCTGAAGGGTGCAGCGATTGCGGCGATGGTGTTTGTGGCGGGGTACCTGGCGGCGGAAGATCTCGCCCCCAAGGACGAAATCCTCGGGCAGTGGTACACGGAGGCCAATGAGTCCATCGTGGTGGTGGTGGAGAAAGAAGGCAAGTACTTCGGGACCATCATCTGGCTCTCCGAACCGATCTATCCCGCCGAGGAACCCGACGGCGACGCCGGCAAGCCCAAGCGGAATAAGAACGCGTCGGATCCCGTCGAGCAGCGCAAACCGATCATCGGCCTGCAAGTCTTGGGGAATTTTGCTTACGACGCGGACGACAAGAGCTGGAGCGGCGGCACGATTTACGATCCGAACAACGGCCGCACCTACAAGTGCGTCGTCCGCATGCAGGAAGACGCCAAAGGCATCGGCGGGAAATCGCTGCACGTCCGCGGTTACATCGGCATCCCTTATCTTGGGCGGACAACGGTGTGGTATCGCGTTCCGCCGGACAAGATGGAGAAGGTCGAGGCGAAGGCGAAGTAAGTTTCAATACCGCTCGTCCGCAGATGGCGCAGATGAGCGCGGATGTTCTCGACTCGGGCGCGAATCGATCGGCATATCAGGTGCGCACGTTCTTGGTAACGACCGGGCGCGGCCGTTTCGACACCAATCTACCCCCTGTCATTGCGAGCGATAGCGACGCAATGACAAGTTGGAAGGCTCGATGAGACTTAGGCGGTGCGCTGTGTGGGTGATTCGTGAAAAAAAGACGAAGGGCCAGCCCGGAGGCCGACCCTTCGATGTGATCGCGTGTTCGGTTACTTCTTCAGCAGTTCGTCAATCTTCGCTACGACTTCGGGCGCGTCGGGCTTCACTTTGGATTCATAGCGCGCCACGACCTTGCCCTCTTTGTCGACGAGGAACTTGGTGAAGTTCCACTTGATGTCGCCGCCGAGATCGCCGTTGGTGTCCTTGGACACGAGTTCCTTGTACAGCTCCGGCGCCTGGTCGCCCTTCACCGTAATCTTGTCGAAGATCGGGAAGTCAACGCCGTACTTCGACGAACAGAATTCCTTGATCTCCGCGCTCGTGCCGGGTTCCTGCGACCCGAAATCGTTCGCCGGGAAGCCAAGCACCGTGAAGCCTTGGTCCTTGTACTTCGTGTACATGGCTTCGAGCTGCACGTATTGCGGCGTGAACCCGCACTTCGACGCGACGTTCACAATCATCACGACCTTGCCCTTGAATTGGGAGAGGTCCACTTCCTTGCCGTCGATGTCTTTCATCTTGTGATCGAGAACCATTGCCCCTCCGAACGCCGGCCCGCAGAGCACCGCCGCCACCATCACCACTCCCATCGCACACCACGCCTTGGCCTTAAACACGTCGTCTCTCCTTTTCACTGGTTTTAACCCACGCGATACCCTGAACCACACGGCCACCCGGTGTCAACCGGCAGTCGCATCCGTTAAACACCAAACGCCGCCCAACGGGGTTGGGGGCGACCTGTTTTGATGGACGGCTCGGTGCGCGCACGAGGGCGGCCACAGGGGGCCGCGCCTACAACCTAATACGTTATGTGGATTTTGTTAGGACATCGTCGAGGATTTCCCAGAGGTCCTTGAGCCCCGATCCGGTCTCTGCGGACACGGCCACGACTTCGGCGTCTGCCGCGAGACCCAGAGCGGACCGGAGCCCCTTGGACAACTTCGCTCGCTCGCCCTGCTTGAGTTTGTCCACCTTGGTGGCCACCACCAACACCGGGCGCCGGGCTTCGTCGAGCAGTTCGAGCATTTCGAGGTCCAGGCCGGATGGTTCCCGGCGGCCGTCGAGGAGCAGGACGACCAACTCCAGGGTCCGCCGCGATTGCAGGTATTCGATCAGCGCCATCCCCCATTCGTCCTTCACCTTGAGCGGCACCTTGGCGAAACCGTAACCCGGAAGGTCGACGAAGTAGTATTTGTTGTTGACTGAGAAAAAGTTTAGCGTACGGGTCTTGCCGGGCGTGCCGCTGGTCTTGGCGAGACCCTTCTTGCCCAGCAGCGCATTCAACAAACTTGATTTGCCGACGTTGGACCGGCCGACAAACGCGATCTCCACGCGGCCGTCGCTGGGGAAGTCGGCGGTATGCATCGCGCTCTTGACGTACTCGGCCTGCGTGATCCGCATGGAGGCTCAGGTGCGCTTGCGCTTGCGCTTGCGCTTGCGCGGGGGGCCGGCGCCGAGCGCGATGCGAAGGACGTCGTCCAGCGTGGTCACCAGGATGATCTCGAGTTCGGACATCACCTCGGCGGGGATATCCACCAGGTCTTTCTGGTTGGCTTGCGGCAGCAAGACGCGGGTGAGTTTCGCGCGGTGCGCCGCGAGGATTTTTTCCTTCACGCCGCCTACGGGAAGCAATCGCCCGCGCAGCGTAATCTCGCCGGTCACGGCGAGGCCGGGCTTCGCGGCGCGTTGGAGCAGCGCGGACAAGATCGAGATCGTGATCGCCGAGCCCGCGCTGGGGCCGTCCTTGGGGATCGCGCCCTCGGGCACATGGACGTGGACGTCGTTCCCCTTCCAGAAATCGCCCTTCACGCCGAAGCGTTTCGCGTTGGCCCGCAGGAATGTGAACGCGGCCTGCGCCGATTCCTGCATGACTTCGCCCAAGTGTCCGGTCAGTTTCAGCTCGCCCTTGCCGCGGGTCAGCGTCGTCTCGATGGTCAGCGTGTCGCCGCCGTCGGGGGTCCAGGCGAGGCCGATGCCCACGCCGGGCTCGGACTTCGTCAGTGGGTCAATTTCGAGCTGCGGGGCCGGGCCAAGCAGCGTGAATATGTCGTCGCGGCCGAGCGGCTTTCGTGTTGTGGATTTCCCTTTCTTCGACACGACCTCTCGCGCGATCTTGCGGCAGACGTTGGCGATTTGCCGATCGAGCTCGCGTACGCCGGCCTCGCGCGTGTAGCGCGCGATGAGGGTGTCAATCGCCTCCGGCGTGAATTTCACTTGCGCCTCGGTCAGTCCTGATTCCTTGACCTGCCGCGGAATGAGGAACAGTTCGGCGATGCTCTTTTTCTCGTAGGGCGTGTAGCCGGGGATGCGCACGACTTCCATGCGGTCGACCAGCGCCTCGGGAATTTCGAATTCGTTGTTCGCCGTGGTGATGAAGAAGACCTCGTGCAAATCGAAGTCCACTTCCAGATAGTGATCGCTGAAGGCGCGGTTCTGCTCGGGGTCGAGCACTTCGAGCAGTGCCGAGGCCGGGTCGCCGCGGAAGTCGGCGTTGAGTTTGTCGATCTCGTCGAGCATAAACACGGGATTGATGACGCCCGCGCGTTTCATCGACTGAAGAATGCGGCCGGGCAGCGCGCCGATGTAGGTCCGGCGGTGGCCGCGGATTTCCGCTTCGTCCCGGATGCCGCCGAGCGAGACGCGCACGAACTTGCGGTCCATGGCGCGCGCGATCGACTTGCCCAGGGAGGTCTTGCCGACCCCCGGCGGCCCGACCAGGCATAGCACCGGGCCGCGCGTGGATTTGCTGAGCTTGCGCACCGCGAGGAATTCGAGGATTCGGTCTTTCACTTTGGGCAGGCCGTAGTGGTCCTCGTCGAGCACCTTCTGCGCGCGCGCCAGGTCGAGTTTATCTTTCGTCCGCGCGCTCCAGGGCAGGTCCACGAGCCACTCGATGTAGGCCTGCGTCATCGCGCCTTCGGGGCTGAGCGGCGGCATGCGCTCGTAGCGCGTGATCTCGCGTAGCGTGCGTTCGCGCACCTCCTTGGGCATGCCCGCGGCCTCGACGCGCGCGCGCAGGTCGCCGATTTCGTCGGAGCCGTCCTTTGCGCCGAGTTCCTGCTGGATGATGCGCAACTGCTCCTGCAAATAGCGCTCGCGGCCGCCCTGTTCGCTCTGTTGGCGGAAGCGCTCGTTGGTGCGTTGCTCGATTTGCAGCAGGTCGATTTCGCGGAGCAGCAGGGTGCATACGCGCTCCAGGAGTTCGCGGGTCGAAGTGAGTTCGAGCAACGCCTGGCGCTCGTCCGGCTTGAGGGAGAAATGCGCGCAGATAGCGTCGGCGATGATTGCGGGCCCCTCGAGGCTGCGCATCGGCACGAGCACCTCGGGCGACACGCGCTGGCCCATCCGCACGTAGTTCTCGAAGTGTCCCATCGCCGTGCGCGCGAGCGCGTTGAGCTCGTCCGCGCTGGCGTCCTCTCGGTGTTCGATCCGCGCAATCTGCACCTCGTCGAAATCCGGCCCTGGGATGACCCGGCGGATGCGGGCGCGCTCGGTCGCCTCGATGACCAGCTTGAGGGCGCCGTCCGGCCCGCGCAACGTTTGCAGCACGTCCGCGCGCACGCCGACGTCGTACAACTGCTCGCGCTGCGGCTCCTCCGCCGAAGCGTCGCGCTGGGTGCACAGGAACAGCGGCTTACCCGTCGCCAGGCTTTCCTCCACGGCGACGAGGCTGCGCTGGCGGCCCACCATGAGCGGGACGACCATGCCGGGGAATAGCACAACGTCCTTCATCGGCAAGAGTGGCAACCGGTTTCCGTTCATCGGGGACATGTCGGGATTACGCGCCATGAATGCAAGGTCTCGGGGGCCGCCTCGCCGGGAACTGCTCCGTGCAGATGCGCGGACGGCCCGCTAGTGTGACAAATGGGGCCGCAGTTGGACAAGAAGTCAGCGCGGCCGGATGTTGGGCAGAGGCGACCGCTTAGGCCGACTGCGATTTGCCTGGGCCGCGGTTGGCGGCGGCTTCGGGGGTGTAGACGAGGAGCGGTTCTTCCTTGGCGCGGATGACGCCGGGCGTGATGATGCATTCGGCGATGCCGAGCTTGGAGGGGATGTCGAACATGATGTTGATCATCGACTCTTCGAGAATCGCGCGCAGACCGCGGGCGCCGGTGTCCTTTTCGAGGGCCACGGCGGCAATCGCCTGGATGGTCTCGTCCGGAAAAATCAGCTTCACTTTTTCGAGTTCGAAGAGTTTCTCGTACTGCTTGATGATCGCGTTGCGCGGCTCGACGAGCACGCGGACCAGATCGTCGTGCGAGAGTTGATTGAGAGAAGCGGCGACCGGCAGGCGGCCGATGAACTCCGGGATCATGCCGTATTGGATGAGGTCTTCGGGCTGCACGAGCTGGAGGAACTGGCCGAGGCTTCGGTCCTTCTTCGAGCGCATGCTGGCGTTGAAACCAATGACGTTCTTGCCGACGCGTTTCTCGATGATTTTCTCGAGGCCGTTGTACGCGCCGCCGCAGATGAACAGAATGTTCGTGGTGTCCACCTGGACGCATTCCTGCTGCGGGTGCTTGCGGCCGCCCTGCGGCGGGACGTTGGCTACGGTGCCTTCCAGGAGCTTCAAGAGTGCCTGCTGCACGCCCTCGCCGGAAACGTCGCGCGTGATCGACGGGCTGTCGCCCTTGCGCGCGATCTTGTCGATTTCGTCTATGTAGATAATCCCGGTCTCGGCGCGGGCCGTGTCGAAGTCCGCCGCTTGCAGCAACTTGAGCACGATGTTCTCGACGTCGTCGCCGACGTAGCCGGCTTCGGTCAGCGTCGTCGCGTCCACGACGGCAAAGGGCACATCGAGCATCTTGGCGAGCGTCTGCGCGAGCAGCGTCTTGCCGCAACCCGAGGGGCCGATGAGCAGGATGTTCGACTTCTGGATTTCGACGCCGTCAATCTCGCCGCCGGCCGCGATGCGCTTGTAGTGGTTGTACACGGCGACCGAGAGTACTTTTTTGGCATACTCCTGACCGATGACGTACTGGTCGAGGAACTCCTTGACTTCAGCCGGCGTGTGTGCCTGCTGCGAGCGCGAGACGTTTTTGCGCTGGCGGTCTTCGGACACGATTTCGCTGCACAGGTGGACACACTCGTCGCAGATGTTCACGTCCGGGCCGGCGATGAGTTTGTTGACCTCATCGTGCCGCTTGCCGCAGAACGAACAGGTGGTCACATCATTTCTTGAGCGATTCGGAGCCATCTAATCCTCCGGCGTGCAACTAGGCGCTTAAAATATAACACTTTACGCAGAAAGTGTCAATAGATCACTTTCCACTATGCCTAATCAGCCGAATTCTACCGTTTATTCATTACACCGGTCAACCCATTTTTCTTGTTTCTGAAACATCAATCCCCGCCTACATAGTCCGGGTTGCTCATGCGTAGTGTGCGGGGCGGGCTTTGGCGCCGGTTTAGGCGCCGGACTCTTCGCGGTGTCACAATTGTTTTGCGTGTTTCGTCCTACCGGACAACCCCTTTAAATGGAGAATGACCATGAATGGAAAACACACGTACATCGCTATCGGCGCCGCCATGGTGACCGCGCTCGGGATCGGCTTCTGGAGCGGCGTCTCCGCCCAGTCTTCGGCGCTTAGGGCCAAGGAGGTCTACCGGGAAGCCTTGGCCGATACCCCCGGTAAGGAAATCCGGATCATCGCGCTCACGATCCCGCCCGGTGCGACCTCTCCGGCCCATCGCCACCCGGGCGATACCTTCGTGTACGTGACCGAGGGAGAGTTGCAGATCGGCCTCAATGAGGACGCACCGGTCACCATAAAAGCGGGCGAAGTCTTTCACGAACCGCCGATGAGCCTGCACAAGTCGACGCTAAACCCGAGCAAGACCGAAACCGCGCACGCGATCGCGATCATGGTCGTCGATTCGGACAAAGCCTCGACCGTCGCGCCGGATGCCAAACCCTGATCGGCGACGCCGTCATTCATCGAAAATGAAACCGGCCCCGCCAAAGAGCGGGGCCGGATCGGGTCGCAAATGTATTGTGCCGCTTATTTAACTGGCATGTGCTGGCGGTGCAGCACTTCGTCGATCAGGCCGTAGGCCTTCGCCTCGTCGGCGCCCATGAAGTAATCGCGGTCGCTGTCGGCCTTAATCTTGTCCTGCGTCTGGCCGGTGTGCCTGGCGAGAATCTCGTCGAGCATGTCGCCGATGCGGATGATCTCGTTTGCCTGGATTTCGATGTCGGAGGCCTGGCCGCGCGTGCCGCCCATGATTTGGTGAATCAGGAAGCGCGAATATTTTAGCCCGAAGCGCTTGCCCGGCGTGCCCGCGGCCATGAGCACCGCGCCCATGCTCGCCGCCATGCCGAGGCAAATCGTGCTGATGTCGGGCGTAATGTACTGCATGGTGTCGTAAATCGCCAGGCCCGCCGTCACGCTGCCGCCGGGCGAATTGATGTAGAGGCTGATGTCCTTGTCAGGGTCCTCGGCCTCGAGGAACAACAACTGCGCGATGATGTAATTCGCGACGTAGTCGTCGATCGGCATGCCGAGGAAAATAATCCGGTCGGAGAGCAGCTTGCTATAAATGTCGTAGGGGCGCTCCCCGCGCGACGTCTGTTCGTAAATCGTTACCATCCGCGGATCAATCGTCATTGTCTTCCCCCTCGGACTCCCCGGCGGGCGCCTCTCTATCGAGTTCGTCCCGCGTGAGTTCCTTGTCGGTAATCTTTGCGTTGTCCATTATAACGGCCAGCGACTTGCTCCGGTAAATCCGATCGGCATGGGTCCCTCGCTGCTCGCCGGTCTTGAGGTATTGCGCCACCATTTCGGCGTCGGCCCCAATGGATTTGGAGAGGGTCTGCGCCTCTTTTTCGAAGTCCTCATCGGTCACCTCGAGGCCCTCGGCCTCGCCGATTTCGTTCAAGACGACCATGCCCTTAATCGATCGCAGGGCCGATTCCTTCGCCTGCGTCTCCAGCTCGGCCATCTTCGTCTGGAATTCCTCGCGCGGCAGGCCCTGCCGGATCAGATCGCGCAGGCTCTCCTCCAGATGTTGCCGCGCCACCGCGTCGATCACCTTCGGGGAAATCTCGAATTTGCTCGCCTCGACCACCGCCTCGATTGCGCGCGACCCGGCCACCGACTTCGATCGCTCCTCGCTGTCCGCCTTGAGGCTCTCGCGCACTTTGGTTTCCATGTCCGCGACGCTCTCGAATCCGGCCTCCTTGGCGAAGTCCTCGTCCACCTTTGGCTTTTTCTTACGCTTGATCTCGTTCACCTTGATGGTGA
>JBCLBO010000067.1:0-18240 GCA_038916785.1 Candidatus Hydrogenedentales bacterium | reverse complement strand
GTCCTTGACCGTGACCTTTCGCCGTGCGACCAGCCGCCGGATCAATTCGTCGGCGATGACGCCGCCGAGGATGACGATGCCGATGATGGCGAATTCGAGATGCGTCGGGATGTGGAGGATGTTGATCGCGTTGTAGAGCACGCGCATGACCGCGGCGCCGATGACTACGCCGAGGATGGACCCCTCGCCGCCGCGCAGGCTGCACCCGCCGAGGACGGCCGCGGCGATCGCGTACAACTCGTAGAACTCGCCCAGGCCCGAGGGCTGCACGGAGTTCACGTCGAGCGCGAAGAGCACCCCGCCGAGGCCCGCGAGCAGCGAGCAGAACACGTAGGCCGCGATGACCACGCGGTCGGTGCGAATGCCGCTGTAGCGCGCGGCCTCTTCGTTGGACCCCAGTGCGAGCAGGTGTCGGCCAAAGACGGTAAGCCGAAGCAGCACGGCCGCAATAGCGCCGACGATCAGCAGCAGCACTGCGGGATATGGAATGGAGAACTCCGCGGTGACGGGAATCGCGCCCGTCGCCAGTGCGCGCAATCCTTCGTAGTTCGAGCCAAAGCCGAGGCTCTGGTCGTCGGTGACGAAGCGGGCCATGCCGCGGTAAATGAGCAATCCGCAGAGCGTCACGACGAAGGGTTGCAGCTTGAGCTTGGTGATGAGCAGCCCGTGGGAGAACCCGATGGCGAGGGAGAGCGCGAGGCACGCGGCGAGCGCCAGCGGCACCGGCACGCCGCGCACCGCGAGGAGCCACGCCAGGAGGGAACCCGTCAATCCGACCACAGAGCCGATCGAGAGGTCGATGCCGCCGCTGATGATCACAAACGCAACGCCGATGCTGATGATCCCGTAGAGCGCGGTCCACCGCAAGATATTTTGCAGGTTGTATGCGCTCAGAAAGTTTTCGTTCAACGACGCGGTAAACACGCAGATGGCGATCAGCAGGCCGAGGATGCCCAGGATTTTTTTCATGCCGCGCCCAACCCGGCCGGCGCGCCGCCGGTCGCCAGGCGCATGATGGATTCTTCGTCCATGTCCGTGCGCGAGAGCTCGCCGGCGATGCGCCCCTCGTGCATCACGAGGACGCGATCGGCGACCAGCAGGATTTCCTCGAGCTCGCTGGACGCGAAGAGCAACGCGACCCCCTCGGCCGCGAGCGAGCGCATGAGCGTGTAGATTTCGTCCTTCGCGCCGACGTCGATGCCGCGCGTCGGTTCATCCAGCAGCAACGCGCGCGGCCGGAGCGCGAGCCATTTGCCGAGCACGACCTTCTGTTGATTTCCGCCGGACATAAACTTCACGACCTGTTTCGGCCCGCGCGCGCGGATGCCGAGGCGCCGAGTGAGGTCGAGCGAGCGATCGCGCTCGGCCTTGCGATTGAGAAAACCCGCGCGCGCGTCCTGTGCCGCGGCGACGAGGCTCAGGTTTTCCCGGAGAAACATCTCGAGCACGAGCCCACAGCGCTTGCGGTCCTCCGGCGCGAGCGCCAGCCCCGCGCGCACCGACGCGGGTGCGGAGCCCGTGCGCAGCGCGTGGCCGCCGATTCGCACGGCGCCGCCGAGCGCGCGGCGCACGCCGAAGAGCGTCTCAAGCAGTTCGGTGCGCCCGGCGCCGGCTAGGCCCGCCAGCGCGACGATCTCCCCGGCGCGCACGCTGAGGTCGATGCGCTCGGCGGGATACGCGCCGGTCACGACAGCCTGCGCGTCGAGCACGACCTCGCCCGCCGCGGGGGCGTCCGCGCGCTCGCGCTTCGGCAAATCGCGGCCGACCATGAGGCGGACCAGCCGCTCGTGGCTGATTTCGCCGCGCTGGAGCTCGCCCGCGTTGCGGCCGTCGCGCAGGACCGTCACGCGATCCGCCAGCGCGCGCACCTCGCTCATGTGGTGCGAAATATAGATGATGCTGACGCCCGCGGCTTTCAGTTCGCCGATCACGCGGAACAGGTGCTCGGTCTCGCGCGCGGAGAGGCTCGAGGTCGGCTCGTCCATGATGAGGATGCGCGCGTTGGTCGAGAGCGCCTTGGCGATTTCCACCATCTGCCGGTGGCCAATCGCGAGCGAGCGGACGCTCGCGCTTGAGGAAATCGTCATCCCGAGCCGTGCGAGGAGCGCGTCCGCGTCCGTTCGCAGCGCCCGGCGACGCACGAAGCCGAAGCTGCGCGGCTCGCGCCCGAGGAAAATATTGGCCGCGGCGTCGAGGTTCTCCGCGAGATTGAGTTCCTGGTGGATCAGCGCGACTCCGCGCGCCGCCGCGCGCTGCACAGAGTCCAGCCGGACGGGCGCGCCGTCCAGCAAGATTTCACCGGTGTCGGGCGATTGGATGCCGGCGAGCACCTTCATCAGCGTGCTCTTGCCGGCGCCGTTCTCGCCGACGACTGCGAGTAACTCGCCCGCATGCAGCGTGAGCGAGACGTCGTCCAGCGCGCGCACGCCGGGAAACGACTTCGAGAGGCCGCGGACCTCGAGCAGGGGGGGCGGACCGCTCACGCTTAGTGATCGCCCCGGAGTTTCTTGAGTTGCGCCCAGAACGAATCGACGTTGTCCTTGCGCACGACCACGGAGGCCACTTCGAAGAATCCGCTCGCGGGAACTACGGATTTGTCGCCGCGCGCGAGCGCCGCGAGAATGCGCACGGAATCGAAGCCATAGTAGTAGGGCTGCTGGCTGACGGTCCCTTGCACGTGGCCGTCCTGGATGCCCTTGAGCGTGCCGTCCTGCTCGTCGAAACTGATGAGCTTGATTCGCCCGAGCTTTCCGGCGTCCTGCACGGCGGACAGACACATCGGCACGTTGTACGCGAAGAGACCGACCATCGCGTCGAGTTCCGCGTACCCGGCGATCGCGTCCTCGGCGTTGGACTTCGCCTTCGCATAGTCGAAATTGTCGGTGCGGGTACCGAGAATTTTGAAGCCGTTGCCTTCGAGCGCGGCGTCTGCGGCGTCGAATTTCATGCCCGGGCCGGCCGCTTGTTCCGGACGGCCGAGCAGTTCGTCGATGACGCCCTGTCGGCGCTGCTGCGAATTCAACTGCTCGAGCCGGCCGACGAAAATCATCAGCTCTCCGCCTTGCGGCAGCGCCTCTTTCACGAGTACGCCCGCCTGGCGCCCTGCCTTGTAGTTGTCCATGCCGACGAAGCACAGCCGTTTGGAATCGGGCGCGTCGGAGTCCTGCGTGATCACGTTGGTGACTTTTGCCGCCTCGTCGATCATTTGCACCTGGTTGGCCGCGTCGATCGGACTAATCGCGATGCCGTCGATGCCGTTGGAGAGCAGCGTCTCGACCATGCGCTTCTGGTCGACGAGGCCCTTGGGCGGCATGAGTACCTCGACCTCGACTCCGAATTCCTTCGCGCCAGCCTCCGCGCCGGCTTCGGCGATCGTCCAGAAGGGATCGACGCCGTTGGTCACGTACGCGACGCGGATCACTTTTTCACCGGCCTGGTTGCCCTCGCCGCCGCATCCCGCGAGCGCGAGCGCTAGACCCGTCGCGACTATTCCCTTGAGGTGCTTTGTCATTGGTCTCTCCAGTAGTCGAATTCTGATGGGTGCCGGGATTTCACGCCACCGTGTGCGCGCCGTTGACGCAGACGTTCTGTCCCGACACGTAGGACGACTCGTTCGACGCGAAGAACAGGACGGTGTCCGCGACTTCCTTCGGCACGCCCCAGCGCTTGCTGGGCAGGCCTGCGAAGTAGCCGTCCTTGAGTGCCTTCGGGTCGTTCTCGTGGCGCTCGACGGGCACCCAGCCCGGCGAGACCATGTTGACCGTAATGTTCCACTGCGCGAGTTCGGTCGCCAGGCTGCGCGTGAACCCGTTCTGCCCGCCCTTCGCGGCGACGTAGGCCGTGAAATGCGGCACGCCGCGCTGAAAGACTTCCGACCCGATGTTGATGATGCGGCCCCAGCGCTGTTTTTTCATGTGCGGCAGCACCGCGCGCGTGAGCAGGAAGGGGCTCTTGATGAAAAAGTCGATCATCGACTGGTAGAAGGCCCAGTCGTAGAGCTCGATCGGTTTCTGCGGCTGCTCCGGCGTCGCGTTCACGACGACGATGTCCACCGGCCCGAGTTGTTTCTCGGTCTCGCGCACAAGACGATTTACTTCGGCCTCGTCAATCACGTTGGCGCGAATCAGCGCCCCTTGCGCTCCGGTCTTCTGATAGTCGGCGAAGGTCTTCTCCGCGCGCGGCTGGTTGTTGTAGTAATTGAGCGCCACCTTCGCTCCAGCCGCGCCGAGCGACAGCGCCATCGCTTTGCCGAGGCCGGTCGACGCGCCGGTCACCAACGCCACGCGCCCGTCGAGACGAAATGGCGCCTTTGCAGAGTCCACACTCATTCGCGTTCTTCTCTCCTTACTCTCATCCGCTCACCGCAAACGACGCTACTTCTCTACCGAAAACTTGTGCACCGTCGTCTGTGTGTATGTCTCGCCCGGCCGCAGGATGCTGCTCGGAAAACTCGGCCTGTTCGGCGAATCCGGAAACTTCTGCGCTTCGAGGCATAGCGCCATGTTCTTCTGATAGACGGTGCCACCCTTGCCCGTCAGCGTGCCGTCGAGGAAGTTTCCGGAGTAGAACTGCAAGCCCGGCTCGGTGGTCCACACTTCCATGACCCGGCCCGAACCCACGTCCTTGACGGTCGCCGCGTGCCGCAAGGCGCCCGGTGCGCCGTCGATGACGAAATTGTGATCGTACCCGCCCGGCGTGCCGGCGATTTGCGCGATGCGTTCGCCGATCGCATGCGGCTCGCGGAAATCCACCGGCGTGCCCTCGACCGGCGCGATCTCGCCCGTGGGGATGAAGGTGTCGTCGGTCGGCGTGTAGTTCGCCGCATGAATCGTGAGCAGGTGATTGAAGATGGTGACGCCCGCCGAGCAGCCCGCGAGGTTCCAGTAGGCGTGGTTCGTGAGATTGATCGGCGTCGGCGCGCTGGTCGTGGCCTTATACTCGATGCGCAACTCGTCCGCATCGGTCAGCGAATACGTTACTTCGCATTTGACCGCGCCGGGATATCCCTCCTCGCCGTCGGCGCTCGTGTAGCTAAAGCGCAAGTGCGCGCCGGTATCGTCCCGATAGGGCTCGGCCTGCCAGATGACCTTGTCGAAGCCGACGGTGCCGCCGTGCAGATGGTTCGGCGGATTGTTCGTCGCCAGCGCGTGGTTCTTTTCATCGAGGGTAAACTTTCCCAGCGCGATGCGGTTCGCATAGCGCCCGACGGTCGCGCCCATGTACGGCGACTTGCCCGTATAGGGCTCGGCCGTGTCAAAGCCGAGGACGATATCCGCGAATTTCCCGTCTACGCCGGGCGCGTCGAATCCGATCAGCGCCGCGCCGTAGTTGATGAGCCGCGCCTTCAGGCCGTTCTTGTTCGACAACTCGAAGAGCGCGACGGGCCGGCCTCCGGGCAATTTGTCCCACGCATCGTTTATCGCCACACCTTCCACCCCTTCCAGTTTTCTGAACGCATTTCCGGCGTTGCTGAGCGCGTCGAACGCGCCGTACATGTCGCCGGGCGCGTCGGCTTCCGGCGCCGGCTCCTTCGGCGAGCAGCCGGCGATCAGCGCCGCCGCGATGCACCACGCCGCCACTACCCGAAGTCTTCGCATGCCGCCTCCTCGCGCGCGAAATTCGCGCTACGCGATCACTTGTTGTATGGGCTCCGCGCCCTGGACGCCGACCAGTTTCTGGTCCAGGCCATCGAAGAAGTACGACAGCCTGTTCGGATCCAGGCCCATAAGATATAGCATCGTTGCGTGCAATTGCTTCACGTGGTACGGGTCCTTCACGGCGGCGCTGCCGAGCTCGTCGGTCTCGCCGACGCTGACGCCGCCCTTCACGCCGCCGCCCGCCATCCACATGGTGAAGCCGGCGGCGTTGTGGTCGCGGCCGGTGCCTTTCTCGTACTCCGCCGTGGGCTGCCGCCCGAATTCGCCTCCCCAGACGATCAGCGTGTCGTCCAGCAGGCCGCGCTGTTTGAGGTCCTTGATCAAGCCCGCGATCGGCTTGTCCGTGTTGCCCGCGTGGAAATTGTGGTTCACCTGCAAGTCCGCGTGCGCGTCCCAGTTGTCGTCGTTGTGCGCGCCGCCGGAGTACAACTGGATGAAGCGGACGCCGCGCTCGACCAGCCGCCGCGCGAGCAGACACTTGCGGCCGAAGTCGTCCGTGCGCTCTTCGCCGATGCCGTACAATTCCTTGACGTGATCCGGTTCGCCGTCCACATCGACGGCCTCGGGCGCCTTGGCCTGCATGCGGTAGGCCAGCTCGTAGCTGGCGATGCGGGCGGCGAGTTCGCTGTTGTCCACGCGGGCCGCGAGGTGGCCCTCGTTGAAGTGCCGCAGGTGATCGAGCATCCGCCGCTGCTCTGCGACGGTCATGTCGCCATAGGGCGAGAGATTCATGATCGGCGTGCCTTGCGGCCGCAGCACCGTGGCCTGGAAGCTGGCGGGCATGTAGCCGCTGCTCCAGTTCTTTGCGCCGCTGATCGGCCCGCCGGTCTTGTCGAGCATGACCACGTAGCCCGGCAAGTCCTGGTTCTCCGTGCCGAGGCCGTAGTTCACCCACGAGCCGAGCGACGGATGGCCGCTCAGAATGCGCCCGGAGTTCATCATCAACATCGCGGACCCGTGGATCGGCGAGTCCGCCGTCATCGATTTTAGAAACGCGATGTCGTCCACGCAGGTCGCCAGATTCGGAAAGAGCTCGCTCACCCACGCGCCGCTCTGTCCATATTGCTTGAAACTCCACTTCGGGCCGACGACGCGCCCTTCGTCTTTCTTCCCGCCGCGGCCGAAGGTCTTGACCTTGATCGTCTGTCCGTCGAACTTGAACAGTTCCGGTTTGTAGTCGAAGGTATCGACGTGGCTCGGGCCGCCGTACATGAACAGGAAGATACAACTCTTCGCGCGCTGCGGGATCATGGGCGGCTTGGGCGTCAAGGGGTTCTCGAAGGGCGTGACGCCGTCGGACGCGAATACCTGCCGATCGAAGAAACCTTCGCGCGACAGAATATCCGTCAGCGCGAGCGCCGTGAATCCGCCGCCGATGGTTTTGAGAAACTCCCGGCGCGTGCGCCCGCAGAAGGAGTTAATCGGCCGGCGCGATGGCGTGTCGTTCATGCGTGCGTTCTCCATCGAGTAGGGCGGGTCTTGACCCGCCCTACCTCAGTAGGGCTGGTCTTGACCGCCCTACCTCAGTCCACGTACACGAATTCGTTCAGATTGAGTAACAACAGGCTGAAGCGATCCAGCGCCTTCTCCGCGCTGAGCCCCTCCTGCGCCTGCATTTCGTCCAGGAATTGTAGTCCGCGGGCCATGTCCTCGTCACGCGCGGGGCGCGAGGTGACAATCTCGAAACCGCGGCGCACCTGCGCGGCCGGCTCGGCCGCCTCGCGCCGGAGCCGGGCCGCCAGTTGCGCGGCCTGCTCGTGGACGAATTCGCTGTTGAGCATGCCGAGCGCCTGGGTAGGCTGCGTGGTGCTGAAGCGCACGGGGCAGCTCGCGTCCGTCTCGGCGAGATCGAAGTCGGTGAGTATCGGCAGCAACAGCGAGCGCTTCACTTGCACATAGATACTGCGCCGCGCGGCCTGCTCGGGCGTGGACGTGCCCCAGGTGCCGGACTCTGTCAGGTTTTTGTTCATCGACGACGTGAGGATCACTTCTTGCGGCAGCTTGGGATACACGCCGGGGCCGTGCATTTCGAGGTTGAGCGTGCCCGCGCCGGCGAGCACCGAATCGCGCACTTCCTCGGCCGTGAGCCGGCGCATGTTGAAGCGCCAGAGCAATTTGTTTTGCGGGTCCTTCGCCAGCGCCGCCCCGTTGCTCGCCGAGGACATCTTGTAGGTCTCCGAGGTCACCATCAGCCTGTGCATCGCCTTGATGCGCCAGCCGCCGCGCACGAACTCCGAGGCCAGCCAGTCGAGCAGCTCCGGGTGCGTCGGCCGATCGCCGATCGCGCCGAAATTGTTGCTGGATTCCACGATGCCGCGGCCGAAGTGATGTTGCCAGAGCCGGTTCACCATCACGCGCGCAGGCAGCGGGTTTGCCGGATCGGCGATCCATTCCGCGAGCTGCCGCCGGCGTCCGGAGGAATCGTCGCGCGCATAGGGCGATGGCGACGCCGGATCGGGTGTGCCGAGAATTTCGGGGAAACCCGGCAGGACTTCCTTGCCCTCCGCGTACACGTTGCCGCGGATCAGGATATGTGTGGGCATCGGCTCGCGGCCGGTCTCGATGGCGACTGCGGCGAACTTGCCCTCGATCGCGCGCGCACGCACTTCTTCACGCGACCTCGTCAACTCGTCGAGCCGGGCGGCCTTCTTCACTCCGAGAATCTCGCGGCCGTGCTGCGCGATGAGCAGGCGCAATTCCTTGTCGTCCAGCCCCGCGCCGGCCTCGGCCGACAGCGATTCGCGGAAGTTCGCGTTCAGCGGCGCCCAGGCTACCTTGAGCCGGGGCGGACCGCGCTTCACGAAATACTCCAGCCGGATCGGAACCGGGCCAGCCTTCAGCGACACGGTGCCTTCGCCGCGCGGCGCGCCGGGCTCGCGCCTGGCGAACACTTCCTCGCCATTCACGAGCAGCCGCACGCCGCCGAGTGCCTCGACGGCGAACACGTAATCGCCATCGAGCTGGACACGCAGTTGGCCTTCGTAGACGAATCCGATCGCGTCCGGACGCGTCGCGGGTGCGGTCGTGATGAACCCGCGCTCGAGCCGGCCCTTGTCCTCCGGCTTCAGCATGTCGAAATCGGGCAGCGTCTCCCACGAATCCCGATAGAATCGATACGTCAAGTCTTCGAGGTCGGGCGTCTTGAGGTCCTTGTCCTTCACCGCCTCCGGCAACTTCTTGGCCAGCCCGACCTTGAAGGCCTCGACCAACTCCTGCTGCTCGCCCGTGAGCTTCCATTCGTCCTGACGCTTCTGTTCGACTTTCTCATCGTAGATGCGCTGCTCGTCCGCCGGCAGGATGCTGCGCAGTATGCCGTTGCCGTCCGTGCGCTCCATCGGTTTGATGCCCTGAAAAAACGACAGCATGCGGTAGTAGTCCGACTGCGGCAGCGGGTCGAGCTTGTGTTCGTGACACCGGCAGCATCCCATCGTCAATCCGAGAAACACCCGGCTCGTAGTGTCGACCATGTCGTCGAGTCCGTCGTAGCGCGCGAGCAGCGGGTCCGCGGGCTCGTCGTCCCACAGGCCCAGCCGGTAGTAGCCGGTCGCGATCAAGTCCTCCGCGCCCGGGTTGTCCATCTCGTCGCCCGCCAACTGCTGCGTGACGAATTCGGTGTAGGGTTTGTCCGCGTTGAACGCGTCGATCACATAATCGCGGTAGCGCCAGATGAAGGGCTTGTTCGAATCGCGCTCGTAGCCGTTCGAGTCGGCGTAGTGCACGAGATCGAGCCAGTGGCGGCCCCACTTCTCGCCGTAGCGCGGCGAGGCGAGCAGCCGATCGGCGACCTTCTCGTACGCCGCCGGATCGGGGTCGCTCACGAAGGCGGCCACCTCGTCCAGGGCCGGCGGCAGGCCGGTCAGGTCGTAGTAGAGCCGGCGGACGAGTTGTTCCTTCGACGCAGGCGGCCCAGGTTTCAATCCCGCGTCGCGCAGCTTCGCGTAGATGAATGCGTCAATGGGATTTTGGGACCAGCGCGGGTCGTCCACCTTCGGCGGCTCGGTTCGCTGCACCGGACGAAAGGCCCAAAGCTCTGGCGACTGCTTGGTGAATCCGTGTAGCAGCGCGGGCGCTTCGTTCTCCGGCGATCCCGGCCACGGCGCGCCGAGCTCGATCCACTCCTTGAACGCGTCAAGGTCCCACGCCTGCATCTTGCCGCTCGGCGGCATCTGGTGGTCCTTGTCCGACCACGAAATCATGTCGAGCAGAAGGCTCGACGCAGGCTCGTCGAAATTCACGACTGGCCCACGATCGCCGCCTTTGAGCAAGCCGCCGCGCGACGTGAGCCGCAGGCCGCCCTTAATCTCCGCCTCTCCGCCGTGGCACTTCTGGCAGGTCTCCTCGAGGATCGGCTTGATGTCCTCCTCGAAGACGGCCGCCGCTTCGGGAGTGATCTCCTTGTCCGCGGCGAAGGCTGCGCCGCACGCGAGCAGGAGTGCCGCAAGCAGCGTAGGGGCGGGGCCCCGTCCCCGCCCTGGGTTTCGGGAGCGCACAGGGCGGGGACGGGGCCCCGCCCCTACGCCGAATGCGTCGACGATTGTGTGATGCGATTGAGTCACGCGAGCAATTCCTTCACCACGTTCCCGTGCACGTCGGTGAGCCGCATGTCGCGCCCGCCGAAACGATACGTCAATTTCGTATGATCGAATCCCAATAAATGTACGCCGAATGCGTCGACGATTGTGTGATGCGCTTGAGTCACGCGAGCAATTCCTTCACCACGTTGCCGTGCACGTCGGTGAGCCGCATGTCGCGCCCGCCGAATCGGTACGTCAATTTCGTATGATCGAATCCCAATAAATGCAGCATCGTCGCGTGGAGATCATGGATCTCCATCTTGTTCTCGACCACCTTGTATCCAAATTCGTCGGTCGCGCCGTAGACCGTGCCCGGCTTGGTGCCTCCGCCGGCCATCCACAGCGTGAACCCGAAGGGATTGTGATCGCGGCCGTTGGTGCCCTGCGCAAACGGCGTCCGGCCGAACTCTCCGGTCCAGACCACCAGCGTGTCCTTGAGCAACCCGCGGCTTTTCAGGTCCTTGAGCAAACCGGCGATCGGTTTGTCTACGGCGCGCGCGTTGTTGGTGTGGTTCTCCTTGAGGCCGCCGTGCGCGTCCCAGCGGTCGCTCCCGGCGATCGGCGGGCAGGTCAGCTCGATGAATCGGACGCCGCGCTCGACCAGGCGCCGCGCGACGAGACACTGCGCCGCGTAGGTACGCGTGTGCTCGTACTCGTCATCGAGGCCGTAGAGTTTCTTGGTCGCCTCGCTCTCACCCTGAAAGTCCATCAAGTCTGGAATCGCCGCCTGCATGCGGTACGCCAATTCATAGTTCTTGATCGCGCTCTCGACCGCGTCGGGCCGGCCCATGCTCTCCAGCGCGGCGTCGTCGAGCGTATGCATCAGCGCGAGTTTGTTGTCCTGCAATCGCCGGTCACCCTCGAGCGGCTTGATGTTCGCCAGTGCCGGGTCGGCGGCGCGTATGATCGAGGCCTGATACGTCGCCGGCAGAAACCCCGCGCCGAAGTTGTCGACGCCGCCCGAAGGGACCAGTCCGCCGTTCAGCACGATGTAGCCCGGCAGGTCCTTCGTTTCCGCGCCGAGGCCGTAGGAGCTCCACGCGCCCATGCTCGGCCGGCCGGACTGCCCGAGTCCCGTGTGCAAGAAGTAATTCGCGGCGTTGTGCTCCGAAAAATTCGACACCATTGAGCGGACGACCGTGAGATCGTCCGCGCATCCCCCCACATGCGGGAACAGGCTGCTGACCGGCAAGCCGCTCTGGCCGTAATTCTTAAACTCCCAGAGCGAGCCCAGCGTGTTGCCGTTGTTGTCGAACTGGGTCGGCTCCATCTTCATCGGAAAGGGCTTGCCGTTGTCCTGCGTCAGGCGCGGCTTGGGATCGAAGCTGTCCACCTGCGACACGCCGCCGTCCATATAGAGGAAAATCACGCGCTTGGCCTTCGGCGCGAAGTGCGGGCCGGCGCCTTCAGCGCCCGGCGCGGGCGCGCCAAACGCGCGATCGGACATCAGGCACGCGAGCGCCATCGCTCCGAAACCCGTCGAAGCGGCCTTGAGCATTTCGCGGCGCGTGATCGGCGCGTCCCGGAAGCAATTGCAGTGGTTCATTGAAAATCTCCCGCAATCGTCACGTGATGAAGATGAAGGTCTTCGCCATGAACAGCACCTGCGCGATGTCCGCCCAGACGCGCGCGTCGGTCTGCGCGGCGCCGGGATCGATACCGTAGACCGCGCGCTGTTTTTCGACGAAGGCGCGAATCGACGCCAGTTCGCTCTCGGCGGGCGCGCGGCCCCAGGCCCGCTCGCACATGGCGGACACCTTCTGCTCGAAGGATTCCGGTCCCGCGGCGATCGACTCGCCCCAGCTCTTGGCCTGTTCGGCGACGAAGGGGTCGTTCATGAAAATCAGCGATTGCGCGGGCACGTTCGACACCGTGCGCTTACCGACCGTGCTGTCGGGAAGGGGCATATCGAAGGCGAGCAGCATGTCCGACAGGAAATTGCGCCGGACCTCCAGGTATATAGAGCGGCGGCGCGCGCCGTCGATCGGGCCGGACTTGGGCGGCCGGCGGCCATTGGTGTTACTCGGCGATAGATAGGCCATCACGGACTGCCCGTACATCGCGGGGTCCATCGTGCCCGCGGCGGCCAACATCGAGTCGCGGATCGCCTCGCTCTCCAGCCGCCGGATCGACGCACGATGCAGCAGCACGTTGTTGGGGTCTTTCTCTTCGGCCAGGCGATCGCCGGGGGCGCTCGACATCCGGTACGCCCGCGATGTCACCAGCATGCGAATCAGCGACTTGATCGAATACCCGCCGCCGCGGAACTGCGCCGCCACGTAATCGAGCAACTCCGGGTTCGACGGACGCTCGCCCAACACGCCGAAATTGTCGGTCGAGGCGACGATGCCGCGGCCAAACAGGTGGTGCCAAATCCGGTTCGCCATGACCCGCGCGAACAGCGGGTTGCTGTCGGCTGTGATCCGATCCGCGAGTTCGAGCCGCCCGCTTCGGTCCGCCGCAGTCACGAGCGGCGCCGAGCCGTCTACGGCCTCGAGGAAGCGCCGGTCCACGCGCTCGCCGAGGTCGCCGTGGTTGCCGCGAATGAATACGAAGGCGTCCTCGGGCGTGCCGTCCGTAATCGCCAGGGCGCGGATGGGGTCCGGCGCATCTTTCGCTGCTGCGGCGACGCGCTCGGAAAGACCCTTCGCTTTTTTCGTGTAGTCCCGCAAGTCGACCAACTCAGACCCGCGCAAGAGGTCGAGCCAGGCCGCGTCCTCTGCGTCAAGACCCGCGTCGTCCCACTGCTTAAGCGATCGCGCGGTCCAATCGGCATAGCTCTCGGCCAGCGCGTCCGGCGAGTCCGTCTTGGCATCGGCCAGCATCGCGCGCACGGCCGCCGGCGCGGGCGATGGCGCCGGCGCGCTCGTGGCGAAGCGGATCTCGTCCACGGCGATATACCCCTCGCCGTCGTCGACAATTTCGATGTACGCCTCGTCGCCGAGCCACTTATTGAGCCCGCCGGTCATATTGACCGACTCGTATTCGTCCGAATCCGCCGTCTTCCAGGTGTTGTCGAAAAGCAGCGGGTTTGCCTCACGCAGCATGTAGCGCGCGACGACAAGCCGCACCTGTCCGCCGTGGCCCTTCATGCGGAAGTGGATGCTGTCGGTGTTGAGCGTGAAACTCGGCGATCGCAGTGTGCCTTGCAGTTTTGGCGACAACAGCCCGCTGTGCGCCGCGCCCTTCGCGGAGAAGTTGCCGTCCGATTGCCAAGCGCCCGGCGCTGTGGCGCCCGTTCCGAACGCTTCGCCCGACGGCATCCATCCGTGGAAGCCTGGCCCGTCGAAGGCCTCGAACACCACCGAGTCGGCCGGCACCGGCGCGTCCGCCAGTTCGTTGATGAGCGAATCGCGGGTCTGCGCGAATGCGGGTGCATCCTGATTGCCAAGTCGCGCCCACGCATACAGCGGGTGCGCCTCGGCCGAAACGTCCTCGCTGGAAAGCAGGCGCACCCAACGGCCCAACTGCGCCTCGTCCACCTTGTGCTCGCGTGCCACCGCGGACACTGGCCGCTGTGCGGCGATCGGAAGCGGATCGCCGGAGAAAACGATCTGGTCGACCTCGATGTGCCCCCAGCCGGCTTTGTTCTTGTCCACCAGCACCACGCGCGCCGTCTTGCCCCCGAACTCGCGCACATCCCACGTTTCCCAGCGGAGCTTTTCATCGTATCGCCCCGTCGCATTTCGGACGGTCTCGTTGTTTATCACGAGCGTCGCCGCGTTGAGCTCACTGTTCTTCCCGCCGGCAATGAGGAAATGGATGTAGGGCTGGCGAATCGTGAACTCGGGCGACGTGAGCGTCCCGGCGCCGTCGTCGTCTTTGTGAAAACTGTTCGCGAGCGCCTTACCCTGCACGTTCTCGATCTTCTGTTGCTTGCCCAGCGGCCCGAGGGTCGGCCGATCGCCGAAGGCGTCGCCCTCGGAGGTCCACGCGCCGAAGGTCTCGCCCTCGAAATCGGCGAAGACCTCGCTCGCCGGCGCATACTTCGCATCGCCCGGTTTCGGCGCGCCGTACATTGCCTCGCACGCGGCCAGCAGATAGGCGTTCACGTCCTTCGACGCGCGCTTGGCGCTCTTGTTCAGCACCCGGCCGAGTTCTTCGGCACCGCCGGACTGTATCGCGCCGAGTTCCTTCGCCACCGCGGCGATCTTTCCGTGCGGATCGAGGTAGGCCCACTGCTGACGGGACGCTCGTGCGAAGGCGCCCAGGCCGTAGTAGTCCTTCGTGCTGATTGCGTCGAATTTGTGATCGTGGCACCGCGCGCAGGCGACAGTCAGCCCGAGGAAGGCCTTGCCGATCACGTCGATCTGGTTGTCGATGCGGTCCGCCTCGTCCTTCACCACGTCCACCGGCCCATGCGTCGCCTGGTGCATGAACCACCAGCCCGTCGCCAATAGCGATTCGTTCGTGCCGTCGTCCGGGTTTTTCCGGGGGTCGGCCAGCAGATCGCCCGCGAGATGTTCGCGCACGAGCCGGTCGTAGGACAGGTCCGAGTTCATCGCGCGGATGATGTAGTCGCGATACCGCCACGCCTCACGGATCGTGTAGTCACCCTCGTGGCCGTAGGTCTCTGCGAAGCGAACGAGGTCGAGCCAGTGCCGGGCCCAGCGCTCGCCGAAATGCGGATTCGCCAACAGCGAGTCCACGAGTTTTTCGTAGGCCTTCGGATCGGAATCGTTGACGAAGGACTCGATCGCCTCGGGGCCCGGCGGCAGTCCGATCAGGTCAAAGTAAAGCCGGCGGACCACTGTCCGCCGATCGGCGTCGCCCGCGGGCTGCAATCCCTCGTGCTCGAGCCGCGACAGTACAAATTGATCCACCGGCGTGTAGGGCCAGTCCGCGCGCTGCACGGCCGGCGGCGGCACGGCGCGCACCGGCTGCCACGCCCAATGCTCGGATTTGCGCTTCGCCAGATCGAAAACCCCGGCAGGATTGTAGGGCACGGCGGCGGGCGCCGGCTCGTCCGGCCACGGCGCGCCCATGCGCACCCACTCGATCAGCAGATCAATCTCCGCGTCGTCGAGCATATTCTTGGGCGGCATTTGCAGTTTCGGGTCCTGATACTCGATCGCGCGGACCAGGTTGCTCCCCGCCGGATTCCCGGGCGCCAGCGCCGGGCCGCGCTCTCCCCCCTTGAGCACGGTCGTAATATGGTCCAGCCGCAGCTTGGACTTCTGCTCCTTGTCGCTGTGGCACTCGTAGCACCGCTGCGACAGGAGAGGCCGGATGTTCTTCTCGAAAAACTCGATCTGCTGTGGCGTAGACGTCTCCGCCGAAACCCGCGGCCCGACGAGAAAAATGACAACCCCCAAGGGGAGGGCGAGCGTCCACGCGAGCCGCCGCACGCCCAGAGTCCGCGCCTCGATCGCCATGGCCGCAGTCTTCATTCCGCCTCCGCCCCAGCCGCATACAGTTTAACAAGATCGTATCCGTATGGAAAGCCCGCTGGACTCGCCTGTACCGCACACAGGGGACAAATACGCACGAATCCGGGTATGATCTACGTGGAGCGTAACCATGCCGCAAACGCAGATCGCGATACCTCGGACCGCCATCGTGGATTTCTGCACGCGACATCGAATCCGGCGGCTCGCCCTCTTCGGCTCGGTCCTCCGTAGCGATTTCTCGGCCGATAGCGACGTGGACGTCCTCGTTGAATTTGAGCCCGGCGCCAGGACTGGTCTGCGCTTCTTCGCGATGGAGCGTGAACTTTCCGAATTGCTGGGCCGCAGGGTTGACTTGAACACCCACGGCTACCTCAGCCCCTATTTCCGCGACGAAGTCCTCGCCGACGCCGAGGAACTCTATGTCGCGCCATGACGACGCGACCCGTTTGCGGCACATGCTCGACCACGCCGAGGAAGCGGTCGAGATAGCGAAGGGCCGCACGCGCGCCGATCTCGATTCCGATCGACCGCTGTAACTTTCGCTCACTCGGTTGCTCGAGGTCATCGGAGAAGCGGCGGCGCGGGTGAGCGAGAAATCCCGAAGTCTTACGCCGTCGATTCCGTGGCCGGATATCGTCGGGCTACGCAACCGCCTCATTCACGGATACGACGAAGTCGATCTCGACATCCTTTAGGACGTCGTCAAGCACGACCTCCCGGAGGTGATCGCCGGGCTCCGCAAGCTACTCGAATCGCGATGAGTCGAATCTCTGCTTGATTGAAGCCCTCCGATTTGAGATGCCGCTTTGTCATCTCAAATTATTGTATCTTCCAGCGCTGTTCGACGCATACCAGCGAGTTCCACGTCGGACGAACCGCAACTCGTAATATCGCGATTTCCGTTGTAGACTCTCATGAATTTCGACAGCGCTTCAGGAGGATTCGATGGTCGAACAGCGAAGTCGACGGGGCCTCGCGGGCCTCGGCACTTGGATCATGGACCATGTGCGGATGATTGACGTGTGGCCGGCGGAGCAGACGCTGGCGAACATCCGTAGCGAGGCGTTTTCGGGTGGCGGGCTCGCGCACAACCTGGTGGTGGACGTCGCCAAATTCGACCTGGGCATTCCGCTGGAGGCGATCGGCTTTGTCGGCGACGACGACGACGGCCGGCGAATTCTGGACCTGTGCCGCGGCCTCGGCGCGGATGTGACGCATCTGAAGGTCACGGACCAAGCGCCGACGTCGTACACCGAAGTGATGACGGTGCAGTCCACCGGCCGGCGCAGCTTCTTCCATTCGCGCGGCGCGAACAACCTGGTCACTTACGACACTGTGCCGTTCGGCGCGATCCAATCACGCATCGCGCACGTGGGCTATTTGCTGCTCATGGACGGGATCGACGCTCCGGACGCGCACTACGGCACGGTCGCCGCGAAAATCCTGCACCGGCTCCAGCAGGAAGGCATCAAGACGTCGATCGATTGCGTGTCGGAATCTTCCGAACGCTTCAAGAAGCTCATTCCGCCCGCGCTGAAATATACGGACTACGTGATCCTGAACGAGTTCGAGGCGGGCCAGACCACCGGCCACCAAATCCTCGACGGCGAGAAACTGAACCCGAAGGCGCTGCGCGATTCCGCGAAGGCACTCCTCGCGATGGGCACGAGCGAACTCGTCGTGATCCACATGGCGATCGGCGCGTACGCGCTTACGCGCGCCGGACAGGAAGTTTTTCAGCCGTCGTTCCAGTTACCCGACGGCTACATCCAGGGCGGCGCAGGCGCAGGCGACGCCTTCTGCGCGGGCGTCCTCGTCGGCCTGCACGAAGGCTGGCCGCTCGCCGAGGGCCTGCGCTTCGGCACGGCCGCCGCCGCCCAGTGTATGAGCCACGCCACCTGCACCGAAGGCGTCAAGTCGCGCAAGGAATGCATGGCGCTTTTCGACAAGTTCCCGCTTCGAAAAAACCCATTCTAAGCTCTTGACGCCCTTGATCGTGTGTGGTACTATAAAACTCGTTCAGAATTCGGGAGACGAGCCATGACAACTCGCAGAATCGCCAGCCTGACGGCCATCGCTCTTGGCGTATTGGTTTGCATTTGGCCGATGTTGACCACCGTCCAGGGAAACGTCACGAGCGTGTTCCCGTATTTGTTGATCGCGGGCGGGCTGATTGCCACGGGTGCATATAGTCTGGCGGTCGAATACATCTCGCGCGCGGCCGGCTTTGGCGCGGTGCTTCTTCTGTTCAGCCTGGCGGCCTTTGCGATCTCCTTTAACCTGCTTCCGTCCGGTGCCGGGTGGGGATTCTACCGCTCTGCGCCGGCGTGGGACTTCGATCGATTCGGCGCAGCCTTCGCCAGCATCCTGGCAATCGCCGGCGTTGCTTGCCTGTTCGTTCGCGACGAACGTCCGGCACGATCGCAGAGAACCAACCCGCAATGAAAAACGGGCGCAGAGAAATTCATCTGCGCCCATCAGCGTAATCTGCAAACAATACCTTACCGTGTGAGACTCGCGTCAACCCCCGCGTCCGCGTCCACCATCATTGCGAGGAGGCCGCGACACGCTGACCCGGCGTCTCGCCGAAATCCTGCCTCGCGGCCGACGTGGCAATCT
>JBCLBO010000066.1:0-18588 GCA_038916785.1 Candidatus Hydrogenedentales bacterium | reverse complement strand
CAAGGATGCGGTACGCGCGTTCGGCAAGATTGGCTACGCGGTCGACCACCAGAGCGAAAGCCACATCATTCTTCGAAGAGCCGAGCCGCCCTATCGTCGGCTCACCATTCCGGACCACAAAGAGTTGGCGAAAGGAACGCCGCAGCATCGTGCGCGAAGCGGGGCTGACAGTCGAGGAGTTTCGCGGCCTGTTGTAGCCCGACGACGAAGGTCACGCGCTCGCAGGCACACGCTTGCGTGGATATTTCGCCGCGACATAGTCGTCCACGATTTTGCGGAAGGCGGCGGCGAGTTCGGGGCGGGTGCCTTGGAGGGTGGCGACTTTTTCGCCGTCGAGGTATACCGGGCAGCTCGGGGCTTCGCCGGTGCCGGGCAGGCTGATGCCGATGTTGGCGGCTTTGGATTCGCCGGGGCCGTTTACGATGCAGCCCATCACCGCTAGCGTGAGGGTCTCGACGCCGTCGCGCTCCTGTTTCCATACCGGCAGCATCTCGCGCGTATACGCTTGGATTTCTTCGGCGAGTTCCTGGAAGGTCGTGCTCGTCGTGCGGCCGCAACCGGGGCAGGCGGTGATGCTCGGCGCAAACGATCGCAGCCCGAGCGCCTGCAAAATCTCGCACGCGGCGTAGACCTCTTCGCGGCGATCGGCGCCGGGGCGCGGCGTGAGCGAGACGCGGATCGTGTCGCCGATGCCCTCGGCCAGCAGCATCCCCATCGGCACGGCCGACCACACGACGCCGCGCAGGCCCATGCCCGCCTCGGTCAGCCCGAGGTGCAGCGGTTGGCGCGTGCGCCGGGCGAGTTCGCGGTAAATCCATACGAGGTGCACGGGCCGCGAAATCTTGCAGGAAATAATGATCTGGTCCTCGCGCAGGCCCGCGGCGAGCGCGAGTTCGGTGGATTGCAGCGCGGACTCGAGCATGCACTCGTTGATGATTTCCTCGGAGTCCTTGCCGAGATTGCGGTCGGTGTTCTCCTGCATCCGCCGCATCACGAGTTCCTGGTTCAGCGATCCGGCGTTCACGCCGATGCGCACGGGCTTGCCGTGCTCCGCGGCGATCTGGCAGATCGTGTTGAACTGCGGATCCCGCTTCTTCCCCGCGCCCACGTTGCCCGGATTGATGCGGTACTTGTCCAGCGCCGCCGCGCATTCGGGATATTTGGTCAGCAGGACGTGGCCGTTGTAGTGGAAGTCGCCGATGATCGGCACGGCGCAGCCCGCATCGCGCACGCGCCGGCGAATCTCCGGCACCGCCTCGGCCGCCTCGTGCACGTTCACCGTAATTCGCACCAGCTCGGAGCCCGCCTCGGCCAGCTCGACTATTTGCTGTGCCGTCGCCGCAGCGTCCGCCGTGTCGGTGTTGGTCATCGACTGCACGACCACCGGCGCGCCGCCGCCGACACGCACACCGCCGACGTTTACACCTACTGTCTGACGCCGCTGTTGAATCACGTCGTGCATAGGCTTTGATCATATCACGCTTGTTGCCGTACTCGGGCGACTACGCGTGAATCGCACCGGAGACCGGCGCGTCCCACGTGAGCGTGCGGTGCTCGGCGAGGCGGGCGTCCATGGTGGCGGCCATGGCGTCGGGGAAGGGGACCGTGCGGCGCGCGTTGAGATCCGCGCAGGTGACGAGGACTTCGGAGCTCGCGGCGACGTTTCCGCGCGTTTCGTTGGCCATCCAGTACTTGTTGTGCAGACGCTTGGGCGTGCGGTCGACGATGCGGCCGTAGACCGCGACGGTGTCGCCTTCGCGCACTTCGGCGAGATAGTCGACGACCTGGCGCAGCACCCAGTTGCCGCGATTTTGCTCGAGCATTTTGTGGACGTCCGCACCGAGATACCGCATAAATCCGTGCGCGGCTTTTTCCCATAGCGCGAAGTAGAAGCGCACGTTCATGTGGCCGTAGGCGTCGATGTAGTCGTAGGGGATCGTCTCGCGGTGGCACGCGGGGAGCTGACACAACTGCTCCAGCGTCGGGACGATGGGCGCGCCGGACTTCGCCATTACTTACGCGGCGACTTTCGCGGCGACTTTCGCGCGGCGTCGCGCGGGGACGACCTTGCCTGCGCTGTTGCCGCAGCTCTTGCATCCGCCGCAGGACTTGATCTTTTCGGTGAGGATGTCCACGCCGATGCGGCCGCTGATGCGGGTCTCGTCTTCGCCGTACTCGACGCTCGCAACGGCGAAGGCGCTATGCTTCGCGCCCGACTCGAATCCCGCGTAGACCTCGAGCGCGCCCTGGATCGCGAAGAGATGTTTTAGGCTGAGGAATTCCTCGACCGGATCGGGAATCGGGAATTCGGTTAGGAATTCCTGCGCGGTCTTGATCAGCAGTTCCGCCATCGGGCGGCCGCGAAGCTGGTCGATGATCAATGAGGCGGCGCCGACGCCCTGCCCGCAGGTGCGTTTGGAGAATCGGTAGTCCTTCAGCGAATCGTCCTCATCGAGGACGACTTCAAGCACTTCGGTGACGTCTTTACACGGCATTTGATTGTGCCTTTCTGAAGGCCTCTTCCACTTTCGCGGCGAAGTAAAAATCACTTTGGGTGAGACCGTCTATCTGGTGGGTGAAAATGCTCACCTTCACCTTGCCCCACGCGAGCAGGATATCAGGATGATGGTTCTGTTGCTCGGCGATCGACGCGACGGCGTTTGTGAAGGCCACGGCGGGCGCATAGCCTTTGAACTTGTACTCTTTTTGCAGATGATGATCATTGACGAGTTCCCAGTCTGCGCCGAGCTCGCGGTGCAGCGCGTGAAGCGGTTCACCGGCCAGCGGCGGTATTCCGCCTTTGCAGGGCGCGCAGGAGTTTTGTGCGAGGGTCGCGGTGGTCATACGTCGAAGGTGGGGGGCGGCGGTTCGTGCCAGATGTTGAGGTTGGATTCGTCGTCGAGCGTGACCGCGCCCATCATCACGGTGTAAGGCTCGGCGTTCGCGCATTGGTACGTCGCGCGGACGGACTCGATCTCCCACGGCGCGCTGCCGGCGGAGGGGCCAATGAGCGCGAGCGCATGCGGGAAGCTGAACACGCTGCCAGTCGCCTTGAGCATCTCGCCCGGCGCGGCGGCACCTTCGAGCGCCTCGAATTCGAGCGGGAATCCGTTGATGTTGAACAGCGGCTTCTCCGGGCCCCGCTGCGCGCCGGTCTTGATTTCGAGCGTGAAGGTGTCGAGTTTCGCCATGGCTCAGCCTAACATCCCCGCGGGGAGTTCCTTGAAGTACGGGTTGGAGCCGGACTTATGATCGGTCTCGTCGTAAATCGCGCCGACCTCGGGTACTGCCTTGCGAAACGAGGTGTGGATGCCCTGGCGCAGCGTGATGCTGCTGGCCGCGCAGCCTTGGCAGCCGCCGCCCATAGTAATGTAGATGCTGTTGCCCTCGACGCGCTCGAGCGTGACTATGCCGGAGTGCGCGGCGATGCCGGGATTGATCTCGAGGTCGAGCACGGTCTGGATGCGCCGGCGAACCTCGGCTTCCGGCGGGATGCTCACGCGGAAGGCGTCGGCCACCGCGGGCGCGCCGGACTTGAGGTGCACGCGGACGAGCGTGCCGGTTTCCGTGGCGAGGTCTTTCCAGCCGCGATTATTGCCTTCGGCGCGGGTGATGGTGATCGTCGTGTCGTGCAGGAGGACCGTGGCGACGCCGGAGACGCCGAAGAGTTTTTCGGCGAGGGACGAGGCGTCCTTCGTCCAATGCTTCTCGGGGAACCACGCGGAGAGGCCCTCGAAGACCGGGCGGTCGAGCATGAAGCGGCAGGTCCGGCCGTCTTTGTCGACCTGCGCTTTGATGCGGACGTCCGGGCTATAACTCGAACACTCTTCTTCGTTGACGATGATCGGTGCGTTGATCACTTTGCGAATTTTTGGGCGGCCGTCGCCGAAGTCGAAGGCTTGCGGCGCGGCGGGCCGCGGCGCCGCGGGTGCGGACGCACTTTGGGCGGCCAGGACCGGCGCGCGGGCCGGTTCAGGCGCGCGGCCTTCGCCGTCGCTGAATACTTTATTGAACCATGAGGGCATTTCGACGCATCCTCCCAGACGAGTCCGCCACCGCGGAGAGGACCATGCCTCTATACATCCTTGGGCGGGGTTGTTGCCATCCCTATCGCTAATAGAAACGCGCGGATGACCGCAACATTCCCCAGTGCGAAACAAGGGGTCGCGCTTAGTCCGCGACCGCTGTTCTTTCGTAACATATTGAAATATAATGGGTTATGGGTTGTCAAGTCGGAGGTGGCTGCTCCTGCGTTCCGGGTTTACGCGGGAAGCCGCGGACGTACTTACGATCGACCTCCGACCTGTACCCTAGTACGCCCTTTCAGGGCTTGGAAAGATTGGTTGTCGTGTAACCCAGGGCGGCGCTCGCTTGGGCTCGCTCTGCCCTGGGCTATTCTGGGACGCCCTTTCAGGGCTAACCCAAGACGGTTTTCCGGAGTTGCACGACAACGAGTACGAACGCGACATAGGGGGTTTGGGTCGAGGTGGGAAATCGAATAAAGTAACCTAGGGCGGCGCTCGCTTGGGCTCGCTCTGCCCTGGGCTATTCTGGGACGCCCTTTCAGGGCTAACCCGAGACGGTTTTCCGGAGTTGCACGACAACGAGTACGAACGCGACATAGTGTAGTGACTCACAAATCGGCCAACTTAAGAATCGCGATTACTCGAACTTGCCGATCACTCGAAAATTCGGGCCGTTGTGCAATCGAGATTGCCGCGTCGCTCCTTTCGTCGCTTCTCGCAATGACGGAAATTGGAGCTGTTGAAAAAGTGAGTTTCGTCGAATCGCGGCGTTCAACGCGACGACAAAAAATAGAGTTTCGTTGGCATTTTCATCGAGCGAATCGGTTACGTGGGTAGCCCATCCGGGTTAAAGAGGGCTTTTAAAACAGTTCCAAATTGGTACGTTTTTGTGTTCGAATAAGTTGCGTTTTCTATGAAGCATTACAATTAGGGGGTTTGGGTCGAGGTGGGAAATCGAATAAGGGCCATTGTGCGCTACGACGGAACGGATTTCGCCGGGTGGCAGGTGCAGCCGGGGCTTCGGACTGTTCAGGGGGCGCTGGAGGAGAAGCTGACGCTGATCGCGCGGGGTGCGCCGATTCGGGTCATCGGCGCCGGGCGGACGGACTCGGGAGTGCATGCGCTGGGGCAGGTGTTTTGTTGCGACTGGCCGTCGGAGGTGCCGCTGGATGAGCTGCGGCGGCGGCTCTCGCAGATGTTGGTGCCGGAGATTCGGATCGAGTCCATCGAGCCGGCGGCGGACGATTTCCACGCGACGTGGCACGCCAAGAGCAAGCGTTACGCGTATTCGATTTGCCACGGGCGCGAGCCGGACCCTTTCACCGAGCGCTACTCCTGGCGCGTCATGCCGGATGTGGATCGCGTGCGCGTGCGCGAACTCGCGCAGCGCGTCGTCGGCACGCACGACTTCGGCGGGTTTTGCTCGAAGGGCGTGCAGATCGACGACACGGAGCGCACGATTCACACGGCGGAGGTCTTCGACGGTCCCGTCGTCGGCCCGATCGATTCGCGCGACCACTGGCGCATCGAATTCGAGGGCGATGGCTTCCTCTACAAGATGGTGCGCAACATGGTCGGCACCTTCGTCGATATCGCGCGCGGCCGGATCCCGGAGTCGGTGATCGAGGAAATCCTGCAAACGCCGACGCCGTACCTCGGATTCACCGCACCGGCGAAGGGGCTGTTTTTGGTGGAAGTGAAGTATTAAGCGCGGCGCTTCACAGGACCGCTAGAGGTTCACAAGAATCGGGAAGGTACGGCGCTTACTCCATCGCGGCGAGCACGTCATCCAGCGACAGTGTCGCAAAGGTGCTGGCGTAGTCGGACATCGCGTAGGGGATGATGAGCTGCCGGCCATGCACCAGACTTCCGCAGGAGTAGACGACGTTGGGGACGTATCCTTCGCGTTCATTCTCATTCGGCGTGATCAGCGGCTCGCGCAGGCGGCCAATCACCTTGGCCGGATCGTTAAGGTCGAGCAGGAACGCCCCGATGCAGTATTTCCGCATCGGCCCGACTCCGTGGCTGAGCACGAGCCAGCCCGCTTCGGTCTCGATGGGTGAGCCGCAGTTGCCCATCTGGACAAATTCCCACGCGTACTTCGGCTTGAGGAGGAGTTGGGCAGTGTTCCAGAAATGCAGATGATCGGAAAACATCAAGTACAGGTTTTCGGAATCCTGCCGGCCCAGCATCGCGTAGCGGCCGTTGATCTTTCGCGGGAAGAGCGCCATACCTTTGCCTTCTACGGCCCGACCGATCAGCGTAATGAATTTAAAATGAAGAAAATCGGCGGTCTCGATGAATTGCGGCAAGATCAGTCTGCCGTTGTAGGCGGTGTAGGTGGCGTAATAGGTCTGCGTGCCGTCCTCGTCGCGGAAGAGAACAAATCGGGCGTCCTCGATTCCATTGCTCTGCGACGGCGTGGTGGGAAACAACACGCGTTCGGACAGGTGCGAGTCCGGCGCGAATTGTACATCGTAGTCTGACTGGGCCAGGATCAGAATTTTTCTCGCCGCGGATAGGGCTTCATGATCACTCGCGCGAGGTTGCTTCATTATAGTCTCGACGCTGGTGCGCAATTCTTTCAGCGTGAACGAGTCCTTCAAGTCTAAAAGCACATGGCGGCTAAAGTCGTCCACCAGACCAAGTTCCAGGAGTTTCAGTTCGAACATATGTTTGTCGTACGACGCGTTGGGCATTTGCGCCGGCTCGATGCAGAAGCCTGTTGGTGGGTTGATTGTGATATTGCCGGTGTCGTCCAGAAATCCAGTGCGAAAGGTGATTGATGAAATGTGCCCTTCGCCCGTGGCCCGCAAACTGAGAACGAAGCGCAAGGTGCCCGATGGAAGATTCGACTGGTCGGGGTGAGGCACGATCGATGGATTGAACAGCGCCGCGGCTTCAATCGAATACTCATGGCTGAAATATGCGCCGAGCAATAACTCCCGTTCCTCGGAAAGTTTATGGTCGGACCTCAAAGAAGGTCGGACCCGGTCAAACTGCCGTTTGAGGAATTCGTGGGGCTTCACGTGGCGCGTTCCAAACTCGGCCTGCAACTGTTCCCAAAGTGTGTGAACCTCGTCTTCGGAAAGAGCCATGACCTGGGCGCAAAGATTGACGGCCCGCTGGCTGTTCGCATTGAGAAACGGCCGGAGCAGCACCCGCTTGGGGTCCGGATGCAAGACTACGTTCGTGCGTTGGACGCTGGATGCCGCCATCGGATGATCGCGCCTATGGCACCGGGTGATTGAACGCGGTGACGGCGTTTTGCATAAGCTGCATTTCCGCCAGCGAAAGCAGGAAGGCCAGGGTCGATTCCGCGCCCTGGTTCTGATTGACGCGGTCCACGTGCAAGGCATCGTGGCAACCGCCGGTGTCCAGCGAGTACATTTCCAGGCCAAGATCGTTCCACCCGAGGAACCAGTCAAAGGCACGCTGCGCCTCGTCATACCACCACGAGTCCGATGTCAGGCGGTAGGCTTCGAGACACGCCGACAGCATCGCCTGAGCTTCGATGGGCTGCTGATCGAAGGTCGCGCGCGGCCCACCGCGCAGATGAAATCCGTTGCTGCCGATAGGGCGGAAATCGCCGCTCTCCGATGTTTGCGCTTCCGCCAGCCAGCGCAGCGTTTGCAATCCGCGCTCCAGCACCGGCTTTTGTCCCGTCGCTTTCCCGGTCAGGATCAGCGCGTGGGCGAGCTTCGCATTGTCGTAGGAGAGCACCTCTTCGAACCACGGCCAGTCCGGTTGCGCGGTCCGGTCGAACAGTTCCATGAGCCGCGTGGTCAAGGTGTCGCGGACTTGGCTGGCGAAGCGATCGCCGCTCAGTCGCTGCAAGTATTCATGAATGCCGAGGAGGGTGAAGGCCCACGCGCGCGGCGATTTGAAGTCGGCCACGGCCGGCAAGGCCTGCGCGAAAATCCGGCCCGACATGACCTGAAAGCTGCGGTAGGGCGAGCGTCCCACGCCCATGCCCAGCGCCCACAGCGCCCGGGCGTGCGAGTCCTCCGAACCCTGCTCATCGAGCCAGCGGCGATCGAAACTCAGATGATTGTGAAACCGCTTTGTCTTGGGGTCGAAGGCGTGGTGCAGAAAGGCGGCGTAGGTGGTTGCCACCGTCCGCACGTGTTCCGTCTCATATTTCAATTCATCCAGCAGAACGGCGAGGATAAAGGCGCGCGCGTTGTCGTCCGTGCAGTAGCCTTCGGAGAAGTTTGGCACGGTGAAAATGGCGTGCTGGAAGAGTCCCGTGGAATCGGTCATCCGCGCCAGGTGGTCCAGCTTTAACTCGGGCAAATCCCGCGGCTGCTGGTCGAGCGTCTTCGTGGCGAACGACTTTCGAGTCAAGACCGCGCGCCCGAGGCGGGCCAGTTCGAAGGAACGCATGTAGAGCAGCGCCGCGTTGCTCCAGACCATTTCCCGGCCCAGCTTGTACGCGTTCTTGCGCATGGCATGACGGCGTGTGTCGTCGCGCAGCAAGCCGATGACTTCATGCGCGATGGCTGGTGCGTCGCCGAAGGGCACGAGCACGCCGCGCCCGTCCGCCAGCAATTCCGTCGCGTGCCAGTAGGGAGTCGAGATTACGGCTTTGCCCGCACCAAAGGTGTAGGCCAAGGTGCCGGAGGTGATCTGCGCTTCGTTCATATAGGGCGTGATGTATAGGTCCGCCGCACCGATGAATTCCTTGAGTTCATCGAGTTCCACGAAGCGGTTGTAAAAAATGACGTTCTTCTCGACTTTGTTGCGCTTCGCGAGGCGTTCGAGTCTTAGACGATAGGCCTCACCCTCGTTTCGCAACTCGTTTGGATGCGTCGCGCCCAGGATAATGTAGACCACGTCGGGGAACTCGGCCAGAATCTGCGGAAGCGCGTTGAGCACATGCTCGATTCCCTTGTTCGGCGAGAGCAACCCGAAGGTGAGCAACACGACGCGCCCGGCCACACCGAACTGATCCTTGTAATAATTTGGATCGACGAACGGAATATTGGGAATGCCGTGCGGGATGAGGTCGATTTTGGCCGCTGGCGCATTGTAGATGTCCTGTAGCATCTGCTGTCCGCGCTCGGTCATGATCAATAGCCGCGTCGAGCGCGCAATCAATTCCTGCATCACCCGCCGCTGATCGGCGTTGGGCTCGCGCAGAACGGTATGGAGCGTCGTGACGACGGGCATTCTCAGTTCTCGTAACAACGCTAGCACGTGGCTGCCCGCGGGCCCGCCAAAAATCCCGAACTCATGCTGCAAGCACACGATGTCGACGTTGCTGATGTTGAGAAAGTCCGCCGCGCGCAGGTAGGACGGCAGATCCTGTTCTTCGATCTCGAAGTGGACGACGTCGGAGTATTCGTAGCCGCCTTCGATGTCGTTGACGGGCACCGCGAAGCATTGCGTTTGCGGGTGCTCCTCCGCCACGGCCGAGAGCAGGTCGGTTGTGAACGTCGCAATGCCGCATTTGCGCGGGAGGTAGTCGCCAAGAAATGCGATCTTCTTTATATGAGAAGTCTCATCCACAGATTGGTCCGTTGCTTCGTGCTCACCGGCCCTGTTCGGTGGGGGAAGATCCTGCCGCAGATCGCGGAAGAGAGTTGCCGGAAATCGAGCCGCAATTCCAAGAGTGTAGCACAAGGGACAGGCGAGCCGTCTGGACTGGGTCTTCGGCGGGGCGGAGGTGTTTACTCATCGACAGGGCGTACATGTATAACTCCGCGCGGCTCGTCTAGTAGAGATGGCGCAGGCGTTCGACGAAGGGGTCGCGCATCGCGTCCTCGACTATACCACTGGCGAAACGGGTGAATTTGTGCAAGCCTTGGTAGGCTCATGCGGATACCCGGAAGGGAATCACCACGAAGAGCACGAAGAGGGATAGAACCGAAGATCGGTATTCTTCGTGTACTTCGTGTTCTTCGTAGTGATGAATTGGTTTCGGCGACGTGAAAGGGATGAGATCGATGATAAAGCGGCTGTTTCTGGTGGTCCTCGCGGCGTTGATTGTGGTCGCGGGGGTGGTCTTGGTGCGCGCGGCGACGGTCACATCGAGGCAGGCGGCGGTGACGCCGGCGCCGAGGGTGGAGATCGATCTGGACGCGGCGGTGCAACGGCTGTCGAAGGCGGTGACGTTTAAGACGGTGTCGTATCAGGACCCGGCGCAGTCGGACGCAGAAGCTTTCGAGGGGATGCACGCGTTCATGGCGGAGGCGTATCCGAAGGCGCACGCCGCGCTGAAGCTGGAGAAGGTCGGCGCGCAGAGCTTGCTGTATACGTGGGCGGGATCGGATGCGTCGCTCGGTCCGATTTTGCTGATGGCGCACCAGGACGTGGTGCCGGTCGTGCCGGGGACGGAGGCGAACTGGGAGCAAGACGCCTTTTCGGGTGCGGTGAAGGACGGTTTCATCTGGGGCCGGGGCACGCTGGACGACAAGGTGTCCGTGTTCGGAATTCTGGAGGCGGTGGAGACGCTTCTCGCGGAGGGCAGTCAACCCAAGCGGACGGTGTTGCTGTTTTTCGGGCATGACGAGGAAGTGGGCGGCGCGCACGGCGCGGCGGAGGGCGCGAAGCTGCTTGCGGCTCGCGGCGTGAAGGCGGAGTTCGTGTTGGATGAAGGCGGGGCGATCGTGTCGAAGGCGATGCCGGGCGTGAGCGCGCCCGTGGCGACGATCGGCGTCGCCGAAAAAGGATACATGACGGTGAAGCTCACCGCGAAGGTGGACGGCGGGCACTCCTCGCAGCCGCCGCGCGATACGGCGATCGGCCTGCTCGCGCAGTCCATCGTGCGCTTGAATGAACACCAGATGCCCGGCGGCATCGAGGGGCTCTCGGCGGACATGCTCGACTATATCGGGCCGGAGATGAGCTTCGGCATGAAGGCGGTGGTCGCGAACCGCTGGCTGTTCTCGCCGCTACTCGAACGGCAGTTCGCGGGCTCGCCGGTGATGAACGCCTTCATGCGGACTACGACCGCGCCAACTATCATTTCCGGCGGCGCCAAAGACAACGTCCTGCCGCCCGAGGCCACGGTCAGCATCAACTTCCGCATTCTTCCGGGCGACACGGTGCTCGGCGTGCTGGAGCACATCAAGTCGGTCGTCGCGGACGAACGTGTCGTGATCGAACCGAACCTGGAGACGGCGGTGGAGGCGTCGAAGGTCTCGCCCTCGAGCGGGCCGGCCTTCGACTTGATCGCGCGCAGCGTGCGCGAGGTGGCGCCGGGCGTGGTGACCACGCCCTACCTGGTGCTCGGCGAGACGGACAGCCGGCACTTCGAGCCGATCAGCGACAACATTTACCGGTTTCTGCCGATGACCATTGAGTCGGACGACCTCAAACGGATACACGGCACGAACGAGCGCCTCGGCGTGGAGGCCTACGGCACGGTGATCCGTTTCTACCACCGGCTGATCGAAAACGCGGCGATGTGAACGCGAGGGAGGTTTAGCGGTGGACGGAATTATATCGATGGTTCCCTAAGGCCACGCGCGCATGAGAGGCGGGGTCAGCGGAGTTTATTCTGACGCGTGTTCCGCCGTCCCGTAGGGACGGCTGGCTCGGGATCATCCGTCCCTAGCGGGACTAAAATAAAGGCGGGGAATCACCCGCCGTTAAAACGGCGGGCTACTATCATGGCGCCCCTCCGGGGCAAAGAGCTTCTAATGCTCTGTTGAAAACCCCGCCTACACCGTCATTGCGAGGAGCGCGCTTGCGACGAAGCAATCTCGTTAACCGGAAACTCCCATGATTCGAGAGAGGCATCGGACTCGAATCCGTGCGAGTGGGGGACCATTTCAACAGAGCAGTAGAGCTTCTAACGATACCCGATTCCGGCTGCCATGAATCCGCATGGGCGAGCCGCCCATGCTACGAGTGTTGGGTTATGTTGGATGCTTTAGGCCTTGGCAAGATGACCTGCACCGGGATCGTAGTCCTTACGCGGCGCGTGAGGACTACGATCGAACGCGTTGATTCGTCTGGCGATCCCCTACAAATCCGCGGCGCTCTCACCGTACAGGGGCGACTCCCGCGAAGAAATCTTCGAGGCGCGGTAGCGCGGGTTCGGTGCGCGTGAGTTGCCACTGCTCGCCGGATTTCACGAAGGTGAAATCCACTTCGCCCGTGGGCGACGCGGGCAGCGCGACCTCGGCGGCGGATCCTGCGCCGTCGGCGGCGGGCCGCTGGCCGGTCATGCGCCAGTACACGCGCACGGCCACGCGGCCGTTCGCCGCGAGGCTGGCGAAGTCCCACGCGCGGATTTGCCGGTGCACGGGGCCCGGCCGGAAGAGCGTGAAATACAATCCCCACGCCGCGCGCGCGTAGTCGACGCCCCAGGTGGCCGCGTCCGCGTAGCTCGGCGAATAGACCGCTGCGATTCCTGCCGCGTCTGCGCGGTGGTATGCCGATTCCATCGATTCGAGTTGCGCCACGATGGCCTGCGCGGCGAAGAGCTGATCGCCGCTGAGCTCCTCGAGGCCGGGCCACCAGGTCTGCGAGGCGGGCCGCGCCTCCGTGGGCGGGAGGGGAGGCACGCTGGTGGTCGCGTTCGTGTCCGGATCGAAGACGGTCTGCTCGACGATCCGGCTCTCGATCGCGTTGAAGATCAGGTAGTCTCCGAAATTGACCGTGCCTTCCAGCGGCTCCGTTTCGCTTGTCAGCGCGGTGACCGCATAGGCGACCGTCTGCGCGGGATCCGGCGGCGTCGCGTCGACATAGCTGTGCGTGTCGAGGTCGCCGGAAATCTGCTCCCACCGCGTCGCGGGCAGCACGCGGCGGTAGACGCGGTAGAACACGTCGCTCTCGCGAAAGGGCCAGGTCAGCTCCGTGCCGGCGGGCCCGCGCCGCGCGGTCACACTGCGCACGGCGGCCGGGACTGCGGCCAGGGCATAGGGCTGGTTCTCATAAAAATTTTCGCGGGTGTGCATCACAAAGATCGCGCGGCCGACGCGCGAGATGAACGCGCGGCCCTCGCCGTCCACTTTGTAGTGACCCAGCAGCCGCTCGCGCCAGGCCGCGGCGTCCAGCATCGCGCCGGGCAGCACGACCTCCTTGAACGCGGCGAGCGCCTCGTCCGGCGCATACGCGCTGAGCACCGGCAACCAGTAAAAGTGTCCCGTGTTCAGAATCAGTTCCGGCACTTGTCCGGGCAGTTCCGGGCTATACGCGGCCTGGATCATTCGCCCCTCGTGAAAAATCGGATCGAGATCGGCGAGGTTGGCCTCGAATTCCGCCGGCGCCGCGGCGGGATTGAGCCGATAGGCGACGTGCGCTTTCTCCTGCACTTGGTCCTTGCGCGCGATGTATCCCTTCTCGATTAGCTCGCGAAGCGCCGGCCCGATCGCCTCGTCCCAATAGGGCTTGCGCGGGCCGCTCCAGAGGTCGGCCGCGTTGGCGAAGCGGTAGACGCTGGCCCCGCCCATGGCCCCGTTCAGCAGCATCGCGCGGTAGAGCGCGGCTGGCATCATGGCCTCGGGCGCGACGCCGAATTTGCCGGGCTCGACGAAGCCCGACGCGGCGTACCACGCCGAATCGCACGCGAGTCCCCATTGCGCGGCCGCGCCTTCGAGCCACAGGCCGAGCACGGCGCTCGTCGCCACGACGCTGTGCGGCCCGCGCTGACTGTTCATCGGCACGACGACGGCCGGATGCCGGCGCATCGCGTCGTAGACGGCATGGTGGCGCGTGTTCGACATCAGCCGCGCCCACTCGAGCCCGTCGAGTTCGAGGACCACCCGCCGGCCGTATTGCGCGGCGAGTTCGATGAGCGCGGCGAGCCACGCGGACTGCGGCGGCGTGCCGATCGGATCGCCGGCGGCGAATTCCGGATAGTCGTCGAAGCGCAGCCCGCTCACGCGCACGCCGCGCACGATCGTGAACTGATCGAAAATCGCGCGGATGTCCACGAGCGGCGCGGCGGTAGCCGGCGAATTCGTGATCGACACGACCGCGGGAATATCGCCGAACTGCATTTCGTTGATCACGTCGTTGAATTGGTCGCCCCAGCCCGGTGCGCCCGTGCGCGGCCCGGCGATCTCGAGCGCCGCGAGCGGACGCAGCGCCTCGGGCATGGCGGCCCACATTTGCTTGAGCTGGTCCGCGTAAACCAGCGTGTCGCCCGGGCCGGGATCGGACGCGCGGAAAATGAGCCAGGGCCGGTCCGGCGCGATCGGTTCGAGATCGAGAGCGTGCGCGGCGAGCGGGCACGTGAACAACGCAACGAGGCACAGCGGCGCGAATCGGCGAAGCATGAAGGGTCCTTCCGGGCGCGATCTTATGCGAGTCTTCGGCGTCCGCACAAGCCGCCCCCGGTGCGCATGAATCGGATGTAGATACCGCGCGCGCCCCGTTGATCGCCCGGTGGGGGGGCTGTTAAACTCCCGCCCCACAGTGAAAGAGTTTTGCGCGGGCGGTCGCCTGCGCGCCAGATGGGAGACGGCAATGACCTTCGTGGTGACAGAACCCTGCATCAAGTGCAAATTCACCGACTGCGTGAGCGTTTGCCCGGTCGCGTGTTTCAAGGAAGGCGCGAACATGCTCGTCATCGATCCGGACGAGTGTATCGATTGCGGCGTGTGCGTGGACGAGTGTCCGGTGAGCGCGATTTTTCCGGAGGAGGAAGTTCCGGAGAAGTGGCTGGAGTACACCGAACTGAACAAGCACCTCTCGAAGATTTGGCCGACGATCGAGTCCGGCAAGGATCCGCTCGATACGGCGGAGGAGTTCAAAGCCGTCGAGAATAAGCGCAGCCTGCTCGAGGAGGCGCCCTGGGCCTGAGCGGGCCTCTCACATTGGACGCGGCCGGTGTTCGCACCGGCCGCGTTTTTTATTTTGCCGGAGCGGCGGCCGCGGGGGGGCCCAGCACTGCGTAGGTCCTTGCGGTGAGGTCCATGCCGGAAAAATGCCGCGTCTCCACGTTGACGCGGAAGCGATCGAGCGGTTGCCAGCCCTGCGCGGGATCGAAGGTGTACAGTGTTAACTCGCCCAGCCGCTCCGCTGCGGTCGCCTCGGGTGCGATGTGGATCGTGAGCGCGACGCTCAGGCCCTCCGGCTTGGGATCGACCAGCGTTTCGTAGACCTCGCTGAAGGCCACAAGCCCGGCGGGATATGGCGCGGGCGGCTCGCCGCGCTGATAGGCTTGGCCGCGCATCGTCGTGCGCGATCGCACGGAGAACGTCGCCGCGCCGTCGGGCGTGCGCAGCTCCATCGAGCTGCCGAACTGCAAGGGCGAGGCGCGGCTCGGGTCGGGCGCGAGCACCAAATCCGCCGCCGGGGCCGCCCCGGACGCTGCGAGCATTTCCCTCGGGGTTTGACCGCTGAACACGACGCCACCGGTGCGCGCGGGCGGTGCGTTCACCGGGGCCGGGCGCGGCGCGCGCTCGGCGGCGGGGGCGGATTGGATCGCGGCCGGCGGGGCCTCGGCCGGCGGGGAATCGATAGGGACCAATTCTTCCACGGCCAATGCCGGCGCGGGCCCGGCGGAACGGACGTCCTCGGGCGCGGCGTTTTGCGCTTCGGCGGCCGCGTCTGGGTCCGGTCCCACGCCGGGAGGCGACACCTCCTCGGCCGGCGGGCCGGTAAAGAACTGCGGGCCGGCCGGGGCGAAGGGATTCCTCGCTTGCGGTACGACCGTGGGCGGGGGGATGATCGGCTCCACTCTGAATCCCGGCGGCACCGCGGGAACCACTATCGTTCGCGGACCCAGCCGGATGTTGTCCGGCACTTGCGGTTCGTACTCGCGGTAGTCCTCGCTGGGCACGAGGACGCGCGGCGCGGGCGGCGCGAGCGTGGCCACGCGCTCCTCATCGGCCGGATCGAGATCGGTCAGCTCCGCGTCGCCATTCTCCGCCACCGGCAGCGCGCCGCCGTCCTCGCTTTTTGCAATCAACGATTGCGCCGGCGCGCGGCGCGTTTCCGCCGGCCGCACTAGCGCCGGGTCCGCGAGCCGCGCCGCCTCCGGCCCCAGCACGGCGACCACTTCGCCGCGGCCCAGCAGTCCGGTGAGGGCGCGCCGATCGCCCTCGAGCTGCTGGTCCTCCAGTTGCCGCCAACCGTCCACGGGGTGATACCCATATAGATACAGCGATTCGAAATCCTTCGCCGCACAGACCGACTCGTGCACCTGCACGTCGAATTCGATCGAGAGTCCGCCGGGGACCATATCCACGAGCGGCTCAATATAGGTCGTAAACGCGGCGAGCCCTTCGGGCAAGGCCGCTGGCGGCGCCGCGCTCTCCTTGAGCCGCGCATCCATCGGCAGGTCCGCCGCGAGGAACACCTGCGCGGATTGCCGCGCGGGGCGCAACAGCAGCCGCCGGCCGAAGGCCGATTCGGTGTGCCGCTCGACATCGCCGCGATCGAAGCGGGCCACCTTGAAGCGCCGTCCGAGCATGAGCGCGAGTTGATCGTCGTAGTGCGGCGAGGCCGGGTTCTCGGAACTTCCAAACGGCACGAGGCTGACTGCCTCCGGCGTCTGGCCGAAGCGCACGACCATCGCAAAACCGTAGCCCTCGTTCACGCGCCATTTCCCGTCGTCGAAGAGCCGATCGCCGGTGTAGAACAGCGGGTCGCCGCTGTGCCCGCCCGCCAGCGGATATTCCTTCTGGCCGCGGACGATGACGTGCACGTCGCCCCAGGCTACGTTCATCGATTGGTATTGGTTGCGCAGGAGCTGCGCGGCCTCGGCGGCGGAGCTGAGCGCGCGTTCCTTGAACCACGTCGCGTCTTCCTGAATCAGGCTGTGGACCAGTTCGTTCGGCCAGGGGTTGCCGTCGTCGTCCAGCCGCAGGAGCGACCACCACACGTGGAAGCACGTCATTGCCATGCTGCCCGGTTCGGCCAGGAAGTTCCAATCGCGCAGGATGTCGAGCATCACGCTCAGGTCCGGGTGCGCGTTGTCCACGAAGTCCGGATACGCCTCCGCCTGCGCGAGCAAATAAGGCACGGCCTCCGCCGCGAGCGGCGACACGGTGTCGAAGAGCATCGCCTGCATGTCCTCAAACGATCGCGGGCCGATCGAGAACAGCCGCCGCACGCGCTTGGCGCGGTAGGAGTCGCCGTCGCGAATTAACCAGGCGGGAAACGCGGACGCATCGAGCACGGCGGGCGAGGTCGCCAGCCAGGGCGGCGTGCCACAGGCCTGCACGTAGCCCGAGGCGGGATTGAGCATCCACGGCATCGCGTCGGGTGTCAGCGGCGCGCCCCATTCGAAGCGATTGCCCGCGGTCGACAAGGGCATGGTATAGAGATCGCCGGCATCTCCCTCCATCGCCAGACCGGCGCTCTGCGCGGCGGTCGCCGGGTCCATCCGCGTACCCGTCGTCGCGTTGTAGCGATAGGCGATGTTGCCCGCCGCGTCCGCATAGAGGGTATGAAAAGTAGAGAGTTGCATTCGATCGAGGACGCGGTTGAACTCGTCGAGGTCCTGCGCGAGGCCCATGTCGTACAACTGACGCAGCGCGCCGAAGTCGCGGTAACCGCCGACGCGCCAGGACAGTGGGTGGCCGTCGGATTCGTCCACGACCGGCCCGCGCGCGGTCGTCAGAAAGTGGTCGAAATTCTCGGCGAACCCGTGCTCGGTGGCCACGAAGAACGAGCGGCTTTCGTTGTCGAGGAAATTCACGCCGCCCGGAGAATCGTCCTGTTCGGCGTTGAACACCGAGTTTGGGTCAGGCGCGGCGGCCGGCTCGCCGAGTTCGACGTAGACGTCGGCAATGTCCGGCGCGTTAGGCGCCAGCGCCCAGCCGAGCACGCTGTTGTGCCCCTGCATAATCACCGGCAGACCGAAGAGCGTCGCGCCGTATACGTTCATGTCGCGCGTAACGAGGTGGGCTTCGTACCACTGAAACGCGCTCCCGTAGTTCGCGTGCGGATTGATCACGAGCATCGGCTCGCGCGTCTGCGACATGGTGGGGCCCACCGCCCATGCGTTCGCCGACGGGGTGCCGGGCAAGAGATGCAGCGCGTCGGGAAAATCAAAGGGCGCCTGGCTGAGCAGATAGCGGTGCAATAGCGCGAGCACGTCCGCCGGATACACGCCGTCGGCCCAAGGCGGCGCCTCGTCCGGGTGCTCCGTGATCCACGTGTTCACGCCGAGCGCGAATCCCTCGCACAGATCGCGCGTCACGGCGTCCGCCGTGTGATACGCTTCGCGCGCGAGGCCCGCGTGGTTCAGCCGTATCGAGAGGCGGTCCGCGTCGGCGGTCTCGGGCCCGAGCACCTCGGAGGCCCGGCCGTTCGCCAGGCGATACGCGAGCAGCATCGGCTCGAGGTGGTCCTGGGCCTGCGCGTAGCCGAAGGCAAAGGCCATCGCGCGCGGGTTGTCCGCGAAAATATGCGGCACGCCCCACTCGTCGCGGTAGAGCACCGCGTCGTTCCACAGCCCTGCTGCGCCGTCCGCGGGGTCCTGCGCCAGAGACACTCCGCACGGGAGCACCAACAGCGCGACGAGAAAAGCGCGAACCACGGCAGACTCCCGCGAGGAGAAACAACGGAGGCTAGTATCACACACGCGCCGCGCCGTGGCAATGAGTTCCGGTGTAAATTGAGTCGATGGCAAGTTTCGTACTTCAAAAGCATCGCG
>JBCLBO010000065.1:0-18913 GCA_038916785.1 Candidatus Hydrogenedentales bacterium | reverse complement strand
TCGTGGATGGAGTCTCTTTGGATCAACTCAAGGCGGTCGGATGTCCAGCGGTTCTAATTTTTCCGCGAGCCCATGAAGCTCGGCTGGCCCTCTATCTTCCAGGCGGCGGGGCGTATGGTTCGATATACATGGGTACGGGCGCTCCCGCGCCATTGTCGCCCGGGGATTTGAAATCATGGGATCATGTGGCGTTGTTTCCCTACGTTCATGACGAGATGCCAGATGGGCTGCGCGGTCTTCGAGCCAGTCCCCGTTGGTGGGTTTATGTCGCCTTTGCGGCAGGTGTCGCACTGATCGCGCGGCGGTTGTGGATTGGCTCGACGCGTCGGACGCAAGCCTCTCCGCGGCGGGACAACGCCATTTGATCGCCGTGGTCAAGCGGGTCACATTGGGCGTATGGGCTTCGCTCCTCGCGTCTTGCGCGCCGATCGTCGGTCCAGGTTCTGGATCCTCGCAGGGTATCGCATTCGAGGAAACAGCATTCGATCACGGCGTGGTGGAGCAAGAGGGACGTCTACGGCATCGATTCCAGTTTACAAATGAATCGAACGCGCCCGTGCAGATTGCCGAAGTCCGCCCGAATTGTGGCTGCGAGCTACCGAACCCGGTGTTTACGAGGACAACCGTACCACCTCATGGCATCGGATTTGTCGAATTCGATGCGACTCGCCGGGCGCCCGGGCAGTCGTACGAATCGGAAGTACAGGTCATATTCCTGGCGGGATCCACTCGCAGCACGGTGATTTTGAAACAAAGTTGCACAGTGCAGTATGGGCTTTCGTTCGACCGCGATTCAGTGCGTTTTGACCTTCCGGAGAAACTGTCGGAGCCGTTGGTACAAGATATCAAGCTAATGTTTATTGACTCAGAGTACCCCAGTCTCAAGATTCTTGCAATTGAGGCGAGCGCTGAGTTTCTAGACGGGGCCGTCTTATCGGAAGTCCCATCAGAGAGTTTCACCACTCGCGAAGGGAAGCACGTAATCGCGATACCACTGCGGATACGCATTCTACCCACGGCGCCATCGGGCCACTTTCGAGAACGTGTACTGGTTCGAACCGACGCATCGCACCAAGTGGGAGGGAGCATCGACATTCTCGGAACGAAGGCTGGCCCTCGAGATCCTGACGGTGACTAGGAGACGTTGGCAAAAGGAAATCGGTACCGCGGCGACTTCCTGTCGCCAAGTGTGCAGGTGTGGCCAGTGCCTCGGTACAGGATCGCTGTCCGCTGGATTTATCACATGCCATCGCACGGAATGAGCCCGGCGGATCGGACTTCAGATTGTGTTCATCGCAGAGTGAACGACTGGGTCAGCGCTCACCATGAAGAAAAAATATAGGATGAGTACCACCCCTTGGAAGACGAAATGCAGAGGGAACCTCACTTACGAAATTGAGGAACGCCCAGGCCATAGGCGCTGGAAATTCAATGCTCCGGTCGTGTACACATCCCGCATCCGCTTGCGTTGTAGTTTGCCGCTGGTCGTCTTGGGAACTGTCCCTTTCTCGAGGAGCCCGACTACGTTCAATTCGGCGCCGACGGCCGCGCGTACGGCGCTGCGGATGGCGGCGATCACCGAGTCGAGTTCGGAGTCGGAAAGGCTGGGACCAACGAGTTCCTGCAGAAAGACGATCTGCTCGGTACCGTCTTCGGTGACGGAGAACGCGACGCCGCAGCCGCGGCGCAGTGCAGGGTGGGCGGCGCCGCCGGCCTCTTCAATGTCGTAGGGCGCGATGTTGCGGCCGCGGAGGATGATTATCTCCTTGATGCGGCCGGTGACGTAGAGCTCGTCCTCATAAAGAAAGCCCAAGTCGCCCGTCCGCAATTGCACCGCCGGCGAGGGGCCCGACGTGACAAATGTCTGTTCCGTGTCAGGCGCATTGTTCCAGTAGGCTTGGGCCACGCTGCTCCCCGAAACGCGGATTTCCCCTATGCGTCCGGCCGGACACTCATTGCCGGTCTCGGGATCGACGATGCTGACGCAGTTTCCCTCTAGGGGCGCTCCGCAACTGACTAGGGCGACTGCGTCAAGCGACGCAGGGCTTTCGATAACAACACCCTGCTCCAACGGTGTCCGGTCGAAGGTCTTTGTGAGAGGAGGCCGCCGCCAATCGCTAATTGATACGGCCAGCGTTGATTCCGCGAGACCATACGCCGGACAAAGCACGGACGCGCGAAACCCGCAGGGGGAAAAATACTGAGCGAAGCGAGCGAGTGTTTTGGGATTCACCGGTTCAGATCCGTTTATCGCGACCCGCCAATGTTCAAGATTCAGGCTGTCGCGTTCCGCTGGTTTGATCTTGGAAACACATAGATCGAGCGCAAAGTTGGGTACGCAACTCACATCGGCCTTGTATCGCGACATCGCCTCGAGCCAACGATAGGGGCGCTGTAGAAAAGCGATGGGGGACATGAACGTGCAGCCGCCGCCGGCGTACACCGGAAGGAGCGTGCCTCCGATCAAACCCATATCGTGGTACTGCGGCAGCCAACTCAAAAAGATCGATTCATCCGAGCACTGTATAGAACTGCACATGGCCCGGATATTGGCCATCAGATTTCCGTGACTTACGACAACCCCGCGCGGTGAGCACGTCGATCCGGATGTGTATTGAAGAAAAGCGACGGTTTCGGGCGATATCGCCGGCGGGCCCGCGCCGATCGCGGAGGATTCTGGAATCGCCTCCGCATTGATAACTAGGACGCCACAGGTGCTCGACAGACCCATCGCCTCGATCACGTTCGACATGAGCGCGCTTGCCAATATGCATCGCGCTCCGCAGTCCACGCTCAGCGTGGCAATCCGGTTCCGCCACGCCTCGACGTTCGCCCCCGTTGGAGGGTAGGTCGGCACGGCCACAATAGACGCCATGAGGCACCCGAAGTACGCGTAGATGAAAGACAGCCCTGGCTCGAAAATCAGCATCGCTCGTTCGCCTGGCGCGAACTCCCGCATCAAGAAGTCCGCGACTACGCGGGCGCGCTGATGTAGATCTGAGTATGTGACCGTGAGGGTCTCGTCGCGATCAAAGTCCAGGAACCTAAACGCGAGACCGTTCGGATTCCGTCGGCGTCTACTCGCTAAAACGTCTACAAGGTTCGTCGCGTCCGCGATCGATCCCACTTCGATACTGTCAGCCTCTACGCTCACACAAATGATCTCCTTCAGTCTGTGGAGGACTCGTCGAGCGCCACCAGATGCGGGATAGTCAGCCGGCAGATTGTGTAGTGCGTATTGCCTTGTTCATGTCATGGAAGATCGGCTACTTGAGTCGTCCATACACCGGTAGGTTAACACGTTCGGAATCGCCGGTGTCAATAAACTGCACTGTGACGGCGAGCGGGGAGTCGTTCAGAATGGACGGGTCACCGATAGATCCATGGACGGATATCTGACAGCTGTCGATGGGCTCTGCGGGATATACGAATTTCAGAGTATCGACCGATGCTTCGACTTTCACAATGCGAAATGGTCTATGATCCAGAGTACGAATGAGCACCGTCTTTTGGACATCCGAATTCGCGGGAATCTCTCCCAAAAACAATACGTCGGGTTGAAATGCAACATTGGATACGACTTCGGCAGTCACGGGAACTTCAAGCTTCGCATACTTCGGAATGTTTGTCGCAAAGATTACAACGCCATCCACTTTGCCAAGCGCCAGGGTGTCCGGTCCGATCGTCAACTCGACTATTGTCGCGGTCCGGTCCGACGAGCTCGATCCCGAACCGAGGATTCCAATCTCGCCTGACGGCTCCACTCTTTGAATCTTGAATTTGAAATCCCAGCCCGGCAGAGAAAACTCCACTCCCTGGATTTGGAGAGGCTGGTCTCCATCGTTGTACACCCGGAACTGCTTAACGAGGGATTGGCCCCGCGGGATTTTACCTAGATTCATTTTGGCCGGCTCGACGCGCACCGCCGTGTGCGTATTCCCGGCGACCGAGAGTTGAATCATGGGCGTGACCGGATCATTCGTGAAGACGGTTGCGGTCTTGAGAAAACTGCCTTCACTGGAAATGGTGTACGTCAAACCGACCTCACCTTGCGCGCCAGGCTTAATAGGTTGATCCGGGTACTGGGTTTTAAGGCAGGAACAATCGACCTTCACGTCCGCGATGCGCAAATCCGAATCGCCGAGGTTGGTAAATCCGAACAGTAACTGTATTTGCGCATCCCCAGAGGGAATTTCACCCAAATCCTTGTACAAAGTTTCGAACTGAATCCGCGGGACGACGCCCGCCTTGCGGACTGCGCGAGGCGTTGCAGGGATCGGGTCGCGCTTGGTACCGCGTGAAACTCGGAGCACCGCGCCCGACCAACGATCGAGAAATTGCTGGGTGGACCAGACTTGCCGCCGGCCCTCGCCGTCGAAGAGGGTCACAGCGGCGCCGGTCGCGCCTATCACGCAGACAAAATGGTCCTTCATATGCGCAATGACTGGCATGGATCCCGCGCGCACTTCGTCAAAGGTCTCGCGTCTTCCTTCCGCGGACAATCCCAGTTTTACAATCGCATCGCGAAGCATCTTGAGGCTGTGGCCCCCGTCTCGAGGCGGCATCGTAGCCAACACGGTCGCCATATCTACGGGCACACCGAGCACCTCTAGCGAGTGAAGGATGCTCAAATGGCCGCACTGGGGGGTGCCGGGTGCCGCCGCAGCGGATGTGACAGCGGCTCCGTCGCCACTATCGGAACAACGCAACGCGCTTAGGCTCAGCATCAACGTCACCAATGCTAGCGCGAAATGCCGGTAGTCTGGTCTGCGGATGTCGTCCGCCATCTCAGCGCTTCCGCAACCCGCGGGCGGCGCGATACCCCACGAACGAGGCCAAAAGTACCAGTATGCCAATCGAGACTACTAAAGGAACGCTGTAGGATTTGCCCGGAGACGGAACCGTAACAGGGGCCGGTGCTTCGTGCTTATTTTCGGCGACACTGGCCGGGGTTTCTTGGAGTATTTTCTGGATGTCTTCAGCTACTTGCTCGAGCGCAGTTTCGGTGGGATCGATCACCGGTAAGCCAATGTGACTGACGACGTCATCTCCATATAAATATGCAACACCAAGCACGGTATCAGTGACCCGGGTGCCAGGTTTCACACCCAACCGTTCAAGGGTGAATTCGTCGTCCGCGAGCGAGACATTTATCTCGTTGTTGGTGAACACGACTTTTCTCAGTTCGCGCCGCGCTTCGCCCGCGCTGTCTATCTGTCGATTTTTGAACTCAAACGTGGATGGAACCCACACGTCGTTTATCTGTTCGTATCCCCAATCGTATTGGACGTCTGCGTGTGGATCTTTTCCTTCAAACCGGACAAGACTACCACCCTTCGAAAGGTCGAATACCCAGCGATTTACAATGTCGGACCCCCCCGTTTCCCAAGTAACCAAATCGCCCTCTCGGGCGATGGATTTACCCGATACGTTGAAGTTGGGTTTGTCTCTGTTTTCGTAGTGAAACGCCAGAAACTTATCGACGTCGTACCCTGCTCTTGTGAAATACCACATGGGGTCGAAGTCGCTCGCGAAGCCATTAATTCTTTGCTGATCTCTTGGGAATATCACCAAGGTGTTTTTCACGGTACCGTCTAGCTCTACCAGATTCGGGTCGTGGCGATAGAATAGATCCCCTTTCAACAGGGCACCATAATGTTCCGGATTAGAGGGGGAAACGGACGGGCCCTGCTTCTCATACACTCGCTCGTGAACGACTAGGTTCCAGCGGAGCGTATTTAGATTCCGATCGTAGGCGAATTCAGCTTCCTCGACGGACCCGATCTCCAACGTACCGTTATCGTGTGCGGTGGCCTTATCAAGCGCGGCTCGGCCCCGCCATGTTGTGATTCGCTCCATGCTGTCTTTTCTCGCGTTTTGGAGCAGTAGGAGCAGTTCGGGATCCCCGTTGTAGGCGGAGACCGACAGCGAAGTGCCAACCGACACGAAGACGATCGCAATCCCTGTGAAAACACGATGAATCATTATTCCCTCCGATCTCTTCGCATTGGCGAAGTTCCCGGCTGGTCTTGCCACACGATGCAGCCGCCACCGCGACTGGAACACCAAACTGTCCGGATACAGCGACCGCCGAAAAAACGTTCCGAAGTGCCCGTCTAAAAACTCAAGGGCACTCGGTACACAGAACCAGTGAGGCAGACGGGACAGATCAAATGGTCAAGCGCGTTCGCCAGGGCTAAGAACAGGTATGATCCGTATTGTACGTGGTCAACACCAGCGAGCCGATTGTACACGTCTGACAGTTTACACCCACTTCATTGAAGCAGTTCCCACTGATACAAGAATTATCTATCAAAACACCACCATTGGCTGAGTTGTACGTGCGGGAGCACAATACATTTCCTCCATTATGGCATTCTTTGCCGCCGTTCCCGAAGCAGTTGAGGTAACGATTTCCCGTACTAATTTTGACTGTAGAAGGGCAATCGCTTCCTTCCGTGACACAAGTGGCACTGCCAGAAAAGCCGCTGCAGCTTTCATTTTCTACACCACTACAAGGGCATTCTGCTGCGCCAACGAGCCGCTGCATTTCTGAATCCGAGAGCGCCCCCGCGTCGACATGCTTCGCGCCGTTCAATAGCACGATCACTCCGCACGCCACGATCACCGATACAATTCCTCGCTTCATGATACCGCCCTCCTTAGTCAGGGTAACTCATGTGTCCCAAACTGCTTGGCGATGAACAACTTCACGCTAGCCTCAAGCAGCCAGCGTTGCTTCTGCCACAAACTGTCCTTCATCCTAGCCTGGACTCGCGGGGGCTGGTGCATGATCGCGGCGAGATCACTTCCCGGCGACTATGACCGCACGCAACCGATACGCGATAGTATCTACTTTCCGGCGAGAAGTCAAGCGGAAAATTACTGCCTCATTAGTACTGGGATCCGAGCTGTGCGTACTTCTACAAGCCTGCCGATAATTTTCTATTCCGAGGATCAGCCGGGACATTCAAATCCTTTACAGTTGAAGCTGAAGTGAGCATTCGCTCATGTTGGGCCGCTCTTTAGTGACGAAACAGGTGAAGATATAGCGATTGATGAATAATTTCCCATTACTGCAGCGAGACCGTAGCGATCTTCGTCTGCAGGATCTCGCGGGCGGAAGTTCTCTGATGTACTTGTTTAGGGCGACACGATCGGCGAGCTTGCCCGTTTAGAGCGAGTAGCCATCATAACGATTTTCGAGCGAATTGACCAATCGGCGTCCGCGACTGATCGCGACGGGTGTCAGGGCTGCGCGATATCGCCCAACTGGAATATCGGCAGGATGATGGCGGAGACGATGAACCCGACGACGGCGCCGACGGCGATGATCATGGCGGGTTCGAGGAGCGTGGTGAAGACTTTGATCTCGCGCTCCAGGTCGCGGTCGTAGTCTCCGGCGATTTGGAGGAGGGCTTCGGGGAGCGTACCGGAGTCTTCGCCGACGGAAGCGACGCTGGCGAGCGTGTCGGGGAAGCGGGGGCTGTCGTCGAGCGCGCGGCTGAGCGCGATGCCGTCGCGCACGGCGTCGCGCATGCGCAGCGCGTCCTGGCTGTAGAGATGATTGCCAAGGGTACCTGCGGCCACTTCGAGCGCGCGCACCATGGGCACGCCGTTGTCGAGCAGCATGCCGAGCGTGCGCGCGAAGATGCTGACCTCGGCCGTGGCTGCGATCGCGCCGAGGCGCGGCACGCGCAGCACTAGGACGCTGCGCAGCCGGACTCCCGCGGGCCGCGCGAGGAAACGCGCGAGGCCGAGCCCGGCAAGCGCGATCCCGGGAACGATGAGGAACCACCAGGCCTGCATGACGGCGCTCAGGCTCACCAAGATTTGGGTCGGCAGGGGCAGACTCTGGCCCATCTCCGCGAAGACTTCATTGAACATCGGCACGACCACGGTCAGCAGGACCAGCACGGTGGCCGCGCCCATCCCCAGCATGACCAGCGGATAGACGAAGGCCAGGCGCACCTTCGAACGCAATTCCTCGCGGTGCTCGCCGACTTGCGCCAGGCGCTGCAGGATTTCGGCGATGTTGCCGCCTTCCTCGCCCGCGCGCACGAGATTGACGTACATCTCGTTGAAGAGGCCCGGATACTGCGCGAGCGACTGCGAAAAAGTCCGGCCATCTTCGAGCGCGGCCTGAATGCCGGCGCAGACGTTTTTCCAGCCCTTGCGTGTCTCCCGTGCGCGCAATCGGCCCAGGCTCTGCACCAGTGGCAATCCTGCTCGCAACAACGTCGCCAGATCGCGGGAGAAGCGCACCTGGTCTCGCCGCCGGAACCCGCTGAACGGCGCATAGCGGTGGGACAGCCGGGACACCTCGGCGCCGTCGGCGTGCTCGATCCGCAGCACGTGATAGCCCCGGCCGAGCAGCGTCGCCGCAGCCGCGGCCGGCTCCTCGGCCTCAATGGAGCCGCGGACGGTCTGCCCCGGTTCGCGAATCGCCTCGTAGTGAAAGGTGCGCACGGGCGTTACTCGTTGTCCTGCTGCGTGACGCGCAGAATTTCCTCGATGGTGGTGACGCCCGTCCGCGCCTTGGCGAGCCCGTCGTCGCGCAGGGTCATCATGCCGGATTTCACGGCGGCGTTCTTGATCCGCACACCGTCGGCGCGCTCGACGGCGAGCCGCCGGATCTCCTCGTTCATGATGAACATTTCGTGGATGGCTGTGCGGCCGAGATAGCCCGAGCCGCGGCAGTGATCGCAGCCGCCACCTTTCTTATAGTCACCCGCGGCGTCTGCGCCGATTTGCGCGAGGAGTTCCGCGTCCGGAGTGATCGGCCGCGCGCAGTGGGGGCAGACGGTGCGCACCAGGCGCTGCGCAATCACCGCCTGCACGGAGGACGCGAGGAGATAGGGTTCTATGCCGATGTCCACGAGCCGCGGCATGGAGCCGGCCGCGTCGTTCGTGTGCAGCGTGCTGAACACCAGATGTCCGGTGAGCGCGCAGCGAATCGCCAACTCCGCCGTCTCGAAGTCGCGGATTTCGCCGACGAGCATGACGTCGGGATCGTGCCGCAACATCGAGCGCAGGCCCGTGGCGAAGCTGAAACCGATCTCGGGCCGCGCCTGCATCTGGCAAATACCCTCGATTTCGTACTCGATCGGATCCTCAATCGTAATGATCTTGCGTTTGCTCTCATTGATCTTGTGGAGGCAGGCGTACAGCGTCGTGGTCTTTCCGCTGCCGGTGGGGCCGGTGAGCAAGATAATACCGTGGGTCTTGTCCAGCATCGTCGCGAAGCGCCCCAACAGCGTTGGCGAAAACCCGACGGCCTCGAGCCCGAGGAGCACGTTGCTTCGCTGCAGGATGCGCACGTTGACGCTCTCGCCATGAGCAATCGGCAGCACGGACACGCGCAAATCGAAGTCTTTGCCGCTGATGCGCACACGGATGCGGCCGTCTTGCGGCAGGCGGCGCTCGGCGATGTCCAGACTGGCCATAATCTTGATGCGCGACACGATGGCCTCGCGAAAGTGCCGGATCGATTCGGGGATGTGCGCGTCGAACAGGATTCCGTCGATGCGATACCGAACGCGCAAGCGGCTCTCGAAGGGTTCGAGGTGGATGTCCGTCGCCCGGTTCGTATACGCGTCGACAATCAATTGGTTGACGAATTTGATAATCGACGCATCGGTCGCCGCTTCGTCGATCGACGCGCGCGCGCCGGCATCGGTGACTTGAACATCGACCCGCGTATTGACCAGGCGCTCGAGTGTATCCGCGCCGACCCCGTAGTGCTCGCGAATGGCCTCGGCGATCTGTTGTGGCGTGGCGCGCAGCGGCTGTACGGGACACGAGAGGACCAGGCTGAGCTCGTCGAGTTTTTCGAGGTCCGTAGGGTCTTCCATCGCGAGCACGAGCGCACCGCCCGCTTCGACATGAAGCGGGACGACGGCGTAGTGGGCCGCCAAGCGCGCGGAGACCCGCGCGAGCGCGCCCGGTTCCGGCATCAGATGGCCGTTCGAAGTTCTCATTTCTGCCGACCTCCGCACCCGCCCGACTCGAGGGCCGCCCGACTCGGAGCGCTCATCCTCTCCTGCGGGCCATACGGGCCCAGGGGAGGCACTCTGCGCGCATCCCCATCGTCTATTGTACATTCCTGTGTGCTTCGCTAACATGATATACTTATTGGTGGTCTGGCGAGGAGGATTTAGAATGGTTGTGGCCCCGGCCCAAAGACGCCGATTCGGACGAATCGACGGATTTACTCTCATCGAGCTCATGCTCGTGGTGGTGATCATCGGCATCATCGCCGCCATCGCCGTCCCGCGCGTTGCGGGCCGCAGCGAGAAGGCCAAGCTCGCCGCCGCCAAGTCGAGCATCGCTGCGATCTCCGCTTCGCTGGATACCTTCGAACTCGCCGTCGGACGATTTCCGACGAGCGAAGAAGGCCTCACCGCGCTGGTGACCAAACCCGTCTCCCTGACCACCGAGGACCAGTGGGACGGTCCCTACATGCGCGAGGTGCCGCTGGATCCGTGGAACCGCCAGTTTGTGTACCGGAGTCCGGGCGAAAAGAGCGTGGACTACGATCTGATCGCGCCGGGGCGCGACGGCCAGGAAGGGACGGAAGACGATGTCGCGAACTTCCGAAAAGATCGCAACGAGCGCTAGACGGGGGTTCACCCTCGTCGAATTGCTGCTCGTCGTGACGCTGATGGGAGTCCTCACCGCGATCGCGCTGCCCAAGCTCAACGTCGTCCACGAGCGGACAAGGCTCGATCAGGGCGCGCAGACTTTCGCGGCCTACGTGCGCACCGGACGGCTGGAAGCCGTGAAACGGGGCCTGAGCACTCGAATCGAATTTCTCGAAGATAGAACGGCGTATCGTCTGCGCGTACAAGACCCGTCCGCGAAATTCGAGTCCGCGTTCATCGAGGCCAACGACAGCCTGTTCGATTCGTGGCAGTCATTCCCCGATGGCATCAAGGTCAGCAAAGTCACCGGGTCACGGGGGACGACTGCGCCGTTGCCCATCACGCTTGCTCCTAGCGGCGTTGCCGATACGGAGAAGGTCGTCCTCGTCGACCGCAATCAAAAAACACTTTCGATCCGCCTGGGCGCTTTGCCTGACGTAGTGGAAGTGATCGCCGAGAAAACGGTTGCACAATGATGAGAAATGTCATCTCGCGATCGCGCGGCGTCGCCCTCATGGAGGTACTTGTCGCCGTCACCATCCTGGGTGCCGGCATGGGGGTCGCGCTGGGCTCGCTCTCGAATTCCGCGCGCCTGCAATCGACGCTTTCCAAGAAAGAGATCGCGCGTGAACTTGCCCAGGGGCAACTCGTCACGCTCGAAATCGCGGGCGCTCTGGCCCAACCGGGCGTGACGGCGGGGGCCTTCGATCCGCCGAACGATGCGTACACGTGGAAATTGCGCGTCGAGGCCTCCCTGGCGAATCCGGACCGTCGCCGGATCGAATTGAGTGTATCGTTGAGCGGCGACAAGGCCGCGCTCTACTCTCTCAACTCTTACGTGTTGGACTAGCCCCGTGACCCCACGCCTTCGACAGATCGCCAGCCTGCCCCCCTCGCGCGCGGGATTTACGCTGATCGAGATTCTCGTCACGATGACAATCTTCGGTCTCGTGCTTTCGTCGCTCACCGTCGCGCTGCGCTCTGGTCTCAACACCTGGCGCAGTGTGCGCAGCCATCAGACCCGCCAGGCGGAGCTAGCCGGCGCCCTCGGCCAACTGGGCCGTGATTTCGATGCGCTGACGATCCTGAGTAAGGACACCCCGGCCATCAACGAGAGCGTCACGGATGCGAACGGCGACGATCTCTCGCTCACGATACTCGGTCAGATCCCGGTGCTCGCCGCGGAGCCCGGGTTCGAATGGGCCAATGTCCGCTACTACATCAAGGAGATCGAAGACCCCAGCGCCAAGGCCCTGGTGCGCGAATTGAAACCGATGGTCGGCCCCTCGCCGATGTCCGGGGGCGAGAGCGAGACCGTACTTCTCCAGAGCGTCCGCACGATCCAGTTCGGCTACGTCACGCCGCAGGAAACGCTTCCCCAATGGCAAGACGCCGAGAAACTCCCCGTCGCGATCGAGATTCGGATTGAGTTCGATTCCGGGCCGCCCCTGGTGCGCGTTTTGGCGGTCACCGCTGGATTGTTGCAAGCGGGGTCCCAATCATGACGAGACGGGCCTTGATCCAGAACCGTGGATCCATCCTCGTAGTCACCATTTGGATGGTTGCGCTGCTCTCCTTGCTGGCGCTGTCCGTCGTGTCGTTCGTGCGGCTTGGCGTGCGCGCGGAGGCCTGGGCGCGGGACGAACAGGCCGCGGAACAACTGCTCGCCGCGCTGGCCCGACTTGCCGTACGCCAGTCCCAGACTGACGAGAGCGAGGCCGTCGACGCCCTCAACGAATCCTGGGCGCGGCCCTTGGATCGCAGTGCCGAGGATCTACGTTCCGAATTCGAAGGGACGAGCCCCGCGGGCGGCTTCCGCGTCTCGCTGCGCGCGATCGATGAGTGCGGCAAGATCAACGTGAATCTGGCTTCAGAGGCGTTGTTGGTCGAGGCGATCCGCGAGGCCGGCGGCGAAGGCACGGCCAACGGCCTGGCCCGGGCCATCGTCGATTGGCGCGACGAGGACTCCGACGGGCCGGGCGAGGGCGATCAAACCAACGCCGAACGCACCTATCCACCGTCCAACCGAGACCTTGCCCGGGTAGAAGAACTGCAATTTGTCCGCGGCGTCGCGCCGGCGATGTTTGCCGGCGAGGACGCCAATGACAATGGCGCCTTGGATCCGGAGGAAGACGATTTGGACGTCTTTCTGCCGGCGGACAACGCAGACGGGCAGTTGCAACTGGGCCTGCGCGAACTACTTACGACCTACGGCGACGGCACCCTCAATGTCAACGGCGCCAGCGAGGCCGTCCTGCGCGCGGCGCTGCGCCTGGCGGTCCCGCCGGGAGACGCGCAATCGCTTGCGGCCAAGGCCATCGCCCGCCGGCGCGGCGCGGACGGGATCGACGGCACTCCCGACGACAAACCGTTCCAATCAGACGAGGAATTGCGTCAGGCCTTCGGCGGCGCGTACGCCGCGATCGCGGGCGCAGGTGTGGCCCTCGGCGTACAATCGCTGGCGCTGCGGTACCGGCTCCGCGTCGAGATGCCGGACAAACACCTCGTGCGTTGCGCCGAACTCGTCGTCGTGCGCGAAGACGGGCGGGTCGTGATCGCGGAGTGGCGAGCGCAATGACGGGGCCGTCAACCACAAACGCGGGTTTGGCTTCTTCCGGGGCCGGCGCATCCCCGCGACGATCGCGCCGTGCGCTCCGGTTCGGATTGGAGCCGACAGGGGACGGGGCGTATCGAATCGCCGCCGTGCAGATTCGGCGCGGACATGTCAGCGCCTACGAATTCGCCACCTTAGTCGAAGGCGATAGCGAGAAGGAACTTCGCCGGCTCGGCTACAAACGAGGGCTGCCCGCCGTCCTCACCCTGCCGCGGCACGATGCCATTCTCAAATGGCTGCGCCTCCCATCGAACGACGCCAAGCAAATCGCCCAGATGGTGCGCTTCGAAGTGCGCGCGCTGGCGCCCTGGCCAGAGCACGAAACGGTGTTCGGCTATCACGTCGTCTCGACGGACCCGGCTGGCTACGCGTCTCTGGTGTTCGTAATCATGCGCACCGACACCGTCAAGCAGCATATCGACGCGCTCCGCGCGCTCGGCGTGTATCCCACCCGGGTTGAAATCACCACCTTCTCGCTCGGACGGCTCCTCGACGGTCTGAACGACGATGAGCGTCCCGCGATCGCCCGCGCAGCCGGGGGCGCTTTCGAGTACACCCGCTATTGGGCAGGGCATCCCATGTTTTCGCGCGGCGCCGCCGGCGACGATGCCGCCGCTCTCGTCCGTGATTCTCTCACCCTGGACGAGCGCCGCCACGGCCGCGACCAAGCCTGCACACTGCTGGTTCTGGCGGACAGCGGAGACGCCCACGCCGCGCTTGGCGGGGAGGCGGAACTGCGCACCATCGCCCTGGCCGATTTCCGCTCGCCCGTCCTCAATGGCGTTGCCGGCATCACCCCCGAGGCCGCCGGTTGCATCGGCGCCGCACTCGGTGCCGACCACGGCGCGCACTCCGAAGACTTGCTCTCCGAGCGCGATCAGCGCCGGCTCAAATTGCGCCGAGTTTTCACCGAAGCCGCACAGGTCGCCGCGCTCGGCGTGATCTGTGCAGCGTTGCTCTACTTTCTATCCCTGACCTTTATTCGCCAGGAGCAACGCTTTGCCCAAAAAGCGCGGGCCGACATCGACGCCTTGGGTGAGAATGTCGGCGAACTCAAGCAGAAGTCCGAGCAAATCCGCCGGCTCCGGGCGGAAATCGACACGGTGTCGGCGCCGCTCGAGGTCGTGCTCGAATTGTACGCGCGGACCCCGAGCACCGTGGGTATCAACTTCCTGCACTACGACGGCGCGCGCCCGCTCGTGCTGGCCGGCGAAGCGCCGAGCTTCGACGTCGTAAACCAGTTCCTGTCCGAGCTAAACTCCTCTCCGCAATTCGACCAAGTCAAACTCGCCCACGTGTCCCGGACGCTACAGGGCCAATCCGACCTGGTGGAGTTCCGCATGACATTGCTCGTGCGCGGGGCCGCACGATGAAGGTCCGCGCGCTCAATCGGCGCGAGCGACTGCTCGCGGCAGGAACGCTCGCGGCATCGCTCGCCGGGCTCCTTTACCTGTTCGCCATCGAACCGCTCTTCGTTCAATGGCGGGCGGCGCGCGACGAGGCCAGCGCGGAAGGCGCCAAACTGGTCGAGCTGCGTACCCTCGTCGAGAACCGCAGCCAGATTGAAAAGCAATATGGCCTCTACGCCGGCGCGCTGCCCCACGGGCCTTCGCGCGAAGACCTCGAAGTGCGCCTCTTGAAAGAAATCGAAATGGTCGCCTCCGAAGCGGGGGTCCGCGTGACGACGATGAAGCCGCTCGCGGCCCGCGAGTCGGGACAAATGCAGCGCGTCAGCATTGAAGTGCACGCAGCGTGCGCCGCCAATCAATTCACGCGCTTGCTGCAATTGCTCCAGGAGCCGTCGCACTTGTTCAAGGCCGAGTCGTTCACGCTCGAGGCTGGCCGCGAGGATCCGCCGCTGACGGTGACCCTCACGCTCGCAAAGCTCGTGTATATCGACGGCGCCAAACGCCAATCCGGTGCCGCCGATGATTGATTTTGAATCGCTGTCCCGGTTGCTTCGCCGTGCACGGTCTGTCTTTCTCGCGGCGGCGATCCTCCTGGCTGCGGCGGCCGGCGCTTCGTTCGTCCTGGACGTGCCCGCGTTGGCGCACTCGAGGGCTGATCGCTCCGGGGACGCCGTTGCACACGTGGAGTTGCCGGCGGGGAGCGGCATCAAGGCCGAGGACGTCACGAATGCGACCCGCGGCAAGGCCGTCTTCCGCACCCTTCGCCTAACGGCCCCCAAACCCGTAGACGAGACCGGCCGCTTTCGCCTCACCGGCACGTCGTCGCGCGGCGGCGAGGCCAGCGCCTACGTTCGCGATACCAAAATCAACGAGACCTTCAAACTTAAGGTCGGCTCCAGCCTGGCTGGCCAGTTCGAGGTCGTGGCCATTCACAAGGACAGTATCGAGTTGAAGCGGGGCGGCGAAATCGTCGCACTGAGCAAGAAATAATCCAAGGAAGGGCGGCTACGCGATGAGACTTCGTTCGGCGCTGGGTGTGCTTTCGATTTTGGCTGCGTTGGCGGTGCCGCGGTCCGCGATCGCACAGGATGCCGCACCAGAATCGATCTCTGTGGAGTTTCGCGCCGAGAAGATCGAAGATGCGATGCGGATGCTCGCCGACGCGACCGGCTTCAATATACTGGTCAGCAGCAAGGCCACCGGGACCATCACGGCGTTTGTCACCGAGATGGACGCCGAGCAGGCGCTCAAGCAGATTGTCGAAGTCAACGGCTATCACTACATCAAGAAAGACAAGGTCGTGTGGGTCATCACGGCGGAGGAATATCTGCAGCAGCAGAACGCGGGGTGGGAGCGCCGCATCGTTCCTCTGCACAACGCCCGCGTCGCGCGCCTCCTGCCGACCATCCAACAGATCGTCCCTACCCCCAGCGGCGAGGTGATCGCGTACGTCGAAACTAACGTACTCATCGTGGCCGCCGAACCCGAACGCCTCGACGCGGTCGAGGCCGTGATCAAAGCGCTCGACATCCCGGAAGCCACGCGGGTCTTTCGATTGCAGCACGCCGCGGCGCCCGATCTCGTCCTGCTGCTCCAGAGCCGCGTCGCGTCTCCCGAGCAGATGTTTGCCGATCCGCGCACAAACCAAATCAGCGTCACGGGCACCGAGGAACAACTCGCGTCGATCGAGAAGCTGCTCAAGGAATTCGATCGGCCCGATCTCGTCATCACGAAGAGCATCCGGCTGCGTTACGCGAAAGCTGACGTCCTCGCGGAACTCCTGCGCGAGATCATCACCGGACGCAAGACCGCCGGCACCACCGGCGTCACCGGCGATCCGCTCGCGTCGAACGATCCCCAGGCCGCCTCGCGGACAGCCGCCACGGCGGCCGCCAGCGCCGGCGCGCCCCGCTCGACCTTTTCACTCCGAGGGAATCCGGCGCCGGGCGCGTCCACGCCGACTTCGCCCCCGCCAGCCCGAGCGGCGGAGGCCAGCCCAAGCTTTCGCGCGGAGATCACGTCCATCGCGCCGGCCGCCGGCGAGACAGAAGGTTCCGCGCTGGGCCCCCTCGCCAACATCACCGCGGACACGCGCACCAATTCCGTCATCATCACACACACCCAATCGATCGTGCAGCGGCTCGAAGAGGTCGTCAAGGAACTCGACGTCCCGAATGAATTTCATTCCTACGTGTTTCTCAACATCAATCCAGGCGACATCGATCTCGAATCCAAGCTGCTCACACTCTTCTCGGAGGAAGGCCCTTACTTCAACGTTGACCCACTCACGCGCATCGTCATGTTTCGCTGCGGCCCGGAGCGAGCCGACGAAATTCTGGCCCTGCTGCGCGGCTGGGACCGACCCGTTCGCCAGGTAAACATCAACGCCGAAATTCTGCGCGTCAACGCCACCGTCGTGCAGCAGCTCGGGGTGTCCTGGGAGGTGATCTTCGACAACGTCGACAACTCGCTCGGCGTGCTCTTCCCGCCGGGCATCGCCAGCGGCGCGCCCCAGGCGATCCTGAAGGCCGGCAATCTGGCCGACAACAACTACACCGCCGCCATCCAGGCGCTCGCCACGGACAACGACACCCACACCATCGCCAACCCGCGCATCACCGTGCGCGACGGGCAGGAGGCCGTCTTCTCCAGCGCCCGCGACGAACCCTATCGCGTCGTCACGATTAATGGGGACACCCAAACTACGCTCGAAGACGTCCGCTTCCTCAACGTCGGCACCAACCTCTCCGTCAAACCGACAATCAACGACGACGACTTCGTCACGATCGACGTGACGCTCGAAATCAGCGATCTGGTTGAAATCCGCGACGACCTTCCCGTCGTCGACCGCTCCACGGCCCAGTCCTCCGTCACGGTGAAGAGCGGCGGCATGGCTGTGCTCGGCGGACTGCGCGAAAGCTCCCGCAGCGACGTCACCAGCGGCGTGCCGGGCCTGCGCAAGATTCCTCTCTTTGGCGCGCTATTCCGCAACCGCACAAAGGACAACTCCGAATTCGAAATCCTGCTCTTCCTGCGCCCAACAATCGTCGGCTCCGACGCGGGTCAGTCCCCAACACTCGGAGAAATTGTCGATGGCGCCGACACCCGTCTTGATACCGAATCCCAAGACTACAAAATCCTCCTCAACGAACGAAGGAAGGAATGACCGGCGCGCAGGAAATTCGCAGGCACGGATCCGATCCGCGAAAGTAGGCTGCGGGGTTGGAAAATATAGCCGGCAGTGCGCCAGCCTAGAATTCATCCTGATGAACTAGACTTGAACGAGACGACGGGCGTGAATTCAAGAGAGTCATGACCGAAATTGAGATTCAGCGGCGCCCGGCATCGTGGTCGATGATCAGCCCAATCCGGAGGAGGTCGAGCTTCTCTTCCGGGGAAGGTACAATGCGGTTCGTGCCGATGCGGGAACGCCGGATTCGGATCTGTGCTTCTAGGAATCGAAGACGGGCGTCATACTGGGGCCTAAAGCGCCGCTCGAGTAGGGTGTAGACGAGGAAAACCAGACGATTCGTCGTGATTCCTTCAGCAGCCTGGAATGGCCCAACAATAAAGGATATCCGGTGACCGCTATATTTTTGAATCCCCTGATCGGCCGAAGTTGGCCCTATGTGGTAGCAGATTCCCTGATCTCAGCCGAGAGATCCCTGTTACCGAGAATAAATTCCCTGATACCCGATCTGAAATTCCCTGTTGTTTTCGGGGCCGATTTGGAGGGTCAAGGGCACAACCCCAGGGCGGAAGGCAGGTTGCGAGGGTAGAGTCCGAAATTTTCAATCGACAACCTCCCTAAATGGAGCTGTTGAGAAAGTCCTGTTCTTACCCTAAAAACAGGGAATTGGACCGTAGAGAGAAGTTCGTCGATGACTCGTAACACCGCCACGCCCCTAAACGCGGCCCACGGGACGATTCTTCTCTGTAATTGGCCGTAGATCAGGGAATTGGACGACAGAGAAGAGTTCGAGCGCGACTCGTAACACCGCCACTCAATAGTTGTATCCACCAGAGCAAAGTAAAGTAATTCTGAGCAATGAACTCAGGCCCATTCACGCGGGCAGGTCCTCGTCATGGGCTCTGGTTTCTTCTGCCTGCCTCTCGGCAGCTACGCCACTAACTCAAAGCCTCTAATGCTCTGTTGAAATGGCCCCCCACTCGGACGGATTCGGGTCCGATGGGTCTCTTGAATCATAGGAGTTTCCGGTTAACGAGATTGCTTCGTCGCAACCACA
>JBCLBO010000064.1:0-19044 GCA_038916785.1 Candidatus Hydrogenedentales bacterium | reverse complement strand
CCAGAGAAAATCAACCGCAACCCCTAGCCCGCCCTTGTCTCGCACCCGCTACTCCGTCCACTTGGTCCACCGCGTCCACCACCCTGGACTCGCACCCCACCCGTCCTCCCAACAGTGCAACAAACGCACGCATATATATAGAGGCACACACAGGAGGATCAGGAGCGCCCGCGCGCCCTCAGCGCACGTCGCTGGCGAGCTCGGGATGGCGCGGCGTGACGCCCCCGTAGAATCGGGCGAGCTCCCGCATGTCGGCGTCGTAGTCGCCCGTGGGCCAGATCACCGGGCCGACGCCCATGACCCGGCGTTTGTAGTCGATGAACGTGGGCACGATCGGCACGCCGCATTCCACGGCAATGCGATAGAAACCCGTCTTCCAGCGCTCGGCCTTGCCGCGCGTGCCTTCGGGCGCGATGCTGATCGCAGCGAATTTTCCATCCATGAACTTGCGCGAAACGTGCTTGACGAAACCCTCGGGGGCGTCCCGCGTCACCGGAATGCAACCCAACCACAACAGCATCGTGCGAAAGGGGAAACGAAACGCGTTGTCCTTCATCATCCACCCGATCGGCCGATCTTCGATGACGTACTTCAGCGTGATGGACCAGATCGCGTCCCAATTCGACGTATGATGGCCGAGAATCGCCACCATCTTGGGAAGGTCCGGCACGCGGCCCTCGACCTTCCACCCGCCCGCGCGAAGGACCATCCGCGCAATCGAGCGCACTACAGAAAACCCCTCGTGCGTCCGCCACGCGATGCGTCTGCCGTCAGGCGCAAGCACACCGCCGGACTCAGAAGTGTCTTGCCTGCTCATAAATCGTCATCGCCTCCGGGCCGTAGTCCATTGCGCCCCGCGCTACGGCAGGCCCGCCAATCGCCGCGGGCCGCCCATTCGCCAAAATCCGCGCTCATCTGCCCCATCTGCGGACGATCTCTCCTAGAATTGCCGGAGATATTCCGCGTTGATCGCCGCGCTCTCGATCGCGCCCATCTCGCTTTCGTCTTGTTCGACGACGTACCACTGCACGCCCGCCTTGCGCCCAGCGGCGATCACCGCCGGCCAGTCGATGACCCCGCGGCCAAGCTCGGTGAAGCCTATGCCCTCCTTCGGGCGCTCTTTCAGATGCAAAAATCGGCAGCGCGCGCCGAACTCGCGGATGATCGCGCAGGCATCTCCCCCCAGTTCCGACGCCCAACGCACGTCGAGTTCGAGGAAGAGGTTCTCCGGCTCGGCATACTCGAAAATGATGTCGAAGGCGGTCGTCTCGCCGATCGATCCAAACTCGTGGTCGTGGTTGTGATACCCAAGCCGCAGCCCCGCGTCACGCAGGCGCGCGCCGATAGCGTCGAGCGTCGTCGCCGCGTGTACCCACTCCTTTGCAGACTCGAGCTTGAGCCACGGCACGATGACGTCGTGAAAGCGCATCGTCTTCGCCATGGCGATCACGCCCTGCGCGTCGCCGGTCAACGTGTCGTAGTCAACGTGCGCGGCGACGGCCTCCAGCCCCGCGGCGCCGAGATGGAGCTTCCAACGCTCCGCATCCGCAGGGCCCACGCCGAAGAGTTCGACCTGGTCAAAACCCGCGCGCTTCACGCCGGAGAGCACCGCCGAAATGTCCCGCGCGAGGAGATCTCTAACGCTGTACAGCTGGATTGCGAACTTTAGCACCGATCGCCTCAATCTTCCGCAGCTCTTCCGTGTTCTCGACCAGCTTCGCCACGGCCCGCGCAATGTCGTCCATGTCGCTGCGCGGCCCCATGAGGGCATGATGATGGATGACGACGCCGGAGCGCTCGTGCGCATCGCGCGCCACGGGCATGGCGTATCGCTTCGGGTCGATCGCCAGCCAGTACGACGCGTTCAAGTGGTGACGCTTCTTCGTCTGGGGCTTATAGAGCATGCACTGGTTGAGCGGCTCGTAGGGCCGGTCCCACTGGTAGCCAGTAGGGTTGAGCTCCGCCGTCAGCGCACGCGAGAATTGGGAATTCCCCACACCGTCGAGCGCGAAGGGATCGATGCGAAAAGCGAAATTGAAGTAGCTCTGTTGCGTGACTTCGCGCCGCCGGCGCATCGGCTTCACGCCCGGAATTTTCGACAGCTTCGCGTTCAGATACTGCGCGTTCAGCTCGCGCCGCTTCACCTGCTTGTCCAGCCGCTTGAATCCGCCGAGCAGCATGCCCGCCTGCCATTCCGTCAGACGGAAATTGCCGGACTGCAGCGTGTTGTCCATGCGATCCTTCCAGCCGCGGCCGCAATTGCGCAGCGAGTAGAGGCGCTCGAAAAGCGCTTGGGTCGCCGCCGTATTGAAGCCGCCCTCGCCGCAGGACAGCACCTTCGACTCCTGGAAACTGAAACAGCCGATGTCGCCCAGGCTGCCCGCACCCAGCCCCTGCCAGAACGACCCGTGTTGGTGCGCGCAATCCTCGATCAGCGCCAGGCCGCGCTTCTTGCACAGCGCCTTGATCGCCGTCATGTCCGGCATGCAGCCATACAGGTGCACGACGATGACCGCCCTCGTCTTCCTCGTAATCGCCGCCTCGATCTTCTTCACGTCGATGCACCAGGTGTCCGGCTCGACGTCCACCAGAATCGGAACCGCGTTCACATCCAGGCATGCCGCCGCGGTCGCCTGCCAGGTGAATCCCGGTACGATCACTTCGTCATACGCGCCGACATCCAGCGCTTCGAGCGCGATCTGAATCGCAATGGTCCCGTTCGCGCAGCACAAGCCGTGGTTCGCGCGGAGGTATTTTGCATATTTTGCCGCGAACTCCCACTCATGCGGGCCGTCGTAGGACCACGCGTTCGATCGCGTGATCTGCGCCAGGCGCTTCGCGTCGGCCTCGTCGCTAATCGGCCAGCGGGGCCATCCCTTGGATTTGGAACGAATGGGCTTGCCGCCGTGAATGGCCAAGTTGCTCACAGGTCACGTTCCTTTCGTTGCCGCGTCGGCGCGCGCCGCGGAGCGAAACGCATCGAGCACTCCGAGTTTGATTTTGTGCCCCACGCGGCCGCCCGTCGCCGCGTCGATCACGCCGATGTCCATGGCGCCGCCGCGCCGCCGATGGTAGAACACCCAATAGGGCCAGAGCAAAAGCTCGACCGATTCCGTGTCGCCCAGTTGCCCGGTCGCGCTTTTGCGCCGGAGCCGAAGAATCGCGGCGACGAGCGCGGCGCGCGCGATGGAATCGGCCTCCTGCGGACCGATGCGCGGCGGAAATTGCCCGGACTGCGGAGTGTCATCGCCGATCGCCTCCGGCATCGCAAACATCGCGAACGCGCCGCTCACCGCGTCCACGCTGCATTGAAAACGAGTCGCCGCCCCACGCTCAACCATTGGGATCGTGACGAGATAAGTGGGCAGCCAGACACGCTCGGCCCTCACCAATGCCGTCGCCCCGCGAACATGCGCAAGAAACGATCGCAACCACCCCCGCGAGAGGATCTCGCGCGCGGCGGCCTCGTCCACCGCCGCGTGGACATGGCGCGCGGGCGGGGCGCCTAGCCGAGGTTCTTCTTCATCCACCGGCCGCGCCAAATCATTAGAGAGCCGATCACGAAAATCGCGGAGGCCGCCGCGAAATTCACGAGGCCGGTGACCCATCCGTCGGCGAACAGTGTGCCGACAAACACCGGCAGCGAAAGCACCACGAGAAAGAGGCCAAGCGCCCAGAGCGTCTCCGCGTCGCGCGCCGTGTGTTCACTGCCCATGGGTTTCTCAGTCATGCCGCCTCCTCAAAAGACCATGTACACGATCACGTGCGGCAGCATGCAAAGCACTGTCCACACGCGAAGGTCCGTGTACCACTTGTTGTTCGGCCGATCGACGTTTACATACTCCACGCGCAGCGTCCACACCCAGATCATCGCGCCGAAGAACAGCGCCAGCGCGAACACGCGCGCCCAGGGCATGTACACCGGCTGCAACAACTGATCGATAGGGCCAAACACCGGCCGGAGCAGCGGCCCAAAAAACTCCGTGATCCATTCGCTCATTTCTCTTCGCTCCGCATCTGCAGCACGCGCTGAATCTCGCCGTCCTTCATCACCTGCCCGAACACCAAGCCGCGGATTTTTTCCTCCGGCTCCGGCGGCGTCAATAGACTAACAATTATCGTCACCACGATCGCAAATACAAAGGACCACCACGACACGAAGAGAAACGGGTCCTCGCTCGGGAACAGGCCATCCACATTGTTAAGGATGGTCGTGAAACCGACGCCGATGACCAGCCCCGCAAGCCCGCCCCACTGCGTCGCCCGCTTCCACATGATGCCCAGAAGCAGAATCGCGAACACCGGCCCCTGGAACATGCTCAACGCCGTCTGCAGGAACACGTACAACCCATCGTTGTCGCCGATCCATTTGGAGAGCGCCGCAGCCAGCACAACGAAGACGATCGTAAACGCACGGCCGGCGTTCAACATGTGGCGCTGCGAAAGATCCTTACCGCGGATGAGCCGAAACGGAAGTCCGTAGAGGTCCGTCGTCCAGATCGTGCACGCCGAGTTCAGCGCGGAGGACATCGTCGCCATGAGCGCTGCGAACATCGCGGCAAACATCAGCCCGCGCAGTCCCGGCGGCAGCAACATCCGCATCAGCCCCGGCACGGCGTCGTCGCCGGTCTCGAGGTTCGGCAGAAGCACCACGGCGCAGAGCCCGGGGAATGCGACCATGAGCGGAATGAACGACTTGAGGAACCCGGCGAAAAGCATGCCGCTCTTCGCGTGCCACTCCGAGCGCGCGCCGAACGCGCGCTGCACGACAGATTGATTACCCGACATATAGGCTGTCGCCATCACGATCCCAAGCCCGAACACGATCCCCGTCCAGGGGAAGGCCGTGCTCGTACTGTGCGGCAGCAGAATGGTGAAGTGGTTCTGGAACCCGTGCAGGCTCGTTTCGACCGTGCTCCCCTCGCCGGCCGGAATCTTTGCCACAAGCGCCGCATCGAGCCGCGCCTCGGCGTCGCGCCATGCCTGCTCACGATCGGCCACGCCCATCTCCGGCGTGACCAATTTGTCCGCAAATCGAACGGCGAATACGCGCGGTTCCGCGCCGGCCGGCTTGCCGTGCGGCGTCACCGAATTCACCTCAAAGCCCGCCGACTCCGCCGCGGCCCGCACCCACGCCTCGTCGACAGGTTGCGCAGACGTCACCGTGACTACCGCCTTTGGCGGCATATTCCGCACCTGATCCATCAGGCCCGGGCCGACCGCGTACACGCTGAGAAAGACGAGCGCGATGCCGCCGACGTACATCACAACCATCTGCACGACGTCGGTCATCACTTCAGCCGTGAGCCCGCCGGAAAAAGTGTAGATGCCGACGATAATCGCTATCACCCAGACCGAGGTCATGATCGGCCAGCCGAGCACTTGATTGAGGAACTTGTCCGCCGTGACCCAGAGCGCCAGCGACGTGTTCACGAAGAGGAAGACGCCCCAGATCGCCGCGTGCAATGTTTGCACGGCGCCATTGTAGCGCCGGCCGAGAAACTCCGGAATCGTATACACGCCCGAGCGCCAGTAGTACGGAATAAAGAAGAACGCCGCGAACACCATCGCCGGCATCGACCCCATCCAGTCGAAATTGGCGACCGCAATGCCGTTCTCGTACGTCGCGCCGGCGACCCCGATGAAATCGATCGCGCCGATGTCGCTCACCACGATCGACATGCCGATCGCCCAGAAAGGCAGCGCACGGCCGCCGAGAAAGAAATCCGCGCCGTTCTTGACGTACTTGCCGAAGAACGAACCGAGGACGAGCACCCCCACCATGTAGATGAGAATGATCGTGATGTCGATCCACGCCAGACTTTGCGTCTGATCCATCCGCCCCTCGCCGGTTCGCCCTGCCCGGCGGAAATATGACAAAATACCCACACTCCTGCAAGTCTGCAGCCGCCTGAGGGAATTCCATGCCTGAGCAATTCATCTTTCACATGCACCGCCTCAACAAGCACTTCGGCAAGAAACACGTGCTCAAGGACCTCGGCCTGAGTTTCTACCCCGGCGCGAAGATCGGGATCGTCGGCGAAAACGGTTCGGGCAAATCCACCGTGCTGCGCATCATGGCCGGCGAGGACGACAAGTTCGACGGCGAGGCGTGGCTCTCGAAGGGCTACACGCGCGGCTTCGTGCAGCAGGAGCCGCCGCTGGATGAGACGAAGACCGTGCGCCAGATCCTCGAGTCCGCCTTCGCCGCAACGATGGCCAGGCTCAAAGAATTCGAGGACCTCGGCGTGAAGATGGGCGAGCCGATGTCAGACGAAGCCATGCAGAAATGCATGGACCGCATGGCGGCGCTCCAAGACGAGATCGACGCGGGGGACGCATGGAGCCTGGATCAAAAACTCAACCAGGCCAGCGAGGCGCTCTGCCTGCCGGACGACGACCGCATCGTCGGCACGCTCTCCGGCGGCGAGCGGCGGCGCGTCGCGCTGTGCAAGGTGCTGCTCGCGCGGCCCGACCTGCTGTTGCTCGACGAGCCCACGAACCATCTCGACGCGGAAACGATCGACTGGCTCGAAGCGCAGCTCGCCGAATATCCAGGCACGGTCATCGTCGTCACGCACGATCGCTACTTCCTCGACAACATCACGAAATGGATCCTCGAACTCGAGGGAGGCCATGGCGTCGCCTGGGAAGGCAGCTACTCGAGCTGGCTCGAACAGAAACTCACCAAGCTCGCGGCGGAACAGAAGAACGAGACTTCGCGCACGCGCGCGCTCGAACACGAACTCGCGTGGATCAAAATGAATACGGACCAGCGGCACGACCTCAGCCGCGAGCGCCTGGGCGACTACGAGCGCCTGCTCGCCAAGGAAAACGCCTCGAATAAGCAGGACAGCAGCGTCATCCAGATCGCGCCGGGCCCGCCGCTGAGCGACCAGGTGATCGAGTTCAAGAATGTGTCGAAGGCGCTCGGCGGCGTCACGCTGATCAAGGATATGTCGTTCAAAATGCCCAAGGGCGCGATCGTCGGCATCATCGGCCCGAACGGCACCGGCAAGACCACGCTCTTGCGGATGATCGTCGGCCAGGAAAAGCCGGATTCCGGCGAGGTCCTCGTCGCGCCGACGGTGAAACTATCTTACGTGGACCAGGAGCGCGGCGCGCTCGCGGGCGACGTGGGCCTGCTCGAAGAAATCGGCGGCGGCGTGGACGAGATCAAGATCGGCGATCGCATGGTGCCCATCCGCCAGTACCTGACTCGCTTCGGATTCAAGGGCCAAGACCAGCAGAAAATGGCCAATCAACTCTCCGGCGGCGAGCGGAACCGGTGCAACCTCGCCAAATTGCTCAAAGACGGCGGCAACGTCCTCCTGCTCGACGAACCGACCAACGATCTCGACGTGAACACGCTGCGCCTGCTCGAGGAGGCGCTCATGAACTTCAGCGGCTGCGCCATGGTCATCAGCCACGATCGCTTCTTCCTCGATCGCATCTGCACGCACCTGCTCGTCTTCGAGGGCGAGGGCTTCGTCCGCTGGTTCGAGGGAAACTACCGCGACTACGAAGAATGGCGCCTGCGCGAATTCGGCTCGAAGCTCTTCGACAACCGCCGCGCCCGCTACCGAAAACTGGTCAGGGCGTAGGGCGGGTCACGACCCGCCGCACGGCGACCGCTAATTTTTCTCCGCCGAACCGCGCCAGCCCGGCCCGCGCACGATGCGCCCCGGCGTCGCGCCGGTGTGTTTGCCGTCAGCGAGCACGGGCACCCCATTGACGAGGACGTGAACCATGCCCGTCGAGTATTGGTGCGGCTGCTCGAAGGTCGCGTGGTCCGCGATCGTGTCCGGATCGAAGATCGCCAGGTCGGCAAAGTAACCAAGTGCAAGCCGCCCGCGATCCCTGATCTTCAGGTTCGTCGCCGGAAGCAGCGTCAACTTGCGCACCGCCTCCTCCAGCGAAATGACCTTCTCCTCGCGCACATACTTCCCCAACACCCGCGCGAAGTTCCCATACGCCCGCGGATGCGTGCTCGATTTCAGAAAATCCCCCTCCGCCGCGTTCGATCCCGCGTCCGACCCGAAGCTCACCCACGGCAGCGCGATCTGCTTGCGCACGTTCTCCTCAGACATCAGGAAGTACACCGTCCCCACCCGCGTGCCATCCTCGATGACCAGGTCCATCGCGGTGTCCGCCGGCGACGTGCCGCGCAGATTGGCCACGTGCCCCAGCGTCATCCCCGTGTACTTCTTCAACTCGGGGTTCTTGAAGCCAACCAGCACGAGCCCCTCTGGCGAACCCGCGCTATAAAAAAGATTCTCCCAGTCCTGCGCGTCGGCGTTCATCTCGTTCCGCACGCGTTCGCGAATCGCCGGGTCCTTCAGGCGCGCCGCCCACGCATCGTAGCCACCCTCCTGAACCCACGGCGGCATGGAGGCGTCCAGCCCGGTAGCCCCGGCAACGTACGTATACATGTCGGCGGTAATTTTCACTCCGTCGCGCTGCGCCTGCTCGATCTTCGCAATCGCCTGGTCCATCTTCGCCCAGTTCTGCTTACCCCCCGCCTTGAGGTGATAAATCTCGACGGGCAGCTTCGCCTCGCGCGCGATTTGAAGGGTCTCGTCGATCGCCTCGATAAACTTGTTGCCCTCGCTGCGGATGTGCGCGATATACATCCCGCCATACGAAGCGGCCACCTTGGCCAGTTCGATCAACTCCTCCGTCTCCGCATACGTCTCCGGCGCGTAGATCAGCGCGGTGGTCAGACCCATCGCCCCGTCTTCCATCGCCTGCGCCACCAGCTTCCGCATCCGGTCGAGCTCGTCCGGCGTGGGCGGGCGGTCGTTTTGTCCGACTTCGTGGATCCGCACCGTCCCCGCCCCGACGAACGACGCCACATTCGGCGCGATGCCTTTCTTTGTCAATTGATCGAGATACTCGCCGAGCGTCGTCCAGGAAATGTCGTATTTCAGATCGCCCTGCCCCGCCTTCTCCGCCTGCTTCATCTCCTCGTTCCACGGGCCCATCGACGATTCGCCCATCACCTCGAGCGTGACGCCTTGCAGAATGTCGCTCATGCTCCGCGGATCGACGAGCAACGTGACCTCGGCGTGGCTGAGCATGTTGATGAAACCCGGAGCGACCGCGAGGCCCGTCGCGTCGATAGTCTTCTTCGCCGAAGCGCCGGACAGATCGCCAATCGCCGCGATCCGATCGCCGCGAATACCCACATCGGCCCTCATCGGCGCGCCGCCGGATCCGTCGTACACAGTCCCGTGCGCCACAATGAGATCGAAGGCCTCGGAGCGCTGCGCGAACGCACCCGCGGTCGCCAGGATTCCGCAGGCAGCGAACGCCAGGACGCGAGTGGTCACAAGGTCCTCCCCGAACCGCGGCGGCGTGGCCGCCTCACTCCACGAAATGTTTCCAAGCGTATTCCTGCAGCGCCGAGGTGAATTGCTGCATCTCGGCGGCGCTCAGCTTCTGCTGGGCCGCGTTCAACAGGGCCGACCACTTGAACCGCAGGATTTTCAGTTCGCTGGCAGCCGAAACGGTCGCCGATCGCTGTTTAGTCGGGCTAATGTGCGCGATCTCGCCCAGCACATCCGGAGCAGGCACGATAAACTCTGGCGCGCCGTCTTTGAGCACGCTCACGTTGCCGTCCAGCAGCACAAACCCTTCATCGTTCGATGCCTGGCCTTTCTTGAATAACACGATATTCGCAGGCACCCGCTGGGGAGACGCCACTCCAAGGAAAATATCGGCCATGCTCTCGCGCAGTTGCGGGGCAAGTCCGTGTAATACGGTCAGTTGCAACACCCGCTCACGGGCTTCTTCTTTGGTCATTAAATAAACTCCGGTGATAGATTATAGCCTAGGCAACCGGCCGCCAGGATGCAAGTCGAACGCCAACCTCGAAAATTCGGCGCGCATCGACTAGAATCGGCAAGGCGAGTCCATGAAGGAGCGGCATGGCAACGACGATCCACTGGCTAGGAAACGGCAGCGGCCTGAATCTGGCGCTGAACAACGCCAGCTTCTATATGAAGGGCGCCGGGCCGCGCCTCGCGCTCATCGATTGCGGGTTCACCGTGCCCGCCCGCCTTCACGCGCTCGGGCTCCTCGACAAAGTCACCGACATCCTCGTGACGCATCTGCACGCCGATCACGTCGGCGGACTCGAGACGCTCGGCTCCCTGCTTTACTTCGCGCTGCGCCGCCGCGGCGAAGACCTGCCCATGCTCCACCTCGCCACCGACGAACTCGCGCACGAACTCTGGGAGCGCTCCCTGCGCGCCGGCATGGGATTCGGCAGCGACGACGCCAACATGCCCATCGACGCCACGCTCACCACCTACTTCCGAGTGAGCACCGGATCGCTCGCCCACATCGAGGGCCTGCCGACAGCGACTTTCCTCCCCACCGGCCACATTCCCCGCATGCCGAATTACTCGCTGCGTTTCGACAACGGCGTCTACTACTCCGCCGACTGCCGCGACATGCCACCCTTCGACGCCAGTCTCATCTTCCAGGACGTCCACTTCCAACCGCCCTTCGACGATGAAGTCCACGCCTCCTACCTCCGCCTCCGCGATGAAATGCCCCCCGCCGTCCGAAAAAAAACCTGGCTCGTCCACCTCGGCAACGGCTACGAGAAATTCTCCCCCGAAAAAGACGGCTTCGCCGGTTTCGTCAAACAGGATCAGGAATTCCGGGTCTGAGTGACCTGCGGGATTTCCGTTCCGTGTTCCCTGATCGCGGGGCGGACTCGCACCACTTGTCATTCTGAGCGATAGCGAAGAATCTCCCCGTCGATTGACACGAGACTCTACCGGGTCGCGTCGAACCAACGCCCTACGCGAGCCCCGCCGACGCCCGCCGCGCGGCCTCCGCCAGCACCGCCGCGCCGACGAAGATGCTCTCTTCGGCGGCGTAGAAGTACGGCCCGTGCGCGGGGATGACCTTGCCGCCCGGTTCGCGCGCGCCGATGCGCAGGAAGCAGCCAGGCATGCGCTCCATGTAAAATGCAAAGTCCTCGCCGCCCATGTTCACGCCGGGCATCGGCACCACGTTCGCCGCGCCGACCACGGCCTCGGCCGCGGCGCGGGCCCAGGCGGTCGCCTGCGGCGGATTCACGATCGGCGGCGATCCGTTCGTGTGCATGTTCGCCTCGGCGCGCAGACCGTAGGCCGCCGCGATCGTCTCCGCGAGCGCCTTCACTTCGTCTCGCAGCACGCGCCGCGTCTCGGGATCCGTCGCGCGCATCGTCCCGCGCAGCTCCGCCGTCTCCGGGATGATGTTCGGCGCAGTGCCCGCGTGCACCTTGCCGATGGTGACCACCGCGGGCGCCGCCGGATTCACGCGCCGCGACACGACGGTTTGAAGCGCGGAAATCAGCGCGCCGAGACCGACGATTGGATCCCGCGACTCGTGCGGCCGCGCGCCGTGCGCGCCGACGCCGTGCAGCACAATGTGAAAGGTGTCGGCCGAGGCCGCGAGCGGCCCTTCCTGCGCGACCACCTGGCCCACCTCGAAGCGCCGATCGACATGTCCGCCGAAGATCGCGCGCACGCAATCGAGCGCGCCGCTCTGCAAAATCGCCGACGCGCCCTCGCCGATCTCCTCCGCCGGTTGCAAGACCACCAGCACATCGCCCCGCGCCGGATTCCGCGCGAGCAAGTGCGCCGCGCCAATCGCCCAGGTCGCATGCACGTCGTGACCGCAGGCATGCATCACGCCCGCATTCTGCGAGGAATACTCCAGCCCCGTCGCTTCCTGAATCGGCAGCGCATCGATGTCGCCGCGCACCGCGACCACCGGCGCGTTCGCGTCTTTGCCGGCAATGCGCGCGACGATCCCCGTCCCTGCAACGCGCTGCACGGATTTCGGTTTCAGTGTGGCGAGCTCAGCCTCCAGCTTCTCCGCGCTGCGATGCTCCTTGAGCGAAAGTTCCGGATGCCGATGCAAATCCCGGCGCAGCGCGATCAATTTTTCGCGCAACGACTCGTCAAAAAGCTCGACCACCTGCCTCGGCAACATCACATTGAACCCCAAATGCTAACGCCGTCCGGGCGGCCCCTGTGGCCGCCCTCGTATCCGCCGCGCGCATAGGGCGGCCACAGGGGGCCGCCCCTACAACCCTACTTTTTGCCAATCGTTTCCGTCCGCACACAGATCGCTTCGATCCGTTCTCGGTCGACCGTCACTCCGAGCCCGGGTTTGTCGAGCGGCACCCGCACGAAACCCTCGGCGTCCATCGTCCACTCCGGCGTGACGATGTCGCGCGTCCAATACCGCGCGCTCGGCGAGACGTCGCCCGGCAAGCTGAAATTCGGCAGCGAAGCGAGCGCCACGTTGTGCGCGCGCCCAATCCCGCTCTCGAGCATCCCGCCGCACCACACCGGCACGCCGTGCTTCTGGCACAGATCGTGAATCGCTATGGATTCCGCGAACCCGCCCACGCGCCCGGCCTTGATGTTCACAATGCGCCCGCTGCCCAGCTCGATCATGTTCTGCGCCTGCGCCACGCCCGTGATCGACTCATCCAGGCAAATCGGCGTGCGCAACTCGCGCTGCAATTTCGCGTGTTGCACCACGTCGTCCCACGCCAGCGGCTGCTCGATCATCAACAGGCCAAACGCGTCGAGCGCCTTCATTACCGGCAGGTCTGCGAGCGTGTACGCGTTGTTCGCATCCGCCATCACATGGCCCTCGGGCCCGAGCGCCTCGCACACCGCGCGGATATATTCGACGTCCTTGCCGGGCTTAATCTTCACCTTCACTTTGCGGTAGCCCTGCTGCTGCGCGGCCACGGCCTTCGCCGCGATCGCCGCCGGGTCATTTTGAATGCCCAACGAAATCCCCGTCGCAATCTTCTCCCGCGTGCCGCCGAGCAGTTTCGAGAGCGGCGTCCCGCGCAACTCCGCCTCGAGCGCCCACATTGCCATCTCGACGGCGGCCTTGCTCATGTTGTGCCCGCGAAAGTCATAGTCGAGGACCGCGTGCACGTCGCGCGCGCTTCCGAACTTCCGGCCGATCACCCGCGGCGCGATCCACTCCGGGATCATCAGCCATGCGCCGTCGATCGTCTCCGGCGAGTAGTTCGGCGTCTCGCCGCTGACGCATTCGCCCCAGGCGGACGCGCCGCTCCGGTCGACGACTTCAACGAGCAGAATCCGCCGCTCGGTCGTCGTCCCCGACGAGATCTGGAACGGTTCCACCAGCGGAAGGCGGATTTCGCGAAGGATTAACTGTTCAACACTAAGCATGGTAACTACTCGTCTCCAGAAACGATCATCATGCGACGCTCAGTTTCCTGATCCGAACACCAGTTTTGTCATTCTGAGCGGAGCGAAGAATCTCTCCGTCCGTTCACGAGACGGTTGCGGGGGAGATTCTTCGCTCCGCTCAGAATGACAGAACATGGCGTCTCAACTCATACGCATGGCGGCTGCGTGCAAAAGTGACAAACCGCTCGATCCGCATGCCCTTCGCAAAATAGTGCACAAACGCCTCGCGCGTCGACACGCGCCAGCGCATCCCCAGCTCCCGCGAGACGCGCTTAGTCTCGTTGATGGACGCCGGAATTTCCACCAGCACGACGTCCGCGTCCGGAAGCGCGCCCGTAGTCGGCACGGGCGCGCCATTCTCCAGCCGCGTATTCACCACCGGAGTGTCCTCCCGCACGGCCACCTCCACCTCGGTCCGGCCTTGGGCCAGCGCCTCGACCCGCGGCGAATCGAGGTCCCACTGCGCCACGAAGCGGTCCGTGCCCAATCCCGAATGCAGGTCGCTGCCGGTCTCACCGTACATGTCCTCGACGTACTCGATCGGCTGCGCGCCCAGCGTGTTCAGATTGAGATTGGCGTTCAGCGCCTGAAGCGGGTCAAAGGTCCAATACATCGTGCGCACGCCCATCTTAAGCAGCTCCGTCCGCTGAAACCATTTCAACCGCTTGCCCAGGCCCGTCCCCCGCAGGTCCGGAGTCACCGCGAGGATGTCCGACCAGTGGACCGGCTCGCCGTTTCGCACTCCGGTCAGGCCAAACACGCACCCGACCATCCGCCCCTCCGGCGTGAAAGCGCCCGCCGTGATCCCCCCCACGCGCTGGGCCACTTTGAGGATGCTCAGCGGCACCGCATCCGCAAATTCCCGGCCCCACGTCTCCCGCTGAATCTCCACCGCTGCCTGGTATTCCGGCAGCGTCTCTAAGTGTCGAATGCTGATGTCCACGACAGGAATTCCCGATCCGGCCCCGAAGAATAGCAGAACCGGCCGGTCATCCGGGGCGCGCCCCGGATGACCATTGACCTCCGCCATTTGCTATTATTTGGGGCCCATTCGGCCGTGTTTCGGGCTGAATGGTCACACGGTCCGCGGAATTCCCGGTATGCGAAGCATTCTCACCAGACTCTACAATCACACCGTCGCTGCCACGATGGTGACGATATTCTTTTGCCTCGCCGGAATTGTCTCCGGAAGTCAACTGATTCGCGAAGGCTTCCCCGAAATCCCCTTAGACACAGTTCTCGTCGAGATGACCTTTCTCGGCGCTGATCCCTACGAAGTCGAGGAAGGCATCGCGCGCAAGATCGAAGAAGCGATTGACGGCCTCGAGGGGGTAAAACGATTCACCACCGTCTCCATCCAAAACCGATGCCGTACCCTGATCGAAGTCAAAGACGGCTATCCGATGCCGAAGGCCCTCGACAACATCCGCAACGCCGTGGACGCCATCTCTAACTTCCCCATCGACGCCGAGAAGCCAATCATTTCTGAGCTCACGATTCGCGGCGAAGTCATTTTCATCGCGCTGTGGGGCGACTTGACCGAGCGCGTCGCCAAGGAGACCGCTGAGCAAATCAAAGACGAACTCCAGGCCCTGCCCGAGATTTCGCAGGTCTCGGTGAGCGGCGTGCGCGACTACGAAATCGCCATCGAACTCTCCGAAGAGAAAATGCGCCAGTGGGGCCTCACCTTCGACGACGTCAGCAGCGCCCTCCAAGCAGGCAGCGTAAACCTCTCGGGCGGCACCCTGCGCACGAAGGGCGAGGAAATCGACATCAAGGCCGAGGGGCGGAAGTACACCGGCGAGGAATTCTCCAAAATCGTCGTCCTCGCCAAGCCCACCGGCGAAATCATCACGCTCGATCAAATCGCGCGAATCCGCGATACCTTCACCGAAGACGCCGTTATCGCCCGGTTCAATGGACAGCCCGCCGTGATGATCGGCGTCTTCAAGACGGAAACGGAAGACTCCATCCGGGTCGCCCGCGCCACGCGCGAATATGTCAAGGAACGCGCGCAAACGCTGCCCCCAGGCTTGCACCTGACCCCCTGGAACGACGACTCCACGACGATCGAACATCAGCTCGACATCCTCATCGAGAACGGACTCCAAGGCCTCGTTCTCGTCATCTTCACCATGTGGGTGTTCATGGGCTTCCGTCTCAGCTTCTGGGTGGCGATGGGCATTCCCGTCGCCATCTCCGGCGCGCTCACGTTTCTCTACCTCACGGGCGGTTCACTCAACATCATGACCCTGCTCGGCATGATCCTCGTCATGGGTATCCTCGTCGACGACGGCATCGTCATCAGCGAATCCATTTTCAACCGGCGCTGGAACGGCGAGCGCGGCTTGGCCGCGGCGGTCCACGGCATCGAGGAAGTCGGCGTGCCGATCATCGCCGCCGTCGCAACGACGATCGTCGCCTTCATCCCCCTCTTCTTCATTCCCAGCGTCATCGGAAAGTTTGTGGCCATCATCCCCGGCGTCGTGATCTCGGCCCTGATGGTCGACATGTTCGAAGCCGCCATCTGCCTGCCGACGCACCTGTCCCATTTGCCCGATCCGCATACGCCACCCAAGCTGCCCCGCTGGCTGCGCGCGCTGAGCTTCGACTTCTATTTGCGCAAATGGATCACCAGAGCGCTCTTCTGGTTCATCGATCATGTATATGTGCCGTTTGTGTACCGTACGTTGCGAAACCGCTACGCCGTCGTCGGCTGCGCCATTGCATTCGTCATTGTCACTATCGTCGGCGTCGGCCCCCCGATCAATAAGTATATTGGCGGCGGGTTCGTAAAGTTCATCCTGTTTCCCGCGGTTGACAACCCCTTTCTCGAGGCCTCCATCGAGTTTCCCCAAGGCACACCGCTCGACATCACCGTCGCCGCACTCGCCCAGACCGAACAAGCAATTCAGCGGGTTGAAACCGAAGCCAAGGCGCAGGGCGAGCGGCCCTTCGTCAAACACGTCTATTCGGTCATCGGCCAGGGCGCGGACCCCTTTGAGCAGCGCGCTTCAGGTTCGCATGTCGGTGTGATCCGCGTCGAAATGACAACCAGCACCGAGCGAAAAATTCCATCCCGAGAAGTCGTCGCCCGCTGGCAGAAGGCCACCGGAAATATCCCCGGCGCCGTCGTCCAGGCCTTTGGCACGCAAGAACAGGGGCCGCCGGGTGCGCCGATCCAGATTTGGCTCGAAGGCGCTAACATCGACAGCCTCAGCACCGCCGCCGGCGAGATCAAGGCCAAGCTGCGCGGCTATGGCGGGCTGTACCAAATCGAGGACGACTTCCGCGCAGGCAATCGAGAGATTAAAGTCGACCTCAAGCCCGAGGCCCGCGGGCTCGGCCTCACGCTCAACGACCTCGCCTCGCAGGTGCATTCCGGCTTCTTCGGCGAAGAAGCAATCCGCGTACAACGGGGCCGAGACGACGTCCGCGTAAAAGTACGATACAACCAGGAAGAGCGCGACACCTTGGCCGATCTGGACCAGGTCCGCATCCGCACCCAGAACGGACAGGAAGTGCCCTTCTTCTCCGTGGCAAACGTCCGCTTCGGGCAGAGCGTGGCCAGCATCACGCGCGTCGACGGGCAACGCACGATCGCCGTGTCCGCCGAAGTCGACGAAGAGCGCGCAAACGCAGAGGAAGTCCTCAATGACATGCGGGACACCTTCATGGGGAAGATCGAAACCGATCATCCGGACGTGAAGTGGAGCTTCGAGGGCGCCAAGCAGGACAGCAACGACGCCTTCAAGGCCCTCGTCGGCGGCTTCGCGATGGCCATGCTGGCCATCTACCTCATCGGCGCGACCACGTTCCGTTCGTACTTGCAGCCCATCGTGGTCATGATGAGCATCCCCTTCGGCATGACAGGCGCCATCTACGGCCATTGGCTCATGGGGATGCCGCTGAGCATGTTCAGCGTCTTCGGCATGGTCGCGCTGGCCGGTGTCGCCGTAAACGATTCGATCGTGCTCGTCGAGGCGTTCAACGTAAAACTCAGCGAGGGCCGATCCATGTTCGGCGCGCTCGCCGACGCCGGCGCGCGCCGTTTCCGTTCCATCTTCCTCACGACCTTCACCACCACGATCGGCACGGCGCCGCTGATCTTTGAAAAAGACCTCGCGGCGCGCGGCATGATCCCGATGGCGCTCTCGATGTCGTCCGGCCTGCTGGTCGCGTGCGTGGCCACGCTCGTGCTGCTGCCCGCGCTCTTCGCCATCGCCAACGACGTGCGGCGCGTCATTCGTCTCGCCTGGAGCGGCCGCTGGCCGACCCGCGAAGAGGTCGAGCCGGGCAGCAAACGCCGCGTGGATCGCTATGAGGAAGATATCAAGGATCCCTCGCCGGGCGAGCCGGCGATGGTGAAGTAAGCGCGGCTCAGCGCGGCCGGAACAAGAAGTAGTCGTACGCCGCGCGGCTGATCTGCGCGATCACTTTTTCGCGATCCGGCACCTCGAGTTTCGAATCTTTCACGAACACAACGATGGCGATCTGCCCTGCATTCTCCGGCAACGTGACTACGCCGACGTCATTTGTGGATCCGCCTATCGTTCCCGTTTTGTCGGCCACTTCGGTGCCCGGCGGCAGCATGCCGCGGATGCGCAGGAGACCGGTCTCGCAGGCGAGCATCGGGGTAAATGGGGACAGCCACTTATTTAGGCACATCAATAAATAGGTGGCTGTCCCTATTTAACAATGAATAGAACGAGTGCGTCAATAAATAGGTGGCTGTCCCTAATTACCCCCAAAATTCTATAGAATCCCCTTTCATTTTCGACTTGACAAGTTGTTAGTCGTGAATAAACTAGAAACTAGAATAAACTAGGACAGCAACCTATTTATGAATAGCACGGGCACATCAATAAATAGGTGGCTGTCCCTATTTGAAATCAGACGTTTAAGAGCCTCTTGGCTTCCTCGTATCCGGCTGAGCGGTGGCCGTACTGGCTGGCGGTGACGCGGGCGAGGGCGGTGAGCTGGCCCCAGCGGAACGCGGGCCGGGCGGCGGCGAACTCGGCGCGGACTGTGTTGTAGTACTTCTCGGCGTGCAGGGCGCCGTCTTCGCTGGTGGCGAATTGCAACATGAGATCGAAGACGGGCTTGGAGTCGTAGCCCAACTGGCCGTAACGCGCAATCACGGCGGCGGCGCGGAACTGGTCCGTCCCGCGAATGGCGGCCTCGGCTTCGCGCAACAATCCGTCCGGGTCTGCGGCTTCGACTTCCGCGAGATGTTCCGGAAGAGGATACGGCTGCGCGTTGGCGCGCTCCGTCTGGCCGGCCGTGTGGAAGGCGCCGACGATAAGGCTGGCGACGGCGTTGCGCGGATTGCTGACGCGGACGATACATCTCCAGGCGTTGGCGGCGTCCGACGCGTGGACGCCGACCGAATCGCCGTGACACGTGCCCGCCGGTTTGTCGGCGTTCGCCCACTTTTCCGGGCGGCCGGGATCGGTCAGGACGAGCATGTTGGCCGCGAGCGACATCGCTTCGCCGATCGATTCGGGCGAGAACCCTTCGCTGAGCGCTTGGGCGGCCGCATCGGCGGCTTGGTCGCGCGTGCCGCGGAACATGACACCGGCCAACTCTTGCATCCATGCGTCGTCGCCCGGCTTCTGTCCCAGCGGCCGGCCCAGCAGACCGTACTCATCAAGAAGGGCCGGCAAAACAGTGCGGATATCGGAACGGGCGTGCGCGCGAGCGATCATCTGGCTTTCAACGTTGGCGCAATACCGGATGGATTGGCGGAGCAAACAGTGCGCCCATTCCTGCCCCGCGATCTCGAGCGTGTCCCAGG
>JBCLBO010000063.1:0-19384 GCA_038916785.1 Candidatus Hydrogenedentales bacterium | reverse complement strand
TGCAGGTAAACGAAGTCGTGGCGATTAAACGCGTCGAGCGCAGCGGCGACCTTGCCTTCGTAGTCCGTGTCCAGATAGCCGGTCGCGCCGGGCACGTGCAGCACCTCGAACCCCGCGCAACGGCCGATGCCGTTGACGAGATCGACGGCGGAAACGACCGCGCCGGTGATGCCGAAGCGCTGCCGGTAAGGGGTCATCCGCGGAGCGCCGCCCTGGCCCCAGAGCCAGATGCTGGTGGCGGGGAGTTTGCCGCCGGCGGCGCGGGCGCCGTTGGCGGGGTGGGCCGCGAGGACTGGCCGGGAGGCTTCGATCAGCGCGCGGATGATCGACTGCTGCGCGCCGGCAGGAAGATGCTTGTAATAGTATTGTCCTATAATATCATGTGGTGGCGTGCACTGCAAGGCGCGCAGCGGGCCGAGCGTGTCCGCGCCGGCCCGCAGAATACACAGGTTCCGATAGCTCACGCCGGGGGCAAACCGGATGTCAGGCGTGCCGATCGCCTCATTCAACGCGGCAATCAGCGTGCGCGACTCCTGGGTCGTGATATGATCGGCCGTGAAGTCGCGCATACGGCCGTCTTCGAGCGTGACAAAGTTGCAGCGAAACACCAGCTCGTCCGCAGCCGGCACGATGCCCTGGTTCGCCGCCTCGAGCGGCGCGCGGCCCGTGAAGGTCTCGCGGGGGTTGTACCCGAACACGGAGAGGTTTCCGATATCGCTACCGGCGGGGAGCCCGTCTGGGATAGGACAAAACTGTCCGAATAGGCCCTCACTCACGGTGCGATCCATGGCGGGCGTCGAAGCGGCTTCGAGCGGCGTCCGGTTGCCGAGTTCGGGGACGGGGAAATCCGCCATTCCGTCGCCAAGTAGGACGAGATACTTCACAGAAGGTCTCCGGGTAAGATTCAGCGATTTGACGAAGGCCCAGACAGCCCAGCCAATTTAACCGATTTTGAGGACGATTCTCAAGCCGTGGGTGCTGAAATGTCGTATCCGCTAACTAGGCGAGCGCTGAATCTGCTTGGCGGACGTGGAGTCCTCGTCGACGCAGTCCGCTACCTGACTCGTATCGACGAGTATCGAGGGCTATGTTCCACGTGGAACCTATCGGCGAAACTAATGTCTCCGACGGACCTCGCGGGCAAGTTTGATGACCACGTTGCGGACTCTTTAACCTTGGCCCCATACTTAATGCCGGAGCAGGGAAGCCCCGCCACCCTAGTCGATATCGGCTCCGGCGCTGGTTTTCCAGGGCTACCCCTCCGCCTGGCTCTCCCGGAACTCCGGGCTATCCTGATAGAGCGGAGCGCGACAAAGGCCCTTTTTCTACGGCAGGTAATTCGCCAGCTCGGGTTGGACTCGGTCAGTATCGAAGAACGGAACTATCCCGATGTGGTCTTGCCGTCCTCGGCCCTCGTGTACACCGCTCGAGCGGTAGAACACCCGGGATCGGTCGACAAAATGATCCTGCGGCACCTACGCGAGGGCGACACGTACTTGGCCCAGCGGAAACTCGCGTCGACGGCGGGAAATCGAACGCTCAGGGTCGAGAAAGTGGACGACGACTTTGGAAACGCGGGACTCCGGCGTGGAAATTTGTACAGAGTTCGGGCCTAGGTTCCACGTGGAACTTTGATCCGCTACGATCTTATCCACAACGCGTGGATGTCGAAAGGGATCGAACGCACGTCAGAAAAACACTATACAGACGCCCCGGCGCACGAGAGGCACCAATCAGAGGGGGATCCGGTACGATGTTATCCCCACGTTATCCACAGACCCAACCCGGACGGCAGCGCGGGCGGCAGCACCGGAAACCATTAGCACTAGTGTTATATATTTATAATACTGTATAGTTCCCTCGACGCGACGCGACGCGCGCCCGGCACGGCGCCGATGCGAAACGCGCGCCACAACGGCCGATTCGCGCTTCCCGCTGGCTGCGCCAGCGGACAGGCTGGCCCATGGCTGACACGCGACCGGCCCCCGTTTCGCCCGTCGCCCGGCCCAGGCAGTGCGGCGATAGGTCATCGCCGGGTACGCGATCTCGGCCATCGCGGCGCGTCAACTTCTGTACTATGTTTTTGGTGTATCCGCCCGTTGGCGCAGCGCTCCGCTCGCCGCAGCGCTGGCCTTGGGGGCTTGCCGCTCGTAAGCGATCTCCTCGCCAGACTCCTGCGCCTGCGGTTCGGATCAGACCCATCGGCTGGGGGCCGATGCTACCGCAGGACGTTTTGCTTGCTACGAACTTTGCCGATGGCCGGTGGGAACTCGGAATGAGTGATCGCGGGGATTTTCAACTGAGCCTTAGAGGCTGTTAAAGCCGCCAACAGTACCCGGTTCGATCGCCGGGCACCCGCATGGGCGAGCCGCCCCTGCTACGAATGTCGGGATTTGTTACAGGCGTTTAGGAGTCTGGCGGCGCATAGGGGTCTTCGATCCATGCTTCCCCGTATGGCTCGCGCCCGTTTTTCCACCAGAAATTTGGGCGGTCTAGAATCGGGGCCGGCAGCTTTATGACGTCTCCTTTGGCGGTGCACGGATACTCTCGGATGATCGACTCCTGGTCATGCACGACGAACGCGACATCGGATTCCACGCGGCCCCGCAACTGGGCGTCTCCCGATGTCCCGTTGACTTCGCGTGTGCCCACGCGGTCGTAGTTGAAGCGTATCAAGACTTTCAGCGGCGTGATCACCGAGGACGAGCGCTCGACGTCGACCAGCTCGAATCCCGTAAAGCGGCGGTAGAGCTTCATGTACAACAGGGTGGGATGGCCGGACGATCCGTCCAACTGGAAGGCGTGGATCATCACTTTGTTTCGATAGACCATTTCGGCCGCGGCCAAGCGGGCGATTTCGCCCTCCGCCAGCGCCGTCGCTTTTTCGATGAGGACCTCGGGCTCGGCATACACATTGGCCGATTGCGGGGCTTTGACGGCTGCGACCGAGCAACCTGTGCACGCCAGACACAACACGAAGGCCCAGCCGAGCGTGGCTGCTCTATCCGCGCAAATCCAAAATTTCATACAGACCATCCTCCACCGCGGAACCTCGGCGCGGGGCCCAAGGCGCCATCATAGCAATTTCCGGACTCGGCGATTCGAGTTTTGTACTCGCAAGGCCCCGCTTGCCTCAGCGCTTCGCTACCAGGGTCTGAAACGAGGCCAGTCCTTGCAGCGGGCCCAGCAGGGGATCCTGCCTGGCTTCCTCGCGGTAGGAGGCGTCTTTCGCAATCGCCTGCCTCAGCAGGTCGAGCGACTCCTCCGGCCGCAACTGCCACGCCCGGCAAATTCCGAGATAGTACAGTATCCCCGCCCGGTCGGGTTCCAGGGCGAGCGCCTGTTCGAGCTGTGGGGCGGCCTCGTTGAATTTCAGTTGTTGGACGAGCAGGAGGCCATAATTGTAGAGGGACTCGACGTCTCCCGGACGCTCGGCCAGGAGTTTTTCATACTCGGTGGCCGCTTCGGCGGGCTGTTTCGCCATTCCCAATGCGATGGCCAGATTCAGGCGCGCGTCCCAGTCCCCCGCCCCCAAGGCCAGCGCCTGGCGATAGGCCTCCGCTGCCGCAGGCCACTGATCCCGCTGAAGGCGGATGTTCGCCAACAGCAGCCAGCTCCGCCCGGCCTTGGGGTCCTCGAGCACGGCGGCCTCAAAAAAGTATTGGGCCTCCATCGGCTGGTTTTGGTTCATTAGCGCAATTCCAAGATTGTAGTAGTCCCGCGCCTTCGGCTTGCCCATTGCGACGACCCGCCGCAGATGCCGTTCCGCGACGGCATACTCTTGCCGATCCATCAGGGCAACGGCGTAGTTCCCCTCGGAAAACGGGTTTTCACGGGTAACCGCGAGCGAACGCGCAAACAGCGTCTCGCTGTTCTTCCAGAAGCCGACCTGGCGCCACGCCGCCGCGCTTAGGGCCAGCAGCGCCGCCGCCGCCATCGCACGGGCCACGCGCGGCCGCGCCTTAAGCACGTCGGCGATCCACCAGACCGCAGCTGCGAAGAGGCCTATATGCGGTATGTAGGTGTAGCGGTCCGCGTGCGACTGGACGCCCACCTGCACCAGGCCGATGACGGGCACGAGCGTCCCCACAAACCACAGCCACCCGACGGCAAGGGCGGGGCGCCTGCGCCAACCCCGCATCGCCGCCGCGGAGAGGGCTGCGAGCGCCGCCGCGCCCAATGCGCCGTTTACTATCAACATGTCACTATGTAAATATGGATACATGACGGCTAGGCCCGCCGGCCAGATCGTCTGGGCCAGGTAGGTTCCGTAGGCTGCGGGCGTGTTCCATATCCGCTGCACGATGGGTAGCGTCTCCATCGAACTGACTGCGCCCGCGGTCTCTTGGGACAGATAGGTGATCGCCGCGCAGGCGGCCGCCAGCGCGAAGAGGGGCAATTTTTCCGCGATGGGCATTCCGAGGCCACCGCGCCGCAGGCGGTCCAGCGGCCAGAAATCGAGGAGTAGCATGACGCAGGGCAGGGTGACCAGCATCGATTTGCTGAGCAGCCCGATGGCGAAAAGGGCCACGACCGCGAGGTATCGCGTTAGCGAAGGCGCGCGGGAATACCGCAAATAGGCCAGCAGAGTCAGCATCCAGAAGAGTCCGCTCAGTACGTCCTTGCGCTCGGAGATCCACGCGACGGACTCCACGCGCAGGGGGTGCAGCGCGAACAGTCCCGCCACGGCGGCACTCGGCCCCGCGGCGCCCGTGGCCAGCCGCCAGAACAGATATACGAGGCCCGCGGTGATGGCGTGCAACGCCACGTTGAGAACATGGTGCGCCGCGGGGCCGTGCCCGCCGATCTGCACCGCGGCCATGTGGCTCAGCCAGGTGACGGGCATGAAATTGCCTTCCGGTGTGGCGCTGAAGGCGTAGCGCAGGCCTTCCCAGGTGAGGCCCTTTTGCACCACCGCGTTCTCCGCGATCTGCGCCGGGTCGTCGAGGTTTACGTACTCGAAGCCCGCCGCCCGTCCGAAGACGAGACAGACCGCCACGGCGAGCGCGGCCACGCAGCATCCATCCCACAATCCTAGTGGGCGCGCGGGCCGCACGCCGGGCGGGTGTTCGATCGGCGGCGCATCGGCGGCTGTTTGCGATGGGTCTGCCATGATTCTACCGGGACTCTCCACGAATGAGTTGCGCGAATTCGCTGTCGTTGACGATGGGACCGAAGTCTGGGTCCACGTTGGCATAGTCGCGGAAGGCCGCATCGAGATCAATCGCCCGGGCCAGATAGGGCATCGCTGCGCGCGGCTCTCCTTGCCTCGCGTAGCCGCAAGCGAGGTTATAGGCGGCCTGCGGCATGTCCGGCGCCGCGGCGAGCACGCGTTCGTACTCGGCGCGCGCCTCGGCGTGCCGGCCCAGTTCGTCGAGAATCACGCCGTAATTGAAATGATTCACGGGGTGATCCGGCTCGATCGCCAGCGCTTGCCGCGCGTGATCGAAGGCCGCTCCCAGCTCGCCCGCGCGGCGGTACAAAATGGCCATGTCGCTGTGCGGCCGGCTCCACGCCGGATCCAGCGCGAGCGCCCGCGCAAACGATCGCTGCGCATTTCCGCGCCGGCCCTCGGTGAATTCGACGATGCCCAGCCCGTTCACCGGCCAGGCCCACTGCGGCCGCAATTGGGCGGCGCGGGTGAAGGCGTCTTCGGCCGCATTCGTGTCCGAGGCCCCGTAGTACGCGCGAAGTCCCTCGGCGTAGCACGTCTCCGCCGAGGCGAGCGCGGGATCGCCGCAGTATTTCGCCGCCGCCTCCACCAGGCTTCGGGTCGCGGCTGCGCGCACGCGCGGATCCATATCGAGCCGATCAATCATCTGGGCGACAATCCGATCGCGATCGGCCGCTGCCTGCTTGGCGGCCGTGCGGTTTGCGCCGATGGTCTGGCGCAGGGTAAACGCGCCCAGCGCCAGCGCCGCGGCCGCGATCGCGATCGCCCACATCGTCCGATGGTCCTTCATCGCGGACCGTCCGGTCCGGGTATTCGCAACGTCACGGGCAGGCGGGCTCCGCGTGCTTGGCGACCTGTTCGAGCATGGCGCGGAGCCGTGGAAACGCGGCGATCAGCGACTCGGGCATCTCGCGCGGCGCGCGGCCCAGTCCCGCCAAAATCTCAAACGCATTGGCCACGGCCTTGCCCTGAAAATGGTTGTTTGTGACCGCGTAGGTCGCCTGCGCGCGAAGGCCGATCGACCGGATCCGCGCGACCCACGGATCGAGTTCTTCCGGGGCGTAGAGGTAATTGTAGCGCTCGTAGGAGGGCCGCCCTTCGGCGAACCACGCATCGCTGTTGCGCCCGTGGAGCCGCGCGTATCCGAGCGGTGAAGTCACCTCCTGCGTCGCGGCGACGCAGTGTCGCAGGGCGGGCTGGTCGATGTTGCAAAAGGCCACCCCGTGCTCGGCCAGGCCTTCGAAAAACGCTGCGCATTGCCAGGAATCGTGCCGCACTTCGACGGCGAGCGGCAGCGCGTGAAATGCGGCGATCAGCCCGGCCAGTCTTCGCCGGTTTTCGGCGGTGCGATGGAAGGATTGCGGGAACTGCATCAGCACGGCGCCCAGCCGCCCGGCCTCGGCCAGCGGCTCGATTCCGCGTAGAAACTGCGAGATGTCTTCGTCGCGCGGAGGGCCGCCGGACTCATGGGTGAATCGTTGCCAGAGCTTTGCGGTAAACTGAAACCGGGGGTTCGAGGCCACCCGGCCCGCCCAGGACCGTGCGTGATCCGGCGGCACCGGCCGGTAAAACGACACGTTGATTTCGACCGTGTCGAACCAGCGCGAGAGGTAGTCCAGGGCGTGCGCGCCTTTTGGCATTCGCGCGGGATACACGACCCCGTTCCAGTCGGCATAGGCCCAGCCGGCCGGCCCCACGCGCAGCGTGTGTTCCGCGTAGTCCATGCGTCCAGTATATCGCTCGACGCGCCCGGCCACACTCCGGGCGATCAACCCCGGCAGTGCTCGCGACAGCGAGCCCCCAGATCAAGCCGGCCCGAGCATTCCCCGGAAACGCCGCGCCAAGGTGGAAGCGGCGTCTCGCCGCTTCAGAAGAGCCGGGACGGCCCTTCCACAAGCGCCCGTCCGCCGGGCCGCCATAGATTTAGCGAATTCCGCGCCCGCTGCAAAGCACATGGCCGCTGCTCTATACTATGTGGCCGGGGGACTTCCGCGATGAAATTCGCGCTCATCGGGTGCGGCGCGCAGGGCCTTGCTTATGCGTCTGCCGCCGCCGAGCTTGGCCTCGACCTGGCCGTCTGCGCCGATCCCCGCGCCGCGTCCGCGAAGAAGGCCGCGGCGCGCTGCCGGGCCCGCGCGACTACGGTTTGCGCTAGTACTATAGAGCACACAGACATTGATGGGGTGGTCCTCTGCGCACCATCCGGGGCGATCCCCGGCCATCTCCGGCTCGCCGCGAAGTGCCGAAAGCACGTGCTCATTTCGTCGCCCCTCGCCGCCGCCGCGCGCAAGGCCTTTGAGGCCGCCCGCGCCGCCGGCATCCACGTCTACGTGGCGCACGACACGCGCGTCGCGCCGGAGCTCGCCGCGATAGCCGCGCAACTGGATCAGGGCGCGATCGGCCGGCCCGGATTCATCCGGATTTTCCGCGCCGGCGCATCGCCCGATGCACCGTCCGGCGCGGGCGCGCTGGTGTCGCTTATGTCCGGCGATCTCGATTGGCTCGCCGGCCGCTTCGGCGCGGGTCCGCGCTTGTTCGCGCAGCGGGCACGTGCCCCGGGCTTGGAGCATGTTTCTCTTACGCTGACATTCACGAATGGGCCGATCGTCCAGTGGACCGGCACCTGCCGGGCTCGCGGCGAATCGCCGCGGGCATCGATTGAAGTTTGCGGCGACGCCGGCATGATTCAATTCAGCACCGACGATCTTGTTTTGGAGTCCAGCCCGAATTCAGGAAATTCCACCCAATTCCGGCGGCGCGAGAGCCCCGTCGCGCCGTCGTTCGCCGCGCGCCACCTCGCGCGATTTGCGGCCCTGATCGGCTCGCACGCGGCGGGGGAGACCTACGACCACGAACTCGACGTCCTGCGGTTGTTCGAGGCGGTGAGTCAATCGGCCCGGACCGGCCGCGAGGTGCGGCTGTAGCCCATGGACGCGGAACTCATCGAACTCGCGCGCGGGGGCGACCCGGAGGCGCAGTGCATGCTCGCGGTCGCGTATCTCAACGCGGAAACCCGCGATCTCTCCCGTGCGCGCTATTGGCTGCGGCGCTCCGCCGGCGCCGGGTTCGCGCCTGCGCAGTACGCGCTGGCCAATTTCCACACCCGCGATCGCGGCGGAGCGTCTAGCTCGCGATCGGCGCTGCGCTGGTTCAAGAAAGCCGCCGCCCAGGGCGATATCGACGCGCAGCTCGCGCTGGCTTATCGGTATGCCGCGCGCGCCGGTTCGCCCGCTGCGCGCCGCCGCGCGGTGCAGTGGTTCCGCCGGGCGGCGAACGCGGGAGAAGCCACGGCGCAGTATCACTTGGGCAGGGCCTATGCGGCCGGGAACGGCGCGCCGCGCGACTATACGAAAGCCGCGCGCTGGTTTCGCCGGGCGGCCCGCGGCGGAGACGTGCGCGCCTTCGTAGCGCTGGGCAGCATGAGCGCTGCCGGCCTCGGTATGCCGCGCGATCTGCCTGCCGCGGTGCGCTGGTACCGCCGTGCGGCGGAGTCCGGCAGCCGTCACGCCCAGTGCATCGTCGGTGTGCATTACCTTGCCGGACACGGCGTGCGCCGTGACGTGCCTCACGCGCTGAGCTGGCTAGGCCTGTCGGCGGAGCAAGGATATCCGCTCGCGCAATACTCGCTCGGCGTTGCGATCATTGCGCGGCCGCATGGTGCGGAGGTCCCGGCGTCTGAAGGCTTGCGCTGGCTCGAGTCCGCCACGGTGCTCGGCCAGATGGACGCGGCGGTCGCGCTGGCCCGCGTGCTCGTCGAAGGGGAAATCGTCCCGCGCGATCTGCGCCGCGCGCGCCAGCTATTGCGCGCCGCCGGTCTCCGGGGCCACGCGGGGGCCGCGCGCGAACTCGCGGAGACGTATGTACTCACGGACGGCGCCCGGCCGGACTGGGCCCGCGCGGCGCGACTCTTCCGCGCGGCGGCGCGCCAGGGCGATCCTTGGGCGCAGTTCCGCCTGGGCGAGTGCTATTTGAAAGGACTGGGTGTGCCGCGCGATGGGCGGCGCGCGCGCGCGTGGCTTCAGCGTGCCGCAGCCGCCGGTGTGGCCGCGGCCGACACCGCCCTCGACGCGAGGGGCGCGGCATGATTCGCATCGGCATCATGAGCTTCGCCCACCTGCACGCCCACAGTTACGCGGCGTGTTTGAAGAAAATTCCTGGAGCGGAATTGGCTGGGATTTGGGACGATCGCCCTGCCCGTGGCCGCGCGGCCGCGCGCGCGAGTGGCGTGCGATTTTTCGCGCAACAGGGTGATTTGCTTCTCGGCGGGCTCGACGCCGTCATCGTGTGCTCGGAGAATATTAAGCACCGCGAGCACGTCGAGGCCGCTGCGCGCGCCGGGCTATGGGTGCTCTGCGAAAAGCCGATCGCTACCACGATCGTGGATGCGCGCGCGATGATCGCGGTTTGCGCCAAGGCCCGGGTCGGCCTGGGTATCGCGTTTCCCTGCCGATTCGCCACGCCCTTGGTGGAGATCCGTACGCGCGTGCGCGGCGGGGAAATCGGCGCGCTGGTTGCCGCGGCCTGCACGAACAACGGCCAGTACCCCGGCGGCTGGTTTGCGGATCCTGCGCAGAGCGGCGGCGGGGCCGTGATGGATCACACGGTCCACGTGGCCGATGTGCTCCGCTGGATCACGGGCAGCGAGTTCACCCGCGTCCACTGCTCTTGCGCGAACCTCATTCACGAGGGGCTACAGACAGACGACGTGGGCAGTCTCCTGCTCGAGATGACGAACGGCGCGAAGATTTCGCACGTCGCCAGTTGGAACCGCCCGGAGTCCTTCCCCACCTGGGGCGATCTCACGCTCGATCTCGCCGGCACGAAGGGCTCGCTGCGCGTGGACGCCTTCCGTCAGAAGATTGACGTGTACGCGGATTCGGTGGGCAAAGGCGCCTGGGTGGGCTGGGGCGACGACGCGAACCTTGGGCTCGTGCGCGATTTCGTGTGCGCGGTGCGCGATCGGCGCTCGCCCGCGGTGACCGGCGAGGACGGCCTACGCGCCCTGGAAGTCACGCTGGCCGCGTACCGCTCCGCACAGTCCGGCAAAGCTATCGCCATCTAGCCCCGATTTGGCGTTCTTGGCTCGCCGGGCTTATGCTCTCCCGACCCGTACGCGGAACCGGAATCACGCTTGGCGGGTTACAGGAACAAACATTCCGCGGCCCCAAACCACCGATCACGAGGTATCCATGATCGCTACTCTCCGTTATCTCTGTGCATTCATTTTGCTCCTGACGTGGGCCCCCCTTCTCGCCGCTCAGGAACACACCCACCCCGAAACTGGGCGCGTACCCGCCCACATCCTGCCCGCCGAGCGCGCCGGTATTCTCCTCATGGAATCCCGTGACCGACTCGAGGAGCCAGAAAAGACGCTCGACCTCCTCGGCCTCAAGGACGGCGACATCGTGGCCGATCTCGGTTGCGGCAACGGCTACTACACCCTGCGCCTGGCCAAGCGTGTCGCGCCGTCAGGCCGTGTCCTCGCCGTCGACATCCAGCAAGGTATGCTTGACCAACTCAAGACCCGCATGACCGAAGCCGGCATCACGAATATCGAGCCCATCCTCGGCGCGGCCGACGACCCCCGCCTGCCCGCAGCCGGCGTGAACTGGCTGCTCCTCGTAGACGCCTACCACGAATTCAGCGACCCCCAGGCCATGCTCGCCAAAATTCGCGCAAGTCTGGCCCCCGGTGGAAAAGTCGCCCTCCTCGAGTACCGTAAGGAGCAGGATCCCGCCACTATTTCCTTCCCCATCCCCATCGATCACAAGATGAGCGTCGATGAAGTCATGCGCGAATGGACTCCCGCGGGATTCGAACTCGTCGATCGCATCGAGATACTTCCCGCCCAACACATATTCATCTTCACCGCCGCCGACCGGCCCGCCGAAAAAGAAATCGTCAACGTCCACGTCGGCGACACACCCAACGCCGCCGCCCACAAGAACAACCGCATCTATTTCGGCGCCCAGCCCGCCGAATCCGATTTCGCGATCTATGCTAAGCTCGGCGTCAAAACCGTGATCAATCTGCGCGCCCCCCTCCGAGATGGCCTCACTCGGCTTCGACGAACAAAAGGCCGTCGAAGCCGCCGGCCTCACCTACGTCAATCTCCCCATGGGCCACGAAATCCCTCCCGACGCCGATCTGCAGAAAATGTTCAACGCCCTGGACGGCCATAAAGACGCGCCCCTGCTCCTCCACTGCGCCAGCTCCAATCGCGTCGGCACGCTATGGGCGCTCTACCGAATGAACCGCGACGGCATCGGCGCCGATCAGGCCGAAGCCGAAGGCCGCGCCGCCGGGATGAAGGCCGAGGCTTTTGTTAAGGCCGTCCGTGAACGCGCCACAAAATAACCAAATCCCCCAAAGAGGATTCGCAGCCATGATCCGATGGTTCACAGCCGCGTTCGCCCTACTCGCCGTCGCCGTCTCGGCCGTTGCGCCTGCGCAAGAGCAAAGCGTCAAGCCGGGCGTCAATGACAACTTCAAAAATCCCGACGTCGACAAGTACATTCAACTGTTCGAAGGAGAAAGCCGGGAAATCTACAAGTTCCGAAACGAGATCGTCAATGCGATCGGCCTCGGACCCGGCATGAACATCGCCGATGTCGGCGCCGGCACCGGCTTCTTCTCGCGCATGTTCGCGCCGAAGATCGCGCCCGGCGGCACGGTGTACGCCGTCGACATCGCCGCAAATTTTGTCGACCACATCAAGGAACTGAGCGAGAAAGAACACATCAACAACATTCAGGCCAGCGTCTGCTCTGATCGCTCCATAGACCTCCCCGCGAACTCCATAGAGGTCGCTTTTATTTGCGACGTCTACCATCACTTCGAATTCCCCTACGACTCCATGGCCTCCATCCACAAGGCCCTGCGCCCCGGCGGCCGTGTCGTCATCGTGGATTTCGAGCGCGTCAAAGGCGTCAGCACGAAGTTTGCAATGGAACACGTCCGTTGCGGCAAGGGCACCGTGACCGACGAGGTGAAGGACAGCGGCTTCGACTTTGTGGAAGAGAGACTCCTCGGCATGGACGGCCAGTACTTCATCGTCTTCCGCAAACGCGAGCCCGCCCAGAGTGACTAAGGCGCCAGCGACGGCACTCGCCCGCGGCGTCCGGCTCCGTTCCGCCACGGCGCTCGTCGTCGCCAGCATGATTGGCGCAGGCATTTTCACCACCACCGGCTTCCAGGCCCAGGACCTCGGCCATCCCGGCTGGATTCTCTTCCTGTGGGCGCTCGGCGGAGTTCTGGCATGGTGCGGCGCGCTGTGCTTCGCCGAACTCGGCGCAATGATGCCAAACGCCGGCGCCGAGTATGTCTACATCCGCGAGACCTACGGCCCCGCTATGGCCTTCATGAGCGCCTTTGTCGCACTCGTCGCCGGTTTTTCCGCACCCATCGCGGCCGCGCTCAAGGGCCTTGTCCGCTATCTCGGCCACTTCGTCCCCGTCTTCGCAGACGACCCCCGGCTCGCCGGCCTCGTCTCGGTTAACGATCTCGCGGCCATCGCCCTCGCATGGGCGCTCGTCGCGCTCCACGCCCGGGGACTCCGGGCCGGACTCGGATTCACTGATGCCGTCACCGCCTTCAAAGTTCTCGGCATCATCTGTTTTATCGTCGTCGCCGTCGTCTCCGGGCGGGGCGTCGCTGCCCGAATCACTGAAGTTTCACCGATTTACGGGGCCCTGGGTACCCTCGACCTGATCTCCAATCTCGCCACCTCTCTCATTTTCGTAAACTTTTGCTACCTCGGCTGGAACGGCGCCGCCTACATGGCCGGCGAAATGAGCGCCCCCCAGCGCGATCTCCCCCGCGCTCTGCTTCTCGGCACCGGACTCGTCACCGCGCTCTACCTCGCGCTCAATCTCGTCTATCTCTATGCTGCCGGCGTCGAGGGCCTCGCCGGTGCCGTCGAAGTCGGGCTCGTCGCCGCGAAATCTCTGTTCGGGCCCGCAGGGATCTCTGCCGTCGCCGCGCTCCTGTGCGTCAGCATTCTCGCCTCCGCCTCCGCCATGACCGCACTAGGCCCTCGCGTGTACTACGCCTTCGGCCAGGATGTCGCCCCGCTGAACTGGCTCTCCCGCGTCTCACCGCGTTCCGCCGCACCGGTCAACGCGCTCGTCGTGCAAGGCGCGCTGACTACCCTGCTCATCCTGAGCGGGCGCGTCGATCAAATTCTCCAATACGCCGGCTTCACGCTCACACTCTTCGCCAGCCTGGCTGTTTCGTGCGTGCTCGTCCTGCGCGTGCGCCGGCCGGCTGCGCCCCGGCCCTTCCGGGTCTGGGGCTATCCCGTCACGCCGATTCTTTTTTTGCTCGTCTCCGCTTGGACCATGCTCTGGGCGCTGCGTGGCCGCCCCGCAGAATCACTGCTCGGCCTGGCCACCGCCGCCATCGGCGCCGTTCTCTGCCTCGTTATCGCGCCGCGCAGATCAAACCAGCCCTGAATTGCCTCACATAATCCGGAACTCCTGCAAGGACACAGAGAAATACAAAAGCGAGTCAATTTCTCCCTGCTCTCATTGATTCTGTGTTGCGAGCGTTGTAGAACCTTGTCAGTTGTTAAGTTAGAATGACGCCCGGCGCTTTCGCGGGAGTCTTTCGATGAACGTCATGATCGACCTCTGCGTGATTCCGATCGGCGTCGGCGTGTCCCTCTCTGAATACATCGTCGCGTGCCAAAAGATTATCCGCGACGCCGGATTGATCCACGAGATGCATGCCTACGGCACGAATATCGAAGGCGAGTGGGACGAGGTGTTCGCCGCCGTAAAGCGGTGTCATGAGACCGTCCACGCGATGGGCGCGCCGCGCATCACGACGACGATCAAGCTCGGCACTCGCGTCGATCGCCCGCAGACGCTGGCCGATAAGGTTTCGAGCGTAAAGGAGAAACTATGACGCGTCGTACACGTTATTTCCGGATCGCCGCGATCGCGCTGTCCGCGAGCGTCGTTGCCGGCGCAAGGCCGCAGGGGCAGCAGGCCGACGAGTCCGCGACGCCGGCGGCGAAATTCGCCCCCCAACTCTCGCTTTATGACGCGGCGGCCGCTGGCGATCTCGCCCGCGTCAAAGAACTGCTGGATCGCGGAGGAGACGTGAACGCTCCGCGCGCCAAAGACGGGGCCACGGCGCTCCTGAGTGCGCTCGAACACAACCAGCCCGAAGTCGCGAACTATCTCCTCGATCTGGGCGCAGATGTGACTGCGATCGGAGAAGCTCAAAAGACGGCGCTCCACTATGCGGGCAATTGGGGCCTCACCGACATCGTGCGACGGATTATCGAGAAGGGCGGCGACATTCGCGCGATCGATGGCCGCCGCCGGTTCCCCCTCCACTACGCGGTCGAGCGGGTGATGATCGATGCAGCGCGGCTGTTGGCGCCCGGACCCGCGGTGGTGAACGCGCCCGACGTCTTCGGGAATTCCGCCCTGGAACTAGCGATCAACGGGCCCAGCGAAGAATTGGTGCTGCTGATGAGCGATGCCGGCGGCCGGTTCAATTTCGAGCCCGAGCGGACGATGAAGCGCTTAGACCTCTGCGTGCAGAAGCGCTGGTTCGACGCCATCGATCGCGCTCTCGAGCAGACTGCGAAGGAGCCGCAGATTCGCCAGACGATTGTTGATCGGGCCTACAACACGGCCCTCGCGTTGGGCGATGTGGAGTTGCTCAGACACCTTGCCGCGCGCGGCGCCAGCGTCGCCGCGCCGACCGTTTCGGGCGATCCCCGGCTCTTTGTCGCGGCCGATCTCGCCCGTTTGGACGTCATTGACATGCTGATCGAGGAGGGCGCCGATCCCAAACAGGCGTCGGAATACTCCCGCTGGACGCCGTTGCACGCCGCAGCGCTCCATGGAAGTGTAGACATCGCCCGGCGTCTGCTCGAAAAAGGCGCGGACCCCAACGCCGTGGACTCGCTGGGCCGCTCGCCGCTGCACATCGCGGCCTATGCCGGAAGCGCTTCTGTGGTGTCTGCGCTTCTTGCTGCCGGCGCTGACCCGGCCCGCATCGATGCGATGGGAGACTCCGCGCTCCACGGCGCCGCGTTCTCCGGAAGAAAGGCCGTCGTCCAAGCGCTCGTCGAGGCGCAGGCCCCGCAGTCGCCCAATCAAATTGGGAAAATGCCGTACGACGTCGCGTCCGAGGCGGGGCACGCCGATATTCTCTCGGCCCTAACGCCGTCCCATCAGCCGCCGCCCGGTTACGACGAGATCGTGCCGCTGCTGGCCGATGGTCCTTCGCCCGAGGCGCGCGCGGAGGCCCACGAACGTTGGTTGTCCCTGGCCATTCACGGTACTCCGCTCATTCACATTGCCGTGCAGGCGGGGTCTCTGCGGGCCACGCAATTTTTGCTGAATCGGGACCGCGACGCGCTGACCGCGCGCGATCCTTCGGGGCTTCTGCCGATACACGTGGCGGCCGAGCAGCGGGACACGGTCATCCTCGCTGAGCTGCTCGCGCGCGGCGCCGCGGTGAATGTCCAGGACAACATCCCGCGGTGGACGCCCTTGCATTTTGCGGCGGCCGCGGCCAATGTCCCTGCCGTCACAATGCTGCTAACGAATGGGGCCGATCCCGAGGCGTTGGACGCGGCAGGGAAATCGGCCAAAGAGGTGGCACGGATTCTCAACAAACCGCTGGTAGTGGCGGCGTTTCCGTGAGCCCTGCTCGACCACGTTGACTTGGGCCGCGGCGCCGCGGATGATAGAGGGCACCCAGAGCCACAGGACTGGATTGAGGAGAACTCCCATGCACCACGAACCGATCAAGATTGACCGGCGCAGCTTTCTCAAGACGGGCGTGAGCGTTGCGGCCGGCGCGGCGATGATCGCCGGCGGGTCGCGTGCGAACGCCGCGCCCGCCAAGAAGGTCATCACTTTCCCCGCGGGCATCCCTACCCGGCCCTTCGGCAAGACCGGGCACGTCCTGCCCGTGCTCGGCCACGGCGGCTCGGCCATGGTCAACAGTTGGGCCTCGGCCTACATGGTCACGCTCGACCCCGAAGAAGCGCGCGTGAAGATGGTGCGCCACGCGTATGACGAGGGCATCCGGTATTTCGACACGGCGCGCGTTTACAGCGAGAGCGAGCGCATCATGGGCGCGGCGCTCAAGGACGTGCGCGAGAACGTATACCTCGCCACGAAAGTCGCCAATCCCAGCCCGGACCGCACGCGGCAAAGCCTGGAGACATCGCTGAAGGAACTCGGCACGGATTACGTCGACTGCCTGCAAGTCCACAGCCCGGTCATCGAGGCCGTCGGCGTGGAGGGCGCGATGAAGGTCTACGAACAAATCGCCAAGCTGCGCGACGAAGGTCTCGTGCGTTTCATCGGCCTCACCACGCATATTGTTTTCGAAGACGTCTACAAAATGATTGATACTGGCCTCTTTGACCAGGTGTTGCTGGCGAAGGGCTACATGCGCCGCTCGATGTCCACGCTGCTGTCCGAGCCCAAGCTCGAATGGCGCGACAAGTGCATCGACCGCGCCCACGAGCTCGGCATGGCTGTCGTCGCCATGAAAGTCATGGGCGCCAACTTGCTGGGCCAGGGCAGCAGGACGGTCGTGCCTGCGGCCGACCCTGCGCTCGCGCGGAAGGTCCCGCCCGCGGCGTTGCGCTTTGTACTCAGCGATCCTCGCATCTCGATGCTCAATGTTGGCGTATCGAATGTGTCGGACATCGACGACAACATTGCGACGATGGCCGCCGACACCACGCTGACCGACGACGACAAGACGGTACTCGCTTCCTATTCCGAATTGGTCTACAACAGCGACTACGTGAAAGCGATGAAAACCAGCTGAGTTCACCGCGAGAAAATACATCGGGCCCATGCGAAAGGCTTTGGTGGCAGGGGCTTCCAGCCCATGCGGGGCGGGGCGTGACTGTTGAGGTGCGAGGGCGGTGATTCGGCGGGAAACGTAGGTTCCGGCTCATTCTTCATCGGCTGGAAGCCGATGCCACCAAAGGACAAAGGGCGGTGCCCTCTGCGTCCTTTACGGTTAAAAAGCTCTTGATCTTTCTAGCTGCGCCCCGAAGTCTTCTTCGGATTTCACTGGGTCGCGGAAGGCCGTCCAGTCCGCCGCGCGCCACAGCCGCGCCGTCCCCTTGCTCGTCGTGGTCACTATCGTGCGGCCGTCGGGGCTCCAGGTCGCGTAATAAAGGTCTTCGCCCGCGGCCAGCCGCAGCTCGGCCAGCAACTGCCCTTGCAGATTCCACACCCGCGTCACGTTGTCCCAGCACGTCGTGAGGATTCGCGCGCCGTCCGGGCTGAATTGTGCGCCTATGACGCCGTCTGCGTGGCCGCTCATCGTGGCCAGGAGTTCGCCCGTGTCCACACGCCACAGCCGCGCCGTGTTGTCTGCCGACGCCGTCACTACCGTGCGTGAATCCGCGGAGAACGCCACTCTCAGCACACCCTCCGTGTGCCCCTCGAGCGACCTTAGAAACTTCCCCGTGCGGCCGTCCCAGAGCCGCGCCGTCATATCCGACGACGTGGTCGCAATGCGCGATCCATCCGGGCTGAAATTCGTGTGGAAGACCTGCCCGCCGTGGCCCTGCAGTTCCGCCACCAACGCCCCAGTGTCCGCGTTGAACAGGGTCACGAATCCCTCTAGGTAGGGAGTGATCAGCAGGAAGTGTCCATCCAGACTGAAGGTGTTTCGATAACTCCACCCTTTCTGATTTTTCGCCTTGCAGAGTACCCGGCCCGAGGGAAGCTCGAATACGCTCACCTCGCCCGGGGCCGTCGTCAACGCCACGCGCCGGCTGTCCGACGAGAAACACTGCTTATCGAACAAACCCGCGCTACCCCGCACCGCGCCTCCGCGCGCCCCGCCGCCGTAATTCGCCGGAATATTGGACTCGACCTCAAGGATGCGCTCGCCCGTCCGCAAGTCCCACACGCGCCACATGCCGTCGAACCCGAAGGTGACAAGGTACTTGTCGTCCGGACTCACGCTCATTCCGGCGATTTCGGCTTTGTGCGCGGTGAATTCCCTGATCACCTGGAGCGATCGCGTGTCCGTGATTTGCACCGTCCCATCAAACGACGCCGTGACCAATTGTCCACCGTCCGACGTAAACGCGGCGAGATAGACCACGTCGGCGTGGTGTCTTACCGCGTCTTCCGATTGCGCCGCGCTTCGCGACGGCGCGGGCGCGAACACGCGAATGCTGCCATCCTGTTCAGGCACTGCGACCAGCGCACCGTCCGCACTGAATTTGGCCCCTCTCAGCGTGCCATCCGCTGACCAAAACACCGGATGTAGCATAAGGGAGCGCCCACTGATATAGGAGTTAATTTCCACGCCGGTATCGGTATCCCAGATCGTAACGGCGCCCAGCGAGGCGGACCAGCTAATTACGCTTCGCCCGTCGGGGCTGATCCTCCCCGCGATAAAGCCTTCCGTCGCGGGGCCATGAACCGTGCGAATCACCTCCCCCGTCGCATAGTCCCATACCACCACCCGATTGCCCGGCTCCGTGGTCATCACGCGCGTGGAATCGGGCAGAAAGTAGGCGTCCGCCGCGATGGAAAAATCGCCGATCCTCCGGACGCCTAGAGATTTCCCGGTCGCGACCTCCCAGATGCGATAGGTCAGGTCTAGGCCCACTGTGCACAGCCGCGTTCCGTCCGGGCTAAACGCCACAGGCGCGCACTGGTCCGTGTGGCCGGAAAAGGTCTGCACACGACTTCCGCTGTGAAAATCCCACGCCACGATTTCGAAGGTTTCCGTGGGAAACGCTATCAAGCGGCCATCAGGACTCACCGCCAGCGAACTGATCGGCCCCGTATAAGCTTTCTGGCGCCGTAATTCGGAGCCCGAAGTCAGGTCCCACACGCGTACCGTGCCGTCCTGGGACGCCGACACCAGCCGTTTTCCGTCCGGATGAAAAGCCACCGACCCTACCCCGGCCGTATGACCCGTCAGGGTCGTCACCAACCGGCTCGTGGCGCCTCTCCATAACTCCTCCGTCGTCTTGCCGGGCTGCGGAGTGGGCAAACCTTGCTCCTGCTGGCCACTGGCGGGCCAAGCCAGATTCACCAAATGGCCCCATTCCCAGTTCCGGTGCGCCACGGGCGTCGCCACCAATAGCCCCTGCGCCACGGCCACGTTTTGCTGAGCAATGTAGTTCGCCGCCAGCAGGGTATTGGCCACATACTGACTGCGCTCGGCCTCTTCGCGCAGCGTGTCCGCCTC